>DATDIX010000242.1:0-2161 GCA_036520835.1 Chitinophagaceae bacterium | reverse complement strand
GAAAATCCGCAGGAATATCCCCGGAAGGATAAATAAGCTCCGCTAAAGATTTGTTACTTTGCAGGAATGAAAAAGATACTATCTCTCACTTCATTCCTGCTTTTTTGTTTGTATGCATGTAATGAAGACAAAAAAGAACCTGCATCAGAAAATGATGTAGATGCCGTAAGAAATTTTATCCAGGCCGCTTTAGAAGGCAATTATGAAAAAGCAAAAACTTTTATGCTGGCTGATTCCATCAGCCTGGAAAGAATGAGTAATATCGAAAGAGTGAATCTTTCCCCTGAAGAAAAAAAGGGGTTGGCCGCGGCCAGTATCAATGTTCATAATATCACCCGGGTGAACGATTCCACAACGATCGTTATTTACTCCAATTCTTTTAAAAACAACTGGGATACCCTCCGGGCGGTTAAACTAAAAAACAACTGGCTGGTAGACTTCAATTATCTTTTTGACCACGACAACGATATATTGATGAACAGGAAAGACAGCCTTGCTAAATGATCAAAAACATTCTACTGGTAGGATTGGGCGGTGGCCTGGGAAGTATGGCCCGCTATCTTTGTCAAAGATGGTTTGCATTGAACTACCCGCATCATTTTCCATGGGGAACTTTTGCCGTGAACATAACAGGGTGCTTGCTGATCGGTTTCCTTTGGGGAATTACTTTTAAATCCTTTGCAGAAAATGAGCACTGGAAATTGTTCCTCATGACAGGTATCTGTGGCGGCTTCACTACTTTTTCAGCTTTTACATTAGAAGGAATGGGTTTGATACGGGAACAGCGCCTGGGTCTGTTCTTTCTTTACATAGCAGGCAGTGTTCTGTTGGGACTGCTCGCTACTTATGCAGGCATGAAAATATCCCGTATATAAAACCCGGCAAATCCTGAACCGTTTCCCTGTTAATTTATAAACTTGTAAACCTGACCATCATGCTTACAGTCAACCATCCCTGGCACGGTGCCCACTACGGAGACCAGGCTCCTCAAAAAGTAAATGCACTGATAGAGATACCCCAGGGTTCAAGAGCAAAATATGAAGTGGACAAAGCGACCGGTCTGCTCAGGCTGGACAGGGTCATTTATTCATCCTTCCACTACCCGGTCAACTATGGCTTTATCCCGCAAACCCTCGGGCAGGATGGTGATCCACTGGATATATTGGTGCTCTGTTCGCAATCCATTCAATCGCTTTGCCTGGTGGAAGCAACGGTTATCGGCAATATGCAGATGATCGATACAGGACAGGTAGATGATAAGATCATTGCTGTTGCTTCCAAGGACCCCTCTGTGAATCATTACCAGAAGATAGATGATTTACCCAATCACTTTTTAGCCGAGCTCCGCAATTTCTTTGAACAATATAAAGTACTTGAGAATAAAAAGGTAGAGATAGATAATTTCCAGGACAAGGACACCGCCTGCAAGATCATCCGTGAAGCCATTAACTATTACAAAGAGAATTTCGGGAAATAACTTCCGTGGAAAATAAATTTAAAAATATGAGTGCAGAATCCATCATGCTGCTGATGACAGTAGGACTGGCCGCCGGTATATTAAGTGGACTGGTAGGTGTAGGCGGCGGCATCATCATTGTACCGGCGCTGATTTTCTTTCTTGGTTTTACACAATTGCAGGCGCAGGGAACTTCATTGGGCCTGTTGTTATTACCGGTTGGCATATTTGCTGTTCTTAATTATTACAAAGCGGGGAATATAGATTTCAAAGTTGTCGGATTTATGAGCATTGCTTTTATAGCCGGAGGCTGGATAGGCAGCAAGATAGCCCTGCGGCTTGACCAGGATACCGTTAAAAAAATATTTGCGTTTGTTTTGTTTTATACCGCTTTTCGCCTGCTGCATTGGGACAGTTTTATTGTAAAATGGGTCAAAAGCATATTTTAACAGAACAAAAAGACAAGTATCAATACCTTCATGGAAATAAAGTTTATGAGAAAACTCTACTTTGTTTTAGTCCCGGTTTTATTTGTTTGCTTCAACTTGTATAGCCAGTCCCCTGTTTATAAGATCTCGCACAGCTATTTCCGGTCGGATCCGTTTGAGAATGAATTCAGCTCATTTTTGAAACAGCTGCTTAGTGACCCCGCACTTACCGACAAGATCATTGAAAAAAGAACTGACACCAGTCTTTTTTTCTTCC
>DATDIX010000241.1:0-2644 GCA_036520835.1 Chitinophagaceae bacterium | reverse complement strand
GATCGGGCTTTTTATTGTAGCGCTTGGTTTTTCGCTTCAGCAAACGGCGGCGCAGCCATTTGCTATATCATTAGGCGATCCGGCAACAGGCACCAGCCGTGTCAATTTAGGTGGCGGTGTCAATTCTTTTGGTACTTCCATCGGCCCGCTGGTAGTGGCGCTGGCATTATTCGGAACTACGGCTGCAATAACTGATGAACAGATCGCCTCGCTTGGTTTGGAAAAAGTGATCATACTATATACCGGTGTAGGTATTTTATTTTTGGCCGCCGCTGCTTTGTTTTATTTCTCCAAAAAAGTGCCTTCGGGTATTTTGCTGGAAAAAACCGAGAAAGCCAATAAAGCGCTTTACATGCTGTTGATCATGTCAGGATTACTGATCATGATGTTTGTTCCGGTCTTCAGCAGCTATAAAAGCAAGGAAGCTTTGCAGATAGCGAAGATCGAAGAAAGCGTTAAACAGGATCATAAGGCTACTGATTCTTTACTGGCCGCAACCATCAAACGAAATATGGCCGACACCAGTTTTGCAAAAGACTTTCTTAAAAAAGATTCAACCATAATTGCCGGCAGGCTGGATTCCCTCGAAAAGGCCTATGCCGCCGATCCAGCAGTTATTTCAGTCATTGCCACTATAAAAAATACAAATGAGGACATTAAGGGAAAAAATAAAGAGATCACAGTTCTCAAACACCCGCTTGAAAAATACAGGATGTACTGGCTTCTCGGGGCATTGGCAGTAGTTGTCATTTTACTTTTGGTTTCAAATGCGAGTGCTAAAAGAAAATCAGACGGATGGGGAGCTATGCAATATCCCCAGTTGGTCTTAGGGATGCTTGGAATATTTACTTATGTGGGTGTTGAGGTCGCAATTGGTAGTAATCTCGGCGAACTGTTGAAACAAAAAGAATTTGGTGGCCTCTCGGCTTCTGAAGCGACGCCATATATTATGATGTATTGGGGCAGCCTGATGATCGGGAGATGGACAGGGGCCATCAGTGTATTTAAAATGTCTAATAATACAAAAACGATCCTGCAATTCATCATCCCATTGATCGCATTCGGTATCCTGGTCGGTATCATTTACCTGTCCGACTATAATGTGAAGCCTTTGTTTTTTTACGTGGTCTGTGTGCTGATCCAGATCGCTGCATTTTATATCAGCAAAGACAAGCCTGCCAGAACGTTATTGATCTTTAGCACTCTGGGTATTGCAGCCATGATCATCGGCTTGCTTACTACGGGTAATGTGGCGATCTATGCGTTTTTGAGCGGCGGTCTTGTATGTTCTATCATGTGGCCTGCTATATTTAGTCTTTCAATTGCCGGCTTAGGAAAATATACTTCACAAGGTTCTGCCTTCCTGATCATGATGATACTGGGTGGGGGTATCATACCTCCTATCCAGGGCAAGCTGGCTGATGTGATGGGTATTCACCAGTCTTATATTATTGCGGCAGTATGTTTTGTATATCTTGCTTTCTTTGCCTTTGCTGTAAAAGGTATTTTAAGAAAACAGGGAATAGACTATGATGCAGAAGTAGCTGCCAGCGGACATTAATACCGGTTAATTCAATTCATTTCCTTCGTACTTTTAAGCCCCGCTGCGAAAACAGCGGGGCTTTTTAAATAACATACTGATGGGAAAATCAACCTCAAAATCAATGATAGGCCAACCCCTGGCAATTGGTATTGATATCGGTGGCACGGGAACCAAGTTCGGGATCGTGGACAGGGATGGTAATGTTCTTTTTTCCGGAGAGATATCTACCAAAAAACATGCAGAAGTAAATACATTTATTGACGAGCTTCATACTGTTTTATCTGAACTGATAGTAAAAGCAGGTGGCATTGGTCGTATGAAAGGCATGGGTGTCGGGGCGCCGAATGGTAATTATTATACTGGCACTATCGAGTATGCACCTAACCTTCCCTGGAAAGGAGTTATTCCTTTGGCCAAATTAATGGAGGATAAATTCAAGCTTCCTGTTACACTCACCAATGATGCCAATGCAGCCGCTATCGGCGAAATGATGTATGGCGCGGCCAAAGGCATGAAGGATTTTATTATGATCACGTTGGGTACAGGTGTTGGCAGCGGTATCGTGGCGAATGGGAAACTGATCTACGGTCATGATGGATTTGCCGGTGAGCTTGGTCATACTATTGTGATACCGGATGGCAGGCTGCATAAGGGAACCGGTAAAAGAGGTTCATTGGAAAGTTATGCATCTGCAACCGGGCTTACACTTACAACGATCGAAATGCTGGAAAAAAGTAACCAGGAAAGTTTGTTGCGAAAAGTGCCAAAGGATAAACTGGATTCAAAAGCAGTATACGATGCCGCCATACAAGGCGATAAACTGGCACATGAAATATTTGAATATACCGGCAGGATACTCGGGTTGGCGCTGGCTAATGCGGTAATGTTCTCCAGCCCTGAAGCGATCATTCTATTTGGCGGGCTGACAAAGGCCGGCGATCTTATCTTAAAACCTACGAGGGAATATATGGAGTCGAACCTGATACAGGTATTTCAGAATAAGGTGAAGATCTTAATAAGTCATTTAAAGGAATCCGATGCGGCGATCCTGGGCGCCAGTGCGCTGGTATGGGAAATGAAGTAGCCCTGTTTTTTAAGTGA
>DATDIX010000240.1:0-4009 GCA_036520835.1 Chitinophagaceae bacterium | reverse complement strand
AAGCATGTTTTTTTTAAAAGTGAATGATACCAGCAGGCAGGAGAAGGAGATCTTTTCAGTAAAGAATGTCAGCTTCTCCCAGCGATCTTTTGAAAAAATTGTCATCGCCGGCGAAACAGGTTCCGGCAAAACGACCCTGCTCAAAATGATCGCAGGGTTGATACAACCCACTGCCGGCGAAATACTATTTGAGAATAAAAAGGTCATTGGCCCCAACGACCAGTTGATCCCGGGACACCCGAGTATTGCCTATATGAGCCAGTATTTTGAACTGCTCAATAATTATTGGGTACACGAAATACTGGAAATGGCAAATAAACTGAGCGAAGATGATGCTACCGGCATTTTCCGGGTTTGCCAGGTAGAGCATTTATTGAACAGGCGAACAAACCAGTTGTCCGGTGGCGAAAAACAACGTATCGCCCTTGCCAGGCTGCTCATTACATCCCCGCGGCTGTTATTATTAGATGAGCCTTTCTCCAACCTCGATATCATACATAAGAATACGATCAAAAAAGTGATTCATGATATCGGTGAAAAGTTAAACATTACCTGTATCCTTGTTTCACACGACCCGGCGGATATTCTTTCATGGGCGGATACCAGATTGGTGATGAAAGATGGACAGGTGATTCAGCAGGGTGAACCTGAACAGGTGTATAAACAACCGGTCAATGAATATTGTGCCGGGCTTTTCGGTGACTATAATTTGATTGACAGGAGTAATGCCTCTTTTAAAATGATACCCGGTCTTGTAAAAAATAAAAAGAAGTTGCTGATACGTCCTGAAAATTTCGTTCTAACCACTGATAAAACAAACTCAATAGCAGGAATAGTACAGAAAGTATTATTTGCCGGAAGTTATTATGGCATTGATGTATTAATTGGCAAACAATTGATCAGCATAAGATCTTCTGACAACTTGTTTAAGGCAGGAGATACTATTTATTTGACGGTGTCAGCTGTTGATATATGGTATTTATAAACTGAACTATTCTTATAGTCGATTACTGTTACCAGATTATTGTAGATTTATCTTCTAAAAACATTTACAATGCCTTCAGGTTTCAATTGGGCTGAAGCCATCAAGCCCTTGCTTAAAAAATACAAGAGTAAAAAACATCCTCTTGATTACGAAAACACTTACCAGTTGGTAGTAATGGTGGTTTTATCTGCGCAGGACTCCGACAAGAACATTAACCAACTTGCGCCAAAATTATTTGAAGCTTTCCCTGATATGCAGGCATTGTCAACGGCAACGCCGGAAACCTTGTTTCCTTTTATCAGCAAAGTGAGAAATTTTGCCAACAAGACCAAATGGCTGATGGAAATGTCGCAGAAAATAAAAAAGAACAGTAACATTCCTCTTACAATGGATGAACTGACTGAGTTACCGGGTATTGGGAGAAAGTCAGCCAGTGTTATATTGCGGGAATCAGGAAAACCTGCAGAAGGAGTGATCGTAGACCTGCATGTCGTTCGTGTGGCGCCGAGACTTGGTATCGCTACAGGAGCTGATCCAAAAAAAATTGAAAAACAGATCATGGAAGCAATTCCCCAAAAAGATTGGGATGCGGGCATGGCCATGTCATTTTTGGGAAGGGAGATATGCCGGCCACAGCCCAAGTGTGATGAATGCCTGATGAATACTGTTTGTGGATACTATAAAAATCTTTAAAGTAAAAAAGGTATCGCCTTACAGGGATACCTTTTACAATTTTGTTTGAACAGGTCAATCATTAATTCCCTTTGCCCTCCTGTCTTCAAATGCAGGAGGTGGAGGTAATTTACGCGGAGCTGTTTTTACCAGTTTCATCACTTCTTCAATTGCCCGGAGCAGTTGCGGGTCATTACCTTTTGCCAACTGGGCCGGGTCGTCCCATACTTCAATAGTAGGGGTGACACCATAGCCTTCCGCAAACCATTTTCCATCGGGGCCATATAGTCTTGCATCTGGAACAGTAATACCGCCTCCATCTATAAGATTGTGGCCAGTGGCAGGTCCTACTAATATTCCTAAAGTACGTTCGCCGATAATGGGGCCCATATTCATTGTTTTAAATGCCCAGGGGAATGCATCGCCGCCACTGCCTGCCCATCCATTAATGAGCATGGCTTTCGGGCCATTATTTCCTTTGCCGGGTATGCGGCTGACTCCCGCATTTCGCCAGGAAATATTGTAAAGATTAGGACGGTTCAGCATTTCAACAAAACGATCGCCCAACTGACCACCTGCATTAAAACGTTCATCAATGATAAATCCTTTCTTATCTATCTGTGCATAGAATTGACGCATCAGTTCTGTCTGTCCATCGCCGCCGGTATTGGGCATATACATATAACCAAGATCGCCATTACTCAGCTGGTCTACCTTTTTCCGGTTAGATTCTATCCATTCCAGGTGGCGCAAACGGCGTTCCTGTCCTGTAGTAAGCGTTTCGATCAATACATCTTTTGCTCCTTCCATGGAAGGTTTATCATTTACCTTTAGTAACACTGCCGTTCCTGCCATTCCATCAAATGCTGCATAGGGATCGGTCTTCGTATCAATTGCAATACCATTTACCGCAAGGATATAATCACCTTCTTTAACAGAAATACCGGTTGCATCAAAAGGGGATCTTACCTCATTATCCCAGGCGGCAGGACGAACGATCCGTTTGATACGATAAGCGCCATTGTCCAATGCCCAGTCAATACCTAAAAATCCATGACCACGGTTGCTTGCCTGCTCTGCATCACCTGTGTTGCGGGCATAAGTATGACCTGCAGCTAATTCGGCGATCATTTCCTGCTGTATATTCAGTACATCCCAGCGAGTGATGGCATCCTTCATCAAGCCGCCATACTGTTTACGGATATCATTCCAGTCAACCTGCTGCATGGCGGGATCATAAAAAAAATCACGATAACGGCGCCAGGTATCAGCAAACAACTGATCCCATTCTTCACGGGGATTCAGTTTCATCTCCATGCCGGAAGTACGCAATGGTTTTTCTATCCGTTGATCCGGGGCTGGTTTTATGATACCAAGATTACCACCTTGAAGAACTAAAATAGATTTGCCATCACCTGATACGGCAAAATTGCCGGTTCCGCCTAATACTTTTTTCTCTTCCCTTTTTTCTATATCATACATATAGATAGCAGGTTGTTCGCCAACAGTTCCTGTATTAGGGAACCGAGCATACAACAATTTGCCTTCAACAGCGCTTAACTGGCCATAGTTGCCGGCAGCGACAGGCAACACCTGTACTCTTGCTTCAAATCCATCTGCAATTATGGTCAAAGATTTTGAAGCTGTCTTCTTTGTCGTATCAGCTTTGGCAGCAGGCTTAGCAGCAGAATCGGCTGCTACTTTTACTTCGTCATTACGGGCTGCCAATAAACCCTTAGCTGTTGGATCAAGACTGGCATAAGCGATCTGTGTGCTATTGGGATATATCCATGTGCCATCAATGCCGCTATAGCTTGGCTGCAGCCGGCGGTCAGTTTTAAAGTATAAATATTTACCATTCGGATCAAATACAGGATCTGAATCGTTGTAATAACCCGCTGTGGCTTTATGCAATTTTTTATTAGTAAGATCATATAGGTAAACCGCGTCATTAAGGTTTTCACCACTTTTGCTGTATGTTACCCAATTATTATCACTGCTCCAGCTAAGCTGAAAACCCCGCAGGCCATTATAATTCAGTAAGGCCGTTTTATCAATAACCGATATATCACCTGAAGCCACGTTAAGCACACTGATCTCCTGCAGGTAATTGATAAAAGCGATCTTTTTACTGTCAGGCGACCAGAATAATTGCCATCCCATGCCTTTGCCAAAACTCGTCAGCTTCTTACTTGTCCCGGTTTGTGTTTCCTGCAACCATATTTCATACTCGCCGCTTTTATCGCTCCAGTATGCGATCCATTTTCCATTGGGTGACCAGGCGGGTGATTGATCAAAGGCGCCGCTGCTATTGGTAAGGTTCATCACCGGGCCGTTTTCCGCAGGCAAACT
>DATDIX010000239.1:0-2781 GCA_036520835.1 Chitinophagaceae bacterium | reverse complement strand
GATATTACTTTCCACTACCCAGTACCCGTTATCAGATGCCCAACGGGGAACAGGCGTTGTAGTTGATGGTTCCTCCTGTGCAAAAGAACAAAGAGAGATCAGGGTTAGCGCTATCGCAGCTATCCCTATTTTAATTTTTTGTTTCATAGCCAAAGTTTTTATTGATGTAATTATTTAATGACTTAAAACTACTCTTTGAGAAAGGGGAAATTTTGGATTAAAGACCAACCTGGCTGCAGACATGCCGGACAGCCGGTAAGGACAGATAAAGCTTAAAAAGGCCGGTAAGCGGCGTTTGTCGCCGCCAGGAAGATTTAGCCTGTTAAGATTTTCTATACAGGATCACGGCTAACTAACCAGGATAAGTACGAATAATAGGACAAGGAATATCCTTAATTAACAATTTAAGACCCTGTGACCTTTTATATTTGCCGTAACTATTTGAATAACGAGACAATTGATCATGCTTTCACGCCACCAAAAGAAAACCTTCCGCGGGATCATTTATTTTCTGGTTATCGTTCTCCTGGTATTTGCCGGGCGGCTGGGTTATCGATGGTGGTTGTATGCCAAAGCAAAAAACACTCACTATGCTGAATTCGGGATCGCTATCCCTGATGATTACTCCATTCATGGCATTGATGTTTCCTGGTACCAGGATATTATTGCCTGGGAAGAGGTAAAGGCCATGAATGTGTCCAATATCCGGGTGGAGTTTGCCTTTATCAAAGCCACTGAAGGAATTGGCAATAAGGACCCGCAGTTTCGCCGCAACTGGAAAAAAGCAAAAGACAATAACATCGTTCGGGGGGCTTATCATTTTTTCATTGCTTCCAAAGATGGAAAGATGCAGGCTGAAAATTTTATTAAAAGGGTAGATATAGAACCCGGCGACCTGCCACCAGTACTGGATGTGGAACAAATGAACGGTGTAAGTGCCAGTCAACTTAGAAAAGAAGTAAGAAAATGGCTGGCAACCACAGAGAATTATTATAAAGTGACGCCGATCATTTATACCAATGTGGATTTTTATGAACAAAATCTTGGCAGCGAGTTTGATAAATATCCATTATGGGCGGCTCACTACTACGAGGAGGAACAGCCACGGATCAGGCGGGACTGGATATTCTGGCAACACAATGACCAGGGCCGTGTGGATGGTATTATCCCTAAAGTTGACTTTAATGTTTTTAAAGGCGATTCACTGAAGTTCAGAAGCATCCTTGTTCAGCCATAACGGGCATACCCGCCATGCTCCTTTAAAAGTTGTAAATTGTTTCCGGCAAAAAATTTCTTGTATGGAACAGGGATGGGATCCTGAAGTGAAGAAGTATTTCCGGAAGATCATCTCTACTTTTTCCTTCGGACTATTATGGCTGATGAGTGCTGTAACAGCAGGTCTTTATTTTGGACTGGCTTACAGAAAAGATATACCTGTTATCTATATCATTCTCTTCTATGCCTGCTTTCTCTCAGCCCTTGTCCTGTTAATAAGGTACTTCTACCGGCTCTGGAGAAAATAACTTTATATTTTAAAAAATACCCGCTGCTACGTATAACTGCTTCATCAAAATGAAGTATTTTGAATGTACATTCAGCCACCAACATGGAGTTAAAACAAATTAGTAAACGGTTATTCATTTTTGGAACATTGGCCATCTGGGCCATAAAGTTTATTATCAGGCCGCTTCATTTATTTGATGATCCGGCAAAGTTCTTCCTCGGTATTGCGCCTAATCTTTTCGGCTCATTCCTGATACCCTTTGCGGCCTATTGGTTTTTTAGCGGGAGGAATTTTTTTATCGCAAGGATTTTCAGTATCCAGTCTATGTATGACCTGAAGCTGGTTTGTATGATGGGCTTTGGTATGCTCATTATTAACGAATACCTGCAATTGATCCCGTTCTTCGGCCGGACATTTGATTATAATGATATTGTGTTTTCCTCGGTCGGTCTCATGGCTTCCTATTTTGTTTTTGGAAAAATTCAGCAGCGTTATCAACCCCAGGCAGGTTAACTGCTATGATTGCCAATGATTCCTCATTTGCCTTTTAAAGAGATGGAATATCAATGTGCGCAATCATCTGCATGCGCATGGTTGTGAACCCGGCAAAAACGACAGTTTAAACCATGTGCCAGGATGATCAGTGTAACGGCCGGGATGAGTAACCAGCTTTCGTACTGGATAAAAAACAATTTTAAAACAAGCAATATAATACCGAGGCCAAACAATGTAAAAGGCAGTGGGTTATGATGATGCCGGCGGTAGCCATGAAAAAAAGAGTAGCTGCCGATACCAAATGCCAACACCACCATTCCCGCTTCAAAAAAGAGATTGTGAATGATATTGACCCCAAACAAAGGCAGGCTGGTCAAAAAAAGCGGCAATAGGGCACAATGAATGGCACAGGCCAATGAAGCGGTTATTCCCAGTGCATCCCAGTTTATTCTTGATTTCATGAAGTGGACAAAACTATGAAAAAGCAACAATGTTGCAAAATATTAATCGGGTCTTAATATCAATTAACTTTGCACTGAAATCATTGAAATGTCAAAGAAGAATTGGATCTATATCGGCTTTTTTACGGCGCTTGTGGTCACATTTTATTTTGTGCTGACGGCTCTTATCCCTGATTTTGGCAAACCAAAGTCGCCCCCGCTTAGTTATGTACGGCCTTTTTCATTTATTGACCAGGATGGCAACCGATTTACAGAAAAATCGGTGGCGGGAAAAGTATATGTGGCGGAGTATTTCTTTACCACCTGCAAAAGCATTTGCCC
>DATDIX010000238.1:0-8709 GCA_036520835.1 Chitinophagaceae bacterium | reverse complement strand
GATACCGGATTCTTTGCCCCTGTAATCTTTGGCAACAAACATTTTACGCAATGCCCCTTTATTGTTGCCAATATCCAGCAAAGCGATCGTTCCGATAACCTTATCACCGATTTTGGCGATCCAGAAGTTACCGTTATTCACCTGGTAAAATCCGGGTATTTCATCCAGGTCCGGTTGCTGCTCCAGGGTTATTGGTATCCCAAATTCCCCATTTTGAATACCCAGGATCAGATCAGCAACCCTATCCTTATAAATGCCTGTATAAATTTCGATGCTCACTTCACTCATGTTACCATTAATGATATGTTGATTTGATAGTTACTGTTGACGACAGGATTTTGTTTCGTTCACCCCCGGGTCCCTCCACTGGTTTCTGATCGTTCCCGGAAACTGCCGGAGGAAGCTCGTCGGGCAAAAAGATCATTTAGGAAAAAGTAAGACCATAACCGCTCTCCATCCCCAATCTGCTTTGCTGCCATCCGGGGCTGCGATGTTAATTCTCGGACCAACAGCCAGCTGAACTTTTTGCTTGCCAATACTGGTAACACCATTGACGACCGGGTTAAAAAAAACAGTTGAGGTATTGCTTTCCCAGTTCTGTGTGTACTCAAAATTTATCGCAATCCCTGCGCCGGTCTTCCAGTTATGCGCAAGAAATGGTTGCAGGAACATTTGGTTTACATCGGGCCGGCTGTCACTGCCTGCTATACTCCATATCTGGTTCGCCAGTACGCCATAGGTCCAGCCTTTAACCTGCTTCAATGCTACGATCGTTGGGCCAATACCAAATTTTTTCGAGGTCAGGTAATCGTTCGTTCCAATAGGTAACAGGAATACAGGGCCTGCTCCCCAGGTAAAACCATTCTTTGAATTCGCCGGGCTGAAGAATGCGCTTACTACAGCATCACTCAACCCATTTTGCTTTTCTCCTGCACCTGTAATATTATATTGTGTTGTGATGGGGATAATATACCGGGTGATCAGGTTCAGGTTTTTACTGAGACCGATCGGTACTACCGGCTGAAAGTTCATGGTATTCCGGCTGCCATTCCGGTCACCAATTCCGTAATCGCTGTTGTTTTGAAAGGGAACACTGATCAAACTGGAGATAGGGTTAGCCAATTTTTTTGCAAGTTCTGCGGCGTCCTGCTGTGCTAATAATTTCGTAGTGCCGATCAAGGAAAGAAATGCCACTCCAAATACCTTACATTTATTCATTTCATTTTAATTTTAAAAGTTGTAACACCGCGTTTATTGCAGAGTTTTTTATTTATCTCTTCCCATGTTGAAACTGCATGTCCCCACGCATCAATTCTGAGTTCCAAAAGAATGGTTGCCGGCTCTGTTAAAGCCGGCAACCTTTCATATCCTTAATTTTTTGGTTCGCTCATCTTTCGCATTACATCATCCAGTTTAAAGCTGGCAGGTTTTGTACGTGGTGAACCTAATGGCCACTAGGTCTTTCAGTCATTTTCCTCATCACTTCGTCCAGGTTGAAACTCGCCGGTTTTTGACGCGGTGGGAATTGCCTGAAACTGGACATCCAATTGGCAACATAACCAAGTGCCCCATAAGTAAGATATATGTGATGAACCTGCCATGTTGCGTATTCAAATGAGTTTGGCCCCCGCTCAAAAGGATCAGCAAGCAGGTCGTATACCTGGGGTACCCTGAGCTTGGTGTAATCCCTCACCCAAATGTCGAGTCCTTCGTGGTATTGTTCAATGAATGAAATTTTCCAGCGGTTATAGCGAATGGCAAAAAGGTCGCCGTCATCGCTCCAGTACACGAATTCTTTTCGGGGATCCTCTTTTACATCCCCTTTCAAAAACGGAAGCATATTATAACCGTCGAGATGCACCTTGAATGTTTTGCCATTTGTCGTGTATCCGTTCATACATTTTTTCACAATGTCGGTCTCGCCTGCTGCAGCACAGAAGGTGGGAATGAAATCTTCGTGAGCAAAGATGTCATTAGAAATAGTTCCCGGTTTGATTACCCCAGGCCACCGGATTAATGTAGGCACGCGGAAGCCTCCTTCCCAGTTCGTTGCCTTTTCACCACGGAAGGGAGTGCTTCCGCCATCCGGCCATGTCATCATCTCTGCGCCATTGTCAGTTGTAAATACAACAATGGTATTGCTGGCGATCCCAAGGTCATCGAGTTTCTTTAACAACTTCCCGGCGTTATCATCGAGCTCTGTCATGGCATCTGCTTCCAGGCCCAAACCGGTTTTGCCATTGTACTGCGGACTAAGATGCGTATTGACATGGCATCTTGTAGAATTGAAATAACAGAAAAATGGTTTACCTGCTTTCGACTGACGGTCCATATAATCAATCGCAGCAGTGGTGACTTCTGTGTCGAAAGTTTCCATACGCTTAATTGTTAAAGGGCCGGTGTCTTCAATTTTTTGCTTCCCGATGGGGCCAAATTTTCCTTGAACAGCAGGATCATTTGTTGTTGTAGCGTAACAACGAAGCACACCACGGGGACCGAATTGTTCCTTGTATTTTGGATCCTTGGGATAATCAGCATCTTCGGGTTCTTCTTCCGCATTCAGGTGATACAGGTTACCGAAGAATTCGTCGAAGCCATGAACCGTCGGGAGGAATTTATTCAGATCCCCCAAATGATTTTTACCGAACTGGCCGGTAGAGTAGCCAAGTGCTTTCATAAAATCTGCTATGCTGGGATCGTCTGGACTAAGACCTATGTCAGAACCAGGCATACCAACCTTGGTAAGACCGGTACGGATAGGCGATTGCCCGGTAACAAATGCTGCCCGGCCTGCCGTACAGCTTTGCTGGCCATACCATGTCATGAACATCGCACCTTCATTGGCAATACGGTCAATATTAGGAGTTCTGAAACCCATCATGCCGCGGTTATAACAGCTCGTGTTAAACCACCCGATATCATCACCCATGATGACGAGGATATTGGGTTTTTTCTGCGCAAATATTTGTGAGGTACTAACTGTAAAAAGCAGCAGTAAGCTGATGATTGATCTTTTTTTCATCTTACATGTTTTAAAAATGATACAGTACTATATACTCAACAAGCTATTTCTATTTCTTCTTTTTTGCCGGGGGCGGCGCTGCAGCCTTTTTCGCTTCTTCCATCTTCTTTAATTCTGCCTCCAGCTTGATGCCATTCAGCACATCTTCCAGGATGGTATAAGCAGAAAAACTTGGCGGTATTGACCGGGGCGGATACTCTTTAAAGGTCATGGCAAATCTGCCGACCTGGTCTATTGCTCCATAAACACTTGGCACATGATCCATGATCCAGTCCCAGTAGGTATTGGATGTAAAATCAGCCCGCTCGTATGGGTCCTGGTACAGGTTAAATATCTTTTGAAGGCGGAGTTTTGTAAACGGTTCCGCCCAGACACCCATGGTACCGGCTAAACGCTGCTCGGCAAACACGTATTTATAATCTCCTTCCCGTAAGCCAACGAGCAATCCGTCATCATCGGAATAGAAGAATTTATCCCTTACACTGTGCGCCCCATTGTTATTACCCGGAGTGCCGCTTACTGTCCGTAAAAAGTTTGCCTGGTCAAAACCATCAAGATGTACTTTGTAATTGATGCCATTGGCAGTATAACCCTTTAGTAATTTATTGACAATATCAGGCTCACCCGCAAAACTGCAAAGTGTAGGTATCCAGTCATTATGACTCATTATTTCTGCAGTAACAGTTCCCGCTTTGATAACCCCGGGCCAGCGAACAAGGCAGGGCACCCTGAAAGCGCCTTCCCAGTTAGTGTTCTTTTCAGAACGGTATGGCGTCATTGCACCGTCGGGCCAGGTGTTCATGTGCGGGCCGTTGTCAGAACTGTACACAACAATTGTATTGTTTGCAATACCAAGGTCATCGAGGACTTTCAGAATAGAACCGATCGTTCCGTCGTGCTCGATCATGCCATCAATGTATTCGCTGTCGCCATGTGTATACCTGCCGCGGTGTTCTTTTCTTACATGCGTACGCAGGTGCATACGGGTGGCATTGAACCAGCAGAAAAATGGTTTGCCTGCAGCATTTTGCCTTTTAATAAAATCAATAGCGGCGGCTGAAGTTTCGTCATCAACGGTTTCCATGCGCTTTTTGGTAAGCGGGCCGGTGTCTTCAATCCTTTGTTTGCCTACTTTACCAAAGCGTGGATCTTCTGTTGGATCATCTGTATTGGTAGCGGTGCAGCGAAGCACACCACGCGGGCCAAATTTAGCCTTGTAGGCTGGATCTTTTGGATAGTCCGGCAATTCAGGTTCTTCCTCTGCATTCAGGTGGTAAAGGTTTCCATAAAATTCATCAAACCCGTTGACAGTGGGCAATGACGGGTTCCGGTCGCCAAGATGATTTTTACCAAATTGCCCGGTGACATAACCAAGGTTTTTAAGCAGGCCGCCAACTGAAGGATCCAGTTGGCTCATACCCATCGGGGCGCCGGGATATCCGACTTTAGTCAGGCCCGTCCTGATCCCATGCTGGCCTGTAGCAAAAGCGGCCCGGCCGGCAGTACAACTTTGTTCACCATAATAATGCAGGAAGCGGACACCCTCCTTAGCTATTCGATCGATATTAGGTGTTTCATACCCCATCACGCCATCAGTATAGGCGCTGATATTGGCGATCCCGATATCATCACCCCAGAGAACAAGGATATTGGGTTTTTGCTGACCTGATACAGTGTTTGATAAAAGCGAAATGGTGATCAGCATTACAGCGCTGAAACACCTGCTCCAGATTTTTTTTTGCATAAGAGTTGATTTGATGATTGATTGATTGATTGATGATTTTAACATGGCAGGGACGGACCAGGGAATAGAGGATATTGGCCAAAATAGCCTAATTGCTACCTGCCATAGCTGCCTTTGCCATGGCGCTGTCAGAGCCTTTAAGGATCAATAATGAGTTCGGGCAGGTTCAACAGGTACAGGAATAACATTAATCTCACCAGGTGAAAGTGGGACCGATGAACTATCCAGTTTATTTCTACTGTAGTGGTAAACTAAAATAACACATTTTTTATATCTGTGTTCAATTCCATGTATAATTTTTTCGTTGTCATATTTTTTTCCACATCGATCAGCAAATGATCTGTGAGCCCGTTTGATAGGGAGAGTTGCTCAATAATAGTGAGGACATTTGTCAAACTTCCTTCATTCAATTTCAGTAATGAAGGACAATAATTATTTGTAAGATAACATGCACTCAAAACACGTAGGCGAGTTCAACCAGGAAGCAATATCCTGGCGCCCAAATTTGTATTGCATGCAACCCATCATCGAATGTGTTCCCAATTGAATGTGAAGTTATGTGTAGGTATTGGCCATTGGCTAAGGTTTAATAATTAAATATGCGAATTGATGTTTTGTGTTCCGGCGGAACACATGGTAGGTAGAAAAATAATGCAAGGTATTACCGGCGTCCCGTAGGGACGCATGGTGCATGTTGTTGGGACGAAGGAAAGCACCAAACGTTCCGATGTAACGTTTTCACCATTCGTTGTGTTTGATTACCCATCAAATGTCCCGGTGGGACATTAAGAATGCACAGCAAATGCCCGGTAGAATTGCCGAACGGTGAAGTGAGCAATTTGGGTTCCCCGACGAGCCTCTTCCGAATGAATCAGATGCCATTGTGAGTGGAGCGACCCCGGGGTCACCTCACTTATTACGAACCTGCCGGTCCGAAGGACTCCTTTGGAGCAGGCAGGCATGAACCCGGGCGGAAGAATTTCCCTTACATAGAGATCATATTTTCCTGGTTACATTACCAGTTCAACAAAGAATCTCCACACCGGTGTTTTTGGTAAAAAGAAAAGTGGATAGTGATTTGAGCTGATGAGGATGAATTTATAATAGATTTGTTGAAACCTTTTATAATTAATTGTTTTACAAAAAAATAAAAAGATGGATAAGTCAGCCCTGTCACAAGTCGATCCTTCAGTGATTTGCTTTGTTCTCTTTCTCCTGATGTTACTTGCCCTTTGGCTGGGCAACAGGATGAGAAAAAAATTCTGGCGTGCAGAAGAAGGCGATACTAAAGGTGGTGTAAATTCTTTGCTGGGCGCCTTTTTTGGTTTATGGGGCTTTATGCTTGCATTTACATTCAGCCAATCTGGTAGCCGCTTCGAAACCGTAAGGGGCATGATTGTGGATGAAGCCAATATTTTAAGAACTGCCATCATTAAAGCAGATTTTTTCCCGGACAGTATACGGAATGCCTATCGGACAGAATTGCGTAAATACCTGGAGGAGCGGATTTCATATTACGATGAAGCTGCCAATAAAGCCAAATTCAAAAAAAACAGGGAAGAGTTGTCGAAGACGTCGAGAGCATTATGGGCGATGACAATTGAACAATCGAAAAAACCTGGTTTGAGCGGCGCCGCCGGAGGAATGTCGGCATCGTTGGTCAGCTTGTTTGACATCGGTATTAAAAGGGAAGCCCTATTAAGTTTTGGAATTCCCATTCCCATTAGTATTATGCTGATCACACTTGCATTAGCTATCTGTCTCGTGGGTGGCTTCACTACACCCGCCGTTAAACGGAAGGAATGGATAGTCATTGTAGTGTTTGCTTTGCTGGCATCCACTGTCCTGTATATAACCATGGACCTGGCGAGGCCCATGAGTGGTTTGATCAAACCCGATACAGGACAGGTAACAATTGTTAATTTACGCCAGCTTTTTTAATTTAGTGGGGGCCCCAGTACCCAACCACGGCGTGCTTCCTGTTTTTTACCGATGCCTTGGTGCGTGTCTCCACGCACCAATTCTGAGTTCCGGTGCGGGGTTATTTTATTTTTCATTCTTCATAATAATTGTTTTACCCGTCTCTGCCGATCTTTTCGCTGCGTCAAGGATCTTTGTAACGATGAGATTATTCTCCAAAGAGTACAATCCGGATTTTGGTACTTCTATCTTTTTCCTGATCACATCCGAAAAATATAAAAAGGGATCCGCGTAGGTCTGTGTTTCCTCTGCTGTCAGTTCCATCACCTGCTCAGGCTCATTCTTGCTTTTTGCTTTCATCTTTTTACTGTCATAGGTGATAGCATACCCGTTTTGGCCATATACTTCCATGTCTTTACGGCCATAGGGCCAGTTCCATGATGCCTGTATGATGCACTGTGCTTTGGGATAGGTGAGAATGATCGTAGCTTCATCATCCACTTTTGGATACGCTTCAGGCTGGAAATGCTGGATCACTGCTGTTACTGTCAGTGGCATTTCTCCCTTCATCAGGCAGGTCATGATATTAGCGCCATAACATCCGAAGTCGGTGAGGGCGCCGCCACCGTTCTGCACGGGATCTGTCAGCCAGTCGAAGAATTCAGGCATTACACCGATCGCTTTCGGCCCGGCATGCCCGTAATGCATCACTACTTTGCGTATCTCTCCCATGAAGGAGGTATCCGCTGTTAACCGGTATGTCTTTTCCGTTGTAGGATACCAGGAAGTTTCAAAATTGGTAAGTACAAGTGTGTTATATTTTTTTGACAGCGCCAGTATTTTTTGTGCATGCTCCATAGAAGTGGCCAGCGGTTTTTCCACCATCACCGGGATACCCCTGGGAGCACAGGCTTCCACAACACTAAGATGCTGGTAGGTTGTTCCAAAGGCTAATACTCCCTCCGGTTTTACTTTTTCCAGCATGGCGGCAAGATCTGTGTAGAAAAGGGCTTTATCCAATTTGAATGTTTCTGCCAGTCTCATTGCAAGTTTTGTATTGGGCTCGTAAATGCCAACCAGGTCAATAAGACTGTCTTTCTTCCGGTTCAGTATCCAGCCATTATGCCCATGGGCAATACCTGCCACTGCAAGGCGTACTGGTTTGCCGGGCTTATCTGCAGCCTGTAATGTTGAGAAAATAAATATAGTTACCAGTAGCAGAACCACGTTTTTCATATGCGCAGTTTATTGCCGGTGAATATACTGCATTTGTAAAACTCAGATAGAGAGAGAAAGCGATGGCAATGGTGCCAACTCACTTATTACGGACACAAACCCGGGCGAAGGGACGACACTTATAATTGAAATCAATTTTCAATATTTCTGCCAAATTCTTCGATTCTTTCTGACGTGGAAATCGTCTTAGCCTTTCCTTTTACCATTGTTTCTGTAACATAAATTAACTGACCTTGCTTATGGGTATAGTAATCTGACTGAAGCAACCTGAAATATCCTTTCCTAAAATGGGGTATTTTCGATACTTGTGTACGGTCAGAATCAGTGATCTTTTCGGAAAGGCTAAAAATGACATTTCGCTCAGACCTCTTTTCATTTTTCTCGAGTGTGATTTTTGGAACTCCTTCGGCCACACATTCTGGAAAACATTTCATGTATGCTATCGTGTTGATGGCAAGCCTAAACATTTTCGACATAGTTAGAGATTTTTCATCCTGCTTTCTAATCTGATCTATATAGAATTTGTCCGAAGTAAGACCATTAATAAATTCGTTGTGAGAGAAAAAAAGTTCAATTGTATTATTTTCATAGAGGCTAAGAGAGAAAGCATACCCATTAGTTTCATGAGGAATATGCAAGCCAAATGTATATTTAACACATTTAGTTTGACCTAATGTTTTAATATAAACCACATCCTTGTCTTCACCATTTTCGTACAAATACTTTCTAATCCCATCTAGGTCTGATAGCGGTGTGTTTTCGAGAAAATCTTGCAACTGCTTTTCTA
>DATDIX010000237.1:0-9379 GCA_036520835.1 Chitinophagaceae bacterium | reverse complement strand
TGGCGATGCCTTCAGCAGCCGTAATGTTCATTCATCTGCCATGTGGTTCAAAGACATTGGGTATTCAAAGACCAAAGCTTTACCTGTGTTCAATTATACAGGCAATTTTAATCAAACCGGTGTGGAAGTATATACTCACTATCCACCATTGCCTGATATGCTGGGCGGGCTGTATGCAAGAATATTGAATACAAAAGATCCTTACCGGATTGCTCTTTTCCCCATTGCTTTATCTATCCTCTTTTTTTTCTTTTTACAAATAGCACTAAAAAAGTTAGTTCCTGATCCTGTATCTGCTTTTATTTCATGGGTGCTCCTGGTAATAAGCTGTTATTTTATTTGTTGGGCGGATGATCTTCACCAGCATGTATATACTGAATTTTTAAAATGGGTATACATCTATATCCTTTACCGCTACTTCACCGAAACCAAAAAAAAATGGATGCTGCCTGCCCTTTGCGCCATTTATTTCACTCAATCATGGCTGACATTTGAAGCTATTCCTTTCCTGGCTATTGTTACGGCCGGGTTCTTTATCATTTTTACCAAAAAACTATTTGCACCAGCTAGTTTACTGTTATTACTGATGCCTGTGCTGGGTGTAGCACTACATCTTTTTCAAAACTACCTGTACTTTGATAACTGGCAGGCTGTAATGACAGATATGAAAAACGCATTGCTGAAAAGGACTACCGGTGAGCAGGACAATGAACTGGGAAGGGAAGTACAATCATATGACTTTATTAAAATGTGGGTCTACGAATTCTGGTTCAGGCTCGGCCGTATGTTTTCACTGAGCGCTGTTCCGTTTATCATAGTCGCGGTATTTGCTTTACAGCATTTGTACAGGCAGCATCGTATCCACTTTAAAATGGCGGTTGTTTTTTTCCTTGCCGGTATTGCCTGGATCTTCATCATGCCGCAACATGCCGTTGTACATACATTCACCATAAAACATATCGGGGTTTTTGTTGCTTTTGTAAGCGGGTATGGCATCACCCGGTACTTTTCTTTATTGATAACACATTTTACCGCAGGAACATACTACTGGCGGTTCATACATATAGTTCTTATTGCTTACACTTTTGGCAGCTTTCTCTGGAACCAGGGATATTACGTCTATCTAAAGTTTGGCTTTGGCTATCCTCACTTCGGGACATCAGCCAATCTGTGGTAGCCCGTTGCCCAATGGGCAAAAAAATACCACTTGTCATGTAATTACCGAGATTCGTTTTATTTCAGCAAGCAAAACCCTGTTTCCTGGTTAAACTTGGTATCATAAAGGACCAACATGAAACACTCTATTCTTTCTCTTCTACTTTTTTTTACCGGAGGTTGGGTATTGGGCCAGTCAGATACGGCAAAGCTGATGACTGAAGCTGAATCGAAACTTGCCAGTCATTCTTCCTCCATTTCAGCCATTCTCAGCAATCCTGTCTACGATATGCTTCATCCTAAAACAGCTTTCCGTGAACTTGTAAAAAAATATGCCGACACAAAACCACTTGTTATTACGCATGACAATGAACCGGGCAAAAAAATAAAAGTGACCGCTACGGTTAAAAATAAAGACGGTCAGCCGGTAGCCGGTGCATTGGTTTATTTATACCAAACAGATACGAGAGGGTGGTATGCGGCCGATGCACCCCATGTGCTGGAATATGAAGGCGACATGAGGCATGCCCGTTTATTTGGCTATGTAAAAACAGATAAGAACGGAAAGATTGAATTGCATACTGTAAAACCCTCGGGTTATCCCCGCAGCGATCTGCCTGCGCATATACATGTACACGTAATAGCTGAAGGATATGAATCGTACGGAACTGAATTTTTATTTGATGACGACGAAAGACTCGCAGGAACCATCAGGGAACAAGCTGTCAGGAACCAGTTTATTATTGCAAAACCTGGAAGTGCCAAAGCCCCTTTTCTACAGGAATTCTCTTATTCCATTTTGCTGTATAAAAAATAATGACAGCATGCTGACATAAAAGCCGGTACATATTCGTTAAAGTTATTGTTCCTGAAATTTTCAAACAGCGAAGACCTGTAAATATTAGCCCGTTTTAAACGGGAATGCAGTACCTTTGCGGCGTTTAGCCGATATCCGGGTGTAGTAGCAAGTACGATTGATGATCGTCTTAAAACACCTTTAATTATTTAAAACACAGAATGAAGGCCCTGACCACAATTACAGACCCCGTTTATATTCCCAAAGAAAAATACAACTGGTACGATAAATTCTGGCTACGTTTCATTAACGATCCCCGGGATCTTCCGTTTATTTATTTACTGACGGCTATTCATATATTGGTTATCCCGGTTACCATTCTTTTATATACACCCGTTTTGCAGGGATGGTATTGGTGGGCGGCTTATGTACCGTATTTCTATATTTCCCAGATGTATTTCAAAGGCCGGTTTGGCCTTATGCTGCATTGCATCAGTCATCGTAAACTTTTTAAGAAAGCATATACCTGGATGTACCATTGGACCATCTGGATCGTTTGCCCGGTCTTTGGCCATACGCCTGAAACTTATTTTGTGCACCACATGGCAATGCACCATGTAGAAAATAACATGTACGAAGATGCCAGCAGCACGTTGCCTTACAGACGGGATAGTCTCCGCGGCTTTATCAGCTATGTAGCACGTTTTCTTTTCCTGGGTTTCAGGGATACATTCATGTACCTCTTTAATCATAAAAGGAAAAAGCTGTATATGCGGCTGACCTTCGGAGAAATGTCGTTCTTTGTTTTTTGCATAGCGATGTGTTTTGTCAATTTTAAAGTCACCCTGTTTGTTTTCATTATTCCTTTTGTATTCGCAAGGGTAGTGATGATGCTGGGCAACTGGGCACAGCATGCTTTTGTGGACCCGGTGAACCTGGAAGACAATACGATCAATTGCATCAACACCAAATACAATAAGATCTGCTGGAATGACGGGTATCATGCTATTCATCATGTTCGCCCGGCCTTGCATTATACTGAGATCCCGGTCGAGTTCTTGAAATACAAGGATGAATTTGCCAAACAAAAGGTACTGGTATTCGATGGTATCCATTACCTACACATCTTTGTGTGGCTGATGACCAAACGGTATGATAAGCTGGCCAAAAACCTTGTTAATATCAATAACATGTTCAGCAGCGAGGAGGAAGCGATCGCTATCATGAAAGCAAGAACAAGAAAAATACCTTTAACCGCCGCCTGATAAACCGGGAGATCCTTCACTAAACAGCCCTTTGCATATACTGCCATTCATTTATCTTTAAACATTAAATGAATTGCGATGTCCTTATTCACTATACAGGGTAATCTTGTTGACGTACACAGACAAACAATTTACCCGGCAGAAATAACTGTAGAAAAAAGAAAGATAGTTTCCATTAAGGAAATTCATAACTCACAGCTCATAACTCGCAACTATATCCTTCCCGGCTTTATAGACAGCCACGTTCATATTGAAAGCTCCATGCTTGTTCCTTCGGAATTCGCCAGGCTGGCCGTAGTGCATGGCACCGTAGCTACCGTTAGTGATCCGCATGAAATCGCCAACGTCTGCGGCATGGAAGGCGTAGAGTTTATGATCGAAAATGGAAAGACCGTTCCTTTCAAATTCAATTTCGGAGCGCCAAGTTGTGTACCTGCTACTACATTTGAAACAGCAGGAGCTGCATTAGATTCAACTGATGTAGAAAAACTATTGCAAAGGGAGGAGATAAAATACCTCAGCGAAATGATGAACTTTCCGGGTGTGCTGTTCAAAGATGAAGAGGTAATGAAAAAAATAGCTGCCGCACACAGGCTGAGCAAACCGGTGGATGGTCATGCACCCGGGTTAAGAGGGGAAGACGCAAAGAAATATATTGATGCCGGTATTTATACGGACCATGAGTGTTTTACCAAAGAAGAAGCACTGGATAAATTAAAGTACGGAATGAAGATCATCATCCGGGAAGGAAGTGCAGCGAAGAATTTTGAAGCCCTGATTGACTTGTTGAATGACTATCAGGATATGATCATGTTCTGCAGTGATGATAAACACCCGGACAGTTTAGTACTGGGACATATCAACCAGCTATGTGCAAGAGCCGTTGCCAAAGACATTGATATTTTTAAAATACTGAAAGCAGCCTGTATAAATCCTGTGCTGCATTATAAACTGGATGTGGGGTTATTGAGAGAGGGCGATGCCGCTGATTTCATCCTGGTAAAAGACCTGAAAGAATTTGAAGTGGCAAAAACATTCATTGACGGGCAGTTGGTAGCGGAAGAAGGAAAATCAAAAATAAAAACCGAAAGATCCGGGGTGATCAATAATTTTTCCTGTAGTAAGAAGGAAGTAACCGATTTTGAAATAAAAGCAATAACAGCCGGGGAAAAAACAATTTCAAATTGGTTTTGGGAAGGAGGTCCCGGTAGTTTAAGAGTCGCAGTCATTGAAGCTTTGGACGGACAACTTATAACTAATAAAATTGAAGCGGTAATTGACTATGATGAAGATGTTCTTGAAACGAATCTCCGGGATGATATTCTTAAGATCGTTGTAGTAAATCGTTACAAGGATGTCCCCGTTGCCAAAGCTTTTATCAAAAACTTTGGATTGAAACAAGGAGCGTTGGCTTCTTCTGTAGCACATGACAGCCATAATATTGTTGCCGTCGGTGTGGATGATGAAAGCATTTGTAAAGCCGTAAATCTGCTGATCGATAATAAAGGCGGTGTTAGTTGTGTAAAAGAAAATACCGAACTGGTCGTGCCCTTGCCTGTAGCCGGCCTGATGAGTAACGAAGATGGTTATAAAGTAGCTGAACAATATTCACTCATCGACAAAGCAGCTAAGGATGCAGGTTCCACTCTTGCTTCTCCTTTTATGACATTATCATTCATGGCATTGCTGGTGATCCCGCATTTAAAATTGAGTGACCTTGGTTTGTTTGATGGAGATAAGTTTGAGCTTATTGGTAAGTGATTGTCACTCTTGCCGCTGCTTCCGAAGATAACTTCTGACACCATTTTGTCAAGAATACATACCGTTTATCAGCCCGATCAGGCTGGCTATCACAGCCAATGCCCCCTTTTTGAAAACTTTCACAGTTCTTTTGTAATCATTCCGGTTATACCTGCATCATATAAACAGACAGAAAATAAAGAGATATTGATGATGAATTTTAAAACGCAGGTTATGAACAAGCCACTTCATATCAGCACAACACTCGACCAGCCAATGCTGCTGGAGAATATGGTTGAAAAATTAGCTTACCGCCGTTATGATACAGGTTATTGCCATGAAAAAATGCCAGGCAACCACAAAGCACTGGAAACTTCTTCAGCCGAAACCTATGTAAGCGGCACCGTAGCGATCGAATGCAATGACGAGAATATCAATATGCCTTTTATCACCAGTTTCTTATTTACCTGTATCAAAGTAAAAGGTGACCCCTATAAACTGACCTGGAGCACTTCTCTTTCCTGATACAGTAATTTTAATCAGTGATTAAATAATTATTGTCCTTTGCGATTTAATCGTCACCCTCTCTCAATAACTATCGGGGTTATCCAAGGGTATCCCTGACAATTCACCACTCACCACTGACCACTCACCCTCCTCAATGCTTCCCGCAGGAACAACTCTCTTCCGTCGCTTCATCATGCCATGGAAAACTATCTGCATTCTTATTTAACTCCCAGTAAAACTTTGTTCTTGGTTTATTGTAATTGCCTATCTCGTTCATGTGCTCCGCATCATACAACCGGCCATTTATCATTGTATAGCGTACACTCTCTGTATTACGGATATTCTCCAGCGGGTTTTTATCCATCACTACCAGGTCAGCAAGCTTACCTGCTTCCAGTGAGCCTATCCATTTGTCCAAACCAAGACTAAAAGCCCCGTTAATAGTAGCCGTCTGCAATGCCTGGTGATTGGTCATGCCGCCCTGCTGCATCATCCATATTTCCCAATGCACACCAAGACCCTGCAACTGCCCATGTGCACCCATATTCACCCACACCCCTTCATCCACCAGTTTCTTCAAACTTCTGGATGTAAGCATATGCCCGTTCACATATTCCTCTTCAGGCAGCATGGTGCGATGGCGGCTGCGGGTATCTATTACCGATCTTGGGGTAAACCTGAGCAGTCTTTCATTTTCCCATACGTTGCTATGCTGGTACCAGTAATATTCACCACTCACACCCGCATAGTTCACGATCAGTGTAGGCGTGTAGGCTGTTTTTGAATTCTTCCATAACTGCACTACATCATTAAACAGCGGCGCAACCGGCATATTATGTTCAATGGTGGTATGCCCGTCCAGTATCATACTGGTATTATGGTAAAAGAAAGAACCTCCTTCCGGTACTACTTCCATCTGTAATTCCCTTGCCGCCTGTATGATCATCTGCCTTTGTTCACGCCGGGGCTGGTTATAACTTTTGACAGAGAAAGCGCCATAAGCTTTTGTTCTTCGCAAAGCGCTTCTTGCATCGTCAATTGAATTAATGACGGCTTTAAAATCTCCATCGGCCCCGTATAAAATAGTTCCGGTTGAGAATACTCTTGGCCCTACCTGTAATCCGGCCTTCACCAGTTCACTTTGCCCAAAGACCATCTCACTGTTGGCAGAAGGATCATGCATCGTGGTAACGCCATAGGCCAGGTTAGCATAATAGGCATTATGCTTTTGCGGGGTAATGCCGCTCCGAAAATGATTACCATGTGCATGTGCATCAATAAAACCTGGAAGGATAGTTTTACCGCTGCAATCAATTTGTTTGGCGCCTGCAGGTATAGCTACATCTTTACCCACTGCTTTCACCAGGTTGTCTTCCACTATCACTGTTCCATTCTCGATCACTTCATTGCCTTTCATCGTAATGATCCTTGCATTGGTAAATGCGATAACCCCTTTTGGTTTATCAACGGTCACTTCCAATCCCACATCAATTCCTTTTTCCGGCACTTTAAATAATGAATCGGGTTTATTGGCGATGAAGTCAAAACGTTCGTCAAGATTGATAGTATAATACTGGCTGCCGAGTGTATAATGTAATTGTTTATTATCAACTGACCAATGCAGGTTTACACCGGCATCTTTTGAAACGATCTTTACCGGGAAATCCTTGGTGCTGCTCCCGATATCAATGGTCTTTCCCGTTTTGGGAAATGCAGCAATATATACTTCCCACAGGTCAACAAAAGCGATCCATTTCTCATCAGGTGAAAGAGTGAACTGGCTGCCATAAGTACTTTTTAAATGTGTTTTTTCATCACTCCCATCCAGTTTGCAACTGGCATAGGTCCTGTTCATACCACCACCTAACTGGTAATAAATTCTGTTGCCTGCACTATTGAACCTTGGCAGGTCTCCTCTTTCTGTTACCAGGGTTTCATTATTGCCATCGGCTGACATTATATAGATGCCGGGTTCAGCTGTATAAGGTTCCCCAAGCGCATCACTGCCACCGTCCCTCCGGTAAACGATCCGTTTCCCGTCAGGTGAAAAAGAAGGTTGGCGATATATACCTTTTACTTTGGTGACCTTAACAGGCCCAGGAGCTGCTGTTGATTTTGCACCTGCGGCACCTTGCAGATTTACTTTCCAGATGGCGCCTGATGCAGTATCATTCCAGGATGTATAAAGTAATGTTTTCCCGTCAGCAGAGAATGAAGGTTCGAATTCGAAATCTGTCCCGGCAGTGATACGTTGCGGTTTGCCGGCAGGTAATTCTTTTTTCCATAAATAACCAACGGCATTAAACACTAACCATTTTCCATCGGGGGATGTAGCAGCCTGGCGGATAACGTTCGCATTAAATACAGAAGGATTGATCTCCTGCTGGAAACGAACCGCATCATACACTCTTTGCTTTACATTACAGGTAAAAGGAATTTCCGTTGCTTTATTCGCACCATTCACATCCACTTTAATGATCTTACCATTACTCCATATCACGATCTGTTTATCATCCGGCGTCCATGAATACCCGGTATATAAACCAAACACGGACCAGGCTTCCTGCTGATCTTTGCTCAGCTGGTCATAAACGGGCCATTCTTCTGCTGTTTCCAGGTTGCGGAGATATAAAACAGTTTTTGTCCGCACTCTTTTTATAAAAGACAGCAGCTTACCGTCATGCGAAATTTGCGGACGAACAGCGCCACCCGGGCCACCGGTTATAGTCACTACCGTTCCTTTTTCACGATCCATCCGTCTGATAGCGAATATCTGGTTATTTGGATCTTTATTATATTGAAAAAAACCACCGGGATACATATCCTCGCTGAAATAAACATAGCGGCCATCGGGTGATACCACCGGTTCATTTACGTCCTGCTGATCGTTCTTTCTTGTTGTCAGTTGCAGACCACCGCCACCACTGGTATGATATAGCCAAATTTCACCGGCGCCCAGTGAGCGGGTGGAAGTAAAATGCTTGCGGGCAAGGATGTATTCTCCGTCAGGCGACCATACCCCGTTATTCAATAAGCGGAAACTTTCCTTCGTGATCTGTTTGGCATTGCTTCCATCGCGGTTCATCATCCATATATTATCACCACCGCCTGCATCAGAAGTAAATAATATTTTTTTCCCGTCGGGACTAAAGCGTGGCTGTACTTCAAATGCATGACCACCCCTTATTACTTTCGCCTCACCACCGGTTATAGGGATACTGTAAATATCACCCAGCAGGTCAAATACAATTTCTGCCCCGTCCGGAGATACATCCACATTCATCCAGGTACCTTCATTGACGGTAAAAGAAACTTCCTTATACGGGCCTTCCGGATTAAAGACATCCCATTTCTTAGCATCTTTTTTATCCTGGGCATTAATGAAAGAAACAACAAACAAAAAAGTGGTGGCAGCAAATAGTTTTTGGCGAATCATGGAGATAGTTTTAGAACAGGGAAGGTAAAGAGGAAAATTGAAAGAGGAAGAAAAGTACGACTTTGTTATAGCTCGCCTCCGGCAAGGAAAGATATGAGGAAATTCTTATGTGGCCGGGATCGTACACAACAAACCGGGGTATGAATTCTGTTTATTATACGATCAGGTCATCTAAATCACTCCTCACTGGTATATATCGGGTTAGAACACAGAATAATTATTTGATTTTAGTCAAGTCAACAAAATCCATTACCTTGTGTTATATCTATAATAATAAGGGGATATATGGCTGAGGAAATCAATATTAAATCGGAAGAAAATGCCGGCAGCGTAACGCCATTAGCAACAAACGGGAACGGCACACCCACTGCCAAAAAGAAAGGTTTTTTATCAATTTATCCGGGTAAAACAGATTCGATAGAAGACAAAGAAACTGAATGTTTGCTCGCAATTCAAAACGCTTATCCAGATAATCCTTTA
>DATDIX010000236.1:0-30777 GCA_036520835.1 Chitinophagaceae bacterium | reverse complement strand
CAAACCAAAGTCGCCCCCGCTTAGTTATGTACGGCCTTTTTCATTTATTGACCAGGATGGCAACCGATTTACAGAAAAATCGGTGGCGGGAAAAGTATATGTGGCGGAGTATTTCTTTACCACCTGCAAAAGCATTTGCCCAATCATGAATAATAATATGCGGAAAGTATTTGAGCAGTTTAAGAATGAAAAAGATTTTCTTATTCTTTCCCATTCCAGTACTCCTGAAATTGATTCGGTGCCTGTGCTGAAAAGATATTCCGATTCAATGGGTGTTTCATCGGCTAACTGGATATTCCTGACAGGCAGGAAAGACAGCCTGTACAATATGGCAAGGGTCAGCTATGTTATTGATGATCCTAATAATAACGTGGTTGACATCAACGATGATTTTTTACATACACAGTTCTGGGCATTGGTCGATAAAAAAGGCGACGTGAGGAAGATATACGACGGCCTGAAGGGAAGCGAGGTAAATGCTTTGATAGCAGATATCAAAAAACTTTTGAAGGAGTAAATTTGTTGTACTACAGAAAGATCAGAAATTATGCATGAAGAGATAAAAGATATCCTGAAACGAAACAACCTGAGTGTTACCGGCAGCCGGGAAAAGATATTAAGTCTTTTTTTAAGCCAGCGTGGTGCATTGGCGCATGGTGATATTGAAAGAAAAGCTGGGGAGAAATTTGACCGGGTGACTGTATATCGCACTTTACAAACCTTTGTAGAAAAAGGAATCATTCATGCTATTCCTACGGCTGATAATTCCATAAGATATGCTTTGTGTAAAGATGCTTGTTCCGAGGGTCATCATCATGATCACCATATTCATTTTCAATGCACCAACTGCCAGAATACTTATTGCCTGGATGATGTAGCAACACCTGAGGTCAGGTTACCGAAGGGATATGTCACTTCACATATTGAAGTAGTGGTAGAAGGAATCTGTAAAACCTGCTCACAATAAGAAAGCCCTCGTGTGGAAACACGAGGACTTAGGTTAAGGCTCTGATTAGTAGCTATTTTAAATTGACCGGTTTCTCTTCATTTCACCAGTCATGTATTAATCATTTTTCCGATTCAAATATAGTGGCTCGTTTTGACATTCACGAATCGGAGGCATACCATTTAGCGGGTATTTTTTAATCTTTCTTCAGTCCTTCCAGTTCTTTTTTTACAAATTGCATCAGCCCGCTGATATACCCGGGAGACAAATCAAATTTTAGGCCAGCCGCCTGGAATAATTCAGGCAAAGTTCGGGTACCGCCGAGGTCTAACGCTGTTATATAATTATTAATTGCTTCATCCGGGTTCTTTTTATACTGCTGCCAGAGGCCGATCGCCCCAAGTTGTGCAATACCATATTCAATATAGTAAAAAGGAACTTCGAATAAATGCAGTTGCCGCTGCCAGCCATAATTGCGATATTCTTCCAATCCTGAAAAATCAATGACCGGAGAAGTAAACTCATTTAATATCTCTGTCCAACGATCAGCTCTTTCCTCTAAAGTATGCTGCGGATTTTCATAGACCCAGTGCTGAAATTTATCTATCGTGGCTATCCAGGGAAAGATAGTGATGACCCTTTCCAACTGTTGTTCTTTGGCACGCAACAGTTCTTCCTTATTATTAAAAAATACCGTCCAGTGATCCATGCTGAAAAGTTCCATCGACATACTGGCTACTTCGGCGATCTCAGTCGGATATTCTTTGAACCCATTTAATTCTTCATCGTGGGTCAGGAAAGAGTGAATAGCATGACCGCCTTCATGAACCATTGTAGTTACATCATCCAGCTGGCCTGCAGCATTCATGAATATGAAAGGAGCTCCTGTTTCAGCCAGTGGGCAATTGTAGCCACCGGGAGCTTTCCCTTTCCTGCTTTCCAGGTCAAGGTGCCCCATGCTTTTCATTTTGGTAAGGCAGTCTCCAAAAAAAGGTTTTAGCTGGTTAAAACATTGAATTGTTTTCCCGATCAATTCCTCCCCTGTTTCAAAAGGACGTAATGGCCGTATACCTGCCGGCTCCGCTTCTATATCCCAGGGACGCAATGTATCCAGCCCGAGTTTTTTCTTTTTTTCTTCATACAGTTGATCGACCAGCGGCATTACATGCAGCTTTACTGCTTCGTGAAACTGGTAACAATCTTCTTTGGTATAATCGAACCGGCCCAGTTCTGCAAAGCGATAATCCCGGTAATTGGGAAAACTGGTATTTAATGCGATCTGGTGTCGCTTGCGAAGCAGGGAAGAATAAAGATCATTCAGGGTCGCTTTATCCTGCATTCTTCTTTCTGCAACCTTGCGGTATACTTCTTCACGAAGATTCCTGTCGGGATCTTCTAAAAACTTTGCCGCTTGCTGTAATGTGTATTCCTGTCCACTAACTGTCACGGTCATTTTGCCGGATATCATACCAAAATGCTGCGCTTCCACATTCATCTCCGCCTGTATCGGAATATTGGCTTCCCGGAAAAGGTCAATGCTTTTTTTAACATTGCGCAGGTAGGTAAAGAATTTCTTTTGATCCAGTTCCCTGGTAAAAGGAGATTCTATCAGCTTGCGGTTAAGCACATCTGCATAAGGCTGCACCTTAGGCTGTATCTCCATCATAAAGAAATTGAAAGCATTTTCCAGTTCTTTATTCTCTGTATCACAGGTCATTTTTATCTGCCGCCAGCAGGCATCTTCACTGATAGCCGCTTCCAGTTCGCTTGAGTCTTTCAGCCATTGCTCCAGGTCGTCAGAAGAATTGATCTGCCTTTTTGATAAGTTTTTAAAATACGGCTCCAGGATTTCCCAGTTTTTTACCGAAAAATCAGCCGGTAAAAAATGCCGGGGTAATTTTTTTATATCAGCGCTGTAACTCATACACTCTTTAATTTATTAAAATAAAAAGCCACAAACGTCAACTATCTGAAGCTTGCAGCTTTGGAATATACTTTTGCTGGTTATTTTTTCTTTGCAGCCGGTTTCTTCTTTGGCGCTTCTTCCTTTTCCTTCTTTGTTTCTTCTTTCTTCTTAGCGGCTGTTGCTTTTTTGGCCGGCTTCTCTTCTTCCTTTTTAGCCGCTTTCTTTACAGGCTTCTCTTCTTTTTCTGCTTTCACCTCTTTTTTTCCGCCTTCGGAACGAACAGGCTTTACTTCCTTCTTTGCAGGTTTTTCTTCCCTTGCTTCTTTAACAGCGATCTCTTCCGGTTCTTCTTCAGGCAATTCGGTCAGTTTGATCTCGATATTATGTTTCTTCAGCACTTCAAACCATTTGATCATTTTTTTCAGGTCGCTTGGATACACCCTTTCAAAATCAATTTCGGGATAAGCTTTTTCAAAGTATTTCTTCACTAACGCATTCTCTTTGGTATCCGGCAATGAGCCCCCTGCTTTTTCCATACCATAGAATATCTCCACCAGGTTCACATTATCGCCTGTTGTATATACTTCGATACTTTCAAGATGCGAAAAATTGTGTATGCGGGAAGAAGCGAATTTCGTACTGTTATCGTCCAGTGAGCGGACAATAGCCCCGTCATTCTTACTATTGATCAGTTCATAAAGGCCGGGCAACCCGGTTACTGCTACAAGTTTACTATACTCCATAAAGGTTTAAAATATTAAGGACGTGCAAGATACTTGAGTTCTGCCAAATGAAAATTATAACTGCTCCTAAATCTTTGAACGGGTCTTTGTCCCCGTATTTTCCGGCATTTTGAGAAATAGCCGGACGCTGCCAGCAGGCGAAGGTTGTAGCCCGTTTCAGCGTCTTATCGGGTAATATTATTGTATGAATAGACTCAGGCTTTTATTCTTGTTCTTACTCGGATCGGTCGTGACCGTTCACTCTCAAAGCGTTAAAGGAAAATTACTGGACCTGGTAGATAACAAACCCCTGCCCGGGGCTACTTTACAGTTATCGTCTGTGAAAGATTCAACCTTTCTTTTTAACGCAGTATCAGACAGCAAAGGCGAATTTGAATTCACGGGTATCCCCAAAGGCTCTTTTTCTCTCAGGGTCAGCTTTATTGGTTATGAAAATTACAGGCAGTTTGTTGCACTTACTGATTCATTACCCAGCCTGGATCTCGGAACAGTCTTTGTTCCAAAAACTACAAAAGTAATAGGGGGTGTAACAGTAGTTTCCAAAACACCACCTACACAGCAAAAAGGAGATACCACTCAATACAATGCCAGCCAGTATAAAGTAAATCCCGATGCGACGACAGAGGATCTCATCAAAAAAATGCCGGGCATCACAGTAGATAAAGACGGCACAGTAACAGCACAGGGAGAACAGGTAAGAAAAGTAACAATAGATGGCCGTGAATTTTTTGGTGATGATGCCACGGCAGCATTACGTAATCTGCCATCTGACATCGTAGATAAAATTCAGGTATTTGACCGTTTGAGCGACCAGGCTCAATTCACCGGTTTTGATGATGGTAACTCACAAAAGGCCATCAACATTGTAACCAAATCAGGTATAAAGAATGGGCAGTTCGGTCGAATATATGCAGGTGTCGGAACAGATGAAAGGTATTCGGCCGGCGGAAATGTAAGTTTCTTCAAAGGCGACAGGAGAATTTCATTTGTAGGTAACTTTAATAATATCAACCAGCAAAATTTTGCCTCGCAGGACCTGTTGGGTGTAACAAGCAGTGGAAACAACAGGGGAGGCGGGAATTTTGGAGGTGGCGGGAATCGCGGTGGTGGGAGCAATCGCAGTGGTGGCGGTGGATTCGGAGGCAGTGAAAATTTTTCGGTAGGCCAGCAAAGCGGTATCAGTACCACGAATGCAGTGGGTATCAATTTTTCAGATAAATGGGGAAAACAAATTGATGTACAGGGGAGTTATTTTTTTAACAACAGCAATAATGTTAATGATAATTCTTCAAGAACCGGAACAATTGGTGAAGACTATTTTACTAATCAAAGCAGCCGGTCTAAGAGCAATAATTATAACCATCGTATTAATTTGCGGCTAGAGTATAAAATTGATTCCAATAATTCGATCATTATCAGCCCAAGCCTGAACTTCCAGGATAATAAATCGATTTCAGAGGCCTTAGAAAATTCACTTTACGGGACAACGGATACTACGAATACCTCAATCAGTAACCGTGAGGTTTTGAAAACCGGGTATAATCTCAGGAATAATATTCTCTATCGCCATTCTTTTGCCAAAAGAGGAAGGACCTTTTCAGTTGGTTTTAATACTACAGTTAATAAAAACGACGGAGAGACCTACTCTCTTTCCCATTATCGTTTCTTTGAAGGAAATGGCGTAATTACCGATTCCCTGCAAAACCAGCTTGCCGATAACCCCACGAATGGTTATAGTCTTTCCGGTAACGTTTCTTATACTGAGCCTTTAAATCAAAAAAGCCAGTTACAGATCAGTTATTCGCCTTCGTATACAAAGAGTAAAGCTGACCAGGCAACCTATTTATATGATGCGATTGACGGGAAGTATTCAGAATTTGTACCCGTTCTGTCCAACAAGTTTGATAATTCAACCACTACTCATAACGGGGGAGTCACATATCGCCTCGGCAGCAACCGCGACAACCAGTTTTCTGTGGGTGTCAGCCTGCAATATTCAAAACTGGAAAGCGACCGTACGTTTCCTTCCATTGCAAGCATTAGCCAATCTTTTACTAATGTGCTTCCTAACCTGCAATGGCGTAAAAAATTATCGGCCCGCAGTAATTTCAGGATATTCTACAGGGCAAGCACAAATTTTCCAAGCGTAACACAATTGCAGGACGTAGTGAACCAGAGTAACCAGTTAAGGATGAGTATGGGTAACCCTGCCCTGAGGCAATCGTATAATCATTTCCTGTCCGGCCGTTATATGTTTACCAATACCCAAAAGGGGCAAAGCTTTTTTGCCAATATCTTTTTACAAGCCCAGCAGGATTATATTTCAAATGCTACCTATATCGCGTCTGCGGATTCGGTAATCCAACAGGGAAACCCGGATATAATACTTAAAAAAGGAGCCCAACTGACAAAGCCCGTCAACCTGGACGGATACAAAAGTTTCCGTTCATTTTTTACTTTCAGCCAGCCGGTCAAGTTCATTAAATCAAATATCAACTTAAGTACCGGGTTTGCTTATTCAAAATTACCAGCGCTGATCAATTATGAAAAAAGCATTACCGACAACTATACCTATAACGCAGGTATCGTAATTGCCAGCAACATAAGTGAGTTCATAGATTTCAACCTTTCCTATAATGCTAATTTCAATACAGCAAAAAGTTCCGCAGAAGGCACCGAAGTTAACAAGTATATAAACCAGGCGGCTGGTTTTCAATTTAACCTGTTATCAAAGAGCGGCTGGTTCCTTCAGAATGATATCAGCAACCAATCCTATACTGGTATGAGTGATGGGTTCAATCAAAGCTTCTGGTTATGGAATGCCGCTGTTGGTAAAAAATTTCTTAAGAAAAAACAGGCTGAACTGAAATTATCAGTGTTCGACCTGCTCAAACAGAATCAAAGCATTTCAAGAGAGGTAACATCAACTTATATTGAAGATTCGCAAAGCCGGGTTTTACAACAATACTTCATGCTTACATTTACCTACAGCCTGAAAAATTTTGGCAAAGCCAATACCCCGCAAAGAAGAGATAACAGGGACAGGATGCCGGGGGGATATTGAGTCGTCGCTCTTTTTTAGACAGGTGCCCCCGGTATTTAAAACCGAAGGAAAATTTGCGTAATATCGTCTTAAGCAAAATTTCCGGAGTTTGGATGAAAGGATACTGGTAGAAGGGCTGAAGCAAGGCGATGAGGCTGCTTTCAAAACCATTGTTGAGACCTGGCAGAATATGGTCTACAACACGGCTTTGGGTATTGTACAGAATGCGGAAGATGCGGAAGATATAGCGCAGGAGGTTTTTGTGCAGGTGTACCAGTCCATCAGTTCTTTTAAAGGAGAGTCCAAATTTTCTACCTGGCTGTACCGCATTACGGTCACCAAATCGCTGGATCACGAAAGAAAGAAAAAGCGGAAAAAGAGGTTTGGCTTTGTCCGCAGTATTTTCGGGGACCAAAATGAGGTGCTGGTCAACCCGCCTGATTTTCATCACCCCGGGGTGACCCTTGACAATAAGGAAAATGCGGCCGTGTTGTTTAAAGCCATTTCAGAATTGCCGGAAAATCAGAAGGTGGCTTTTACGTTAAATAAGGTGGAAGGTCTTAGTTACCAGGAGGTAAGCGATGTCATGAAAACCTCGGTTTCGTCGGTAGAATCGCTGATGCACAGGGCCAAAAATAATTTGCGTAAAAAGCTGGAAGATCACTATAATAGAGGAAAATAGCACAAGTTTTACCCATTGCAAACGTCTAAAGTTTAGGTTATGAGCAAACAATCTGATATAGGTAAGAGAATAGATGAGACCCTGGAAAGCCTCCGGGGGGTTCAAAGAGCTGAACTTTCGCCCTGGTTTTTTACCCGTGTGAAGGCAAGACTTGAACGGGACCAGCATAATATCTGGGAAACAGCCGGGTCGTTCATGGCCCGTCCAGCTATTGCCATTGCCGGTTTGGTACTTATCCTTTGTATAAATGCTTTTATTGTTTTTGAAAAAGATACATTGCCCTCAGATCCTGCTTCCATTTCTTCCAATATTACAGAGCCGGTGGAAGAGTATGTTCTTAATGCTGCCAACAGCAATTACGATTACGAAAACTTAGAGCCATAATGAGTACCTCAAATAAACGGTCGCTGATCTTTATCATTATATTTTTGTTGCTGACCAATATCGGTGTATTGGGCTATTTTCTCTGGTTTAAAAAGCCACCCTCGAAGCCCTCATCCGGTCCGCCTGTAGGCATGGCAAAATCATTGCAGAATGAAGTAGGATTTGACAGCCTGCAGATAATAGAATACAGGAAGATAAAAGAAAAACACTGGGCAACGATAAAGCCAATGTTTGAGGACATACGAAAAACAAAGGATAGTTTATTCCGGTTACTGAGCTATGAAAATGTAAATGATTCCCTGGTGAATGCAACTGCCGATGCTATTGGTCAAAAGCAAAAAGCAATAGATCTGCAGGCATTTAATAATTTTAAACAGATCAGGGCCCTGTGTAAACCTGAACAGCTGGTAAAGTATGATTCCCTTGTTCAGCGGATGGTGAGAAAGATGGGAAGACCGCAGCGTGGCGGAGACCAAAGTAAAAAGGATAAAAAATAGATACTCAAATTTATACTGACTAATAAAAATCTACTACATGAAAAAAATGTTCTTAGTGCTTACCGCTATATTGTTTGCCGGTGTTGTAATGGTCAATGCACAAGGTGGTGGCGGCGGGCAACGTCCCCCGATACCTGAAAGGGTAAAATTGGTGATGGAGAAACTGGAGCCTTTCAAACTGGATGAAGCAAAGAAGACTCAGACGGACAGTGTTTTTACGCAGGCTTACAGGACCCAAGATGCGAAGAGGGAAGAAATGCGTGCAGCTGGTAACCAGGACAGGGATGCCATGCGTGCAGAAATGCAAAAAATAAATGCAGACAGAGATGAGAAATTAAAAAAGATATTTACTGAAGAACAATTTAAAGAGTGGAAAGAAAAGATTGAACCGACCCTGAGACCTCAGCGCCAGGGCGGTGGCGGTGGTGGAAACAACTAATAGTGTTTGCACCTAATGTACCCACCCGTTGTGCTTATGTACAACGGGTTTTTTATTGCCCCATCCATTGTTTGAAAGCCGCCACATTTTCCTGGCTGATCACAATGTCTTCACTAACCGGGGGCTCGGTTTCTAATTGCAGTTTGCTTTTGGGATAGCTCTTTATCTTTTTGATGGCACTTAAATGAACCAGGTATTTCCGGTTGACACGATAGAATTGGGCCGGGTCAAGTTGCTTCTCAATATCGGCCAGCGATTGGTCTAATATAAACTTCTGCCCTTTATTATCAACCATACAGACCAGCTTATGTGCCGCATAGAAATAAGCAATATCGTCTGTTTTGATGCTGATATAATCAGTACCTCTCTTTACTAAAAAACGTTTCTTGTGCCCATTTGCAGCAGGTTGCCACTGCTGTAATTGCTGAAAACTGGCAGCAAAATGCTGTTTTAGTTTATCATACTTATTCAGTGCTGTTTCCAATTTATCCTGCTTTACCGGTTTTAATAAATAATCAATGCTGTTATGCTCAAATGCTTCCTGCCAGTACTCGTCAAAAGCAGTACAGAATATGACCGGGCTGCTGATATTTATTTTGTCAAAGATCTTAAAGGACAGGCCATCCCCAAGCTCAATATCCATGAACAGTAATTCGGGCATAGGGTTTTGCTGCAGCCAGTCCACGGAAGCTTTTACACTGCCCAGCACAGCAGCAATTTCAATGGAAGCATCTGCTTTCTGAATAGCCTTCAGCAATTTTTCCGCTGCCGGCTTTTCGTCTTCAATGATGAGCACTTTCATATTGTATAATTGTTTCCCGCAAAGGCGCTGCGTCGCAACGATTTTTTCTATTCTCGGGGCTTTGTGTCGTTCCCGGATATCTTTACGCAATTTTCAATACCGGTAAACTGACAGTAAAATCCTTCTCTTCTTCTTTAACTACTATCTCTTTATTTGTTGTCAGCTTGTACCGTTCCATCAGGTTTTGTAAACCGATCTTTGAAGAGGCCTTCCTTAATGTTTTTTTTCTTACCTGGTTATGGACGACCAACTCCTCATTTTTCATTTCTATTTCCAACAGCAACGGGGTAGCTTCTGAAAATTCGTTGTGCTTGATCGCATTCTCTGCCAGTACCTGCAAAGAAATTGGCGGTATCAGGTAGTGATCCATCGCCTCCTCATCAATGTGTATTACCAGTTGTACTGCTTTTTCAAACCGTATCTTCAATAAAACAAAATAACTTTTCAAAAACTCAATTTCTTCCCGTAACAATACCAGCCCCCTGGCTTTGTTCTGCAAAATATACCGGTAAACGTCCGCCAGGTTATCATTGAACTGTTTGGCTTTAGCCGGCCTTTCTTCTATCAGGTGACTTAGCGTATTCAGCGAATTAAAAATAAAATGGGGATCTATCTGGTTCTTCAGCGCTTCCAGTTCTGCTTCGGCTTTAGCCCTTTCCAGTTGTTCATTACGTATCATCTCGCTTTCTGATTCCTTCACCAGGAAAACGGTCTCATATACATGGGTGATGAAAATAACAGCGGCAAGGATAATGAGAGCTGAATTGGTAATAATGTTCCAGTTGGCCGGTTGGTCTGAAAATATTTTATACCAACCTGATAACAGCAATACGCTAACCGGCACTGTGTAAAATATAACGGACAACACAAGTACGGTAATCTTCTGAACCGGTTTGTTGATCCAGTCAAAATAACTTCTTAATGAGAAATGTAAGTACCGGTTGCCTTCCCAGATAACAAAAGCGATCATAATGGTATAAAGAAAGCTGAGCTTTACCTGCCAATTGGAAAAATTCTGACCATTGATCATCCCGGTGATCAGCGGAATGGTTATTCCAAAGAAAGGGATAAGTATCAGCCGGAAACCAATATCATTCACACGGAATTCCGGTTTCCTGCCTGTCGCCCCCTTTTGTATGTTCGTCCCTTCTTTTTCCACGTTGGTTCGTATTTCAGTTGCGGGGTAAAAATTAGACAATAGTTTAGATATACAACTTTCTTTCATCAATAAAAATTTTGCTTATGGATATGGGTTCTATCAATTGGCTGGCCGTGCTGGTAGCCGGTATTTCTTCTTTTGTTGTCGGTGGTATCTGGTATTCGCCGGGACTGTTTGGCAAAGCCTGGATGAAAGACAACGGGCTGACAGAAGATGACGTAAAAAAAGGAAGCAAGGGAAAGATCTTCGGGTGGACATTTCTCTTTTCGTTATTAATGGCAGCTAACCTTGGCATGTTCCTCAATGATCCCCCTGCAACCTGCCCGGAAGGCTGTGCTATCAAAACCGATCTGAGCTGGGGAGCTATAGCCGGGTTCCTGGCAGGCATCTGGACGTTTTGCGCTATTGCCATTCATAGTTTATTTGAACAAAAGCCATGGCGGCTTATTCTTATCAATGGATTTTACAGTATAGTAGCGCTTACATTAATGGGCGCAATCATTGGTGTGTGGCGATAATCAGGGATAAGAATTACAGCAATGATCCTGCTTTTATTGTCTTCCTGCAAACTATGTTATGAAGAATGCGGTCATTCTATTTGTATTATCCCTTATTAGCTGGTCTGCCTTTGCGCAAAGACCCTGTAGCCTTCCTGCTTATCGTCAATTCGATTTCTGGATCGGTGAATGGGAAGTTTTTGGTACCAATGGGCAAAAAGCAGGCGACAGTAAGATCAGTTTAATACTTGACAGCTGTATCATTCTGGAAGAATGGACAAGCGCAACAGTAAGCCGGGGCATCCGTTATGCCGGTAAGAGTTTCAATACCTACAATGCAGCTACCAAACAATGGCAGCAAACCTGGGTAGATAACGTGGGAGGCTCAAATGAATACCTGGAAGGGAAATACGATGACAATAAAATAATTTTTACTACGTCTCCTTTCCCTTTCAGTAAGGACACGATGGCTGTCCGTAAACTGACATTTACGAATTTAAGCCCTGCCAGGGTCAGGCAACACGGAGAGATCACCAAAAACAACGGAACGACATGGGTAACTGAGTATGACCTTGAATACAGGAGAAAGAAATGAGTAAACAAATTGTTTTATCAATATGATTACTGAACTTTAAGGAAGTAATTCAATAATTTATTTACTTACCAAAACTGCTATATGAAAAAGACACTTCTTTTTTCTTTACTGGTTAGTTCAGCAATTTTTAGTTCTGCACAAATGGATGTTCCTCCCTCCGGTGGCAATGCCCGGGCTAAGATCACAGAAGAAGTAGGTATTACCGATATCACGATCAAGTATGGCCGGCCCGATGTAGCAGGCCGGGAAGGAAAGATATGGGGCAGCCTGGTGACCTATGGTTTCAGCACCACCAACTTTATCACCAATAAAAATAACAGTCCCTGGCGGGCAGGCGCCAACGATAACACCACGATCAGTTTTGAACATGATGTAAAGGTTGAAGGCAAAAATGTAAAAGCAGGCACTTATGGTTTACACTTTGCAATATGGCCAGACAGTGCACTATTGATACTTTCTAATCAATCCGATGCCTGGGGTAGCTTTTATTACGAAGATAAATATGATGCATTGAGAGTAACCCTGAAGCCCGTTATCCTGGACAAGAGTGTAGAGTGGCTGAAGTATGAATTTATAGAACATAAAGAAAAATACTGTGTAGTGGCTATGCTATGGGAAAAGCTAATGCTTCCATTCAAGATCGAAGTGGATGTAGACAATATTGTACTCAGCAGGCTTCGTGAGCAGGTGACAAGCCAGAAAGGGTTTAACAGTACCAATATGATACAGGCTTCGCAATATTGTTTTAATAAGAATATCAATCTTGATGAAGCATTGGGTTGGGCGCAACGTGGTGTTTCCGGGTTCAACGGCCAAAAAAGTTATCCCAGTTTAAGAAACCTTGCCACAGGATATGAAAAACTGAACCGTTTGCCGCAGGCCGATTCTGTCATGAGCGAGGCATTGACCATGGCCAATGTAAATCAGTATACCGCTTATGGCCGCCAGCTGATCACTCAAAAAAGAACTGATAAAGCATTAGATGTATTCCTGGCCAGCCAAAAAAAGAACGGGGACGTATTTGCAGTGAATAACGGGCTGATGTATGGCTATTCAGCAAAGGGGGATTATAAAAACGCTTTGATAACAGCAGAAAAAGCAATGACGCAGGCGCCAAATGATAATGCAAAAAAAGCACTGGAGGGGCAAATTGCTAAATTGAAAGAAGGGAAGGATGTCAATTGATCTTTAAAGATAAGTATGAGAAAAATACTAAGTATACCCATCATTACTACAATTGTCTTTGTTTTATTTACCTCGGAAACATGTGTAAACGATACAGAGAGCAACAACATGACTGTGCAGGATGAATATGTTTGCCTTCCCTGTGGCGCCGGATGCGATACAATACAGTATAAAAACTCAGGCACTTGCAGCCATTGTAATATGGAGTTAGTGAAAAAATCAACAGTAAAACATACTGAGGTCCGCCCACAGGAACTTTGTTCTCTAGTACCAACCACAGGGGCGGATAATATTTTACTGCTCGACGTAAGAACGCCTGCTGAATTCAATGGCACATCTGAACAAAAATATGGCAGGTTAAATACTGCCATTAATATACCTATACAGGAACTGCGTGCAAGAATAAAAGAATTGGATGCCTGGAAAGATAAACAGATCGTAGTGTACTGTTCCCATAGTCACCGTAGCCCGAGAGCCAGTTATATGCTTTCTCAAAGTGGATTTACAAAAGTGACCAATATGTCTGGTGGTATGTCGGTATGGAAAACATCTGTAAAAGATGAAAGCTGTAATCAGCAATTATATATCAGTCAATAAAAACGAAAACATGAAAAGTGCAATCAGTTGGTTTGAGATCCCCGCAACGGACCTGGCAAGGGCAACAAAGTTTTACGAAACTATTCTAGGCGTTACCCTGATACCCCTGGACATTGCAAATATTAAAATGAGAATGTTCCCGGTAGAAGACCAGGTGAACGATATAGGGGGCGCTGTGGTGGACAGTGGTGGTTTTCATAAACCATCTGTCACAGACGGCCCGCTGATCTACCTCAATGGCAATCCCGATGTTCAAAAGGTGTTGGACAAAGTAGAAAAAGCAGGCGGAAAGATCATGGTTCCAAAAACAGAGATATCACCTGAGCATGGTTTTATGGCTGTTATTATAGACACCGAAGGTAACCGTATCGGGCTCCACAGTATTCCTGTATAATAGCTATGGCATTTACTTTTCAACCATTAGGTCCTGCAACATGGAACGATTTTGTTGAATTGTTTGGCGACAAAGGCGCTTGCGGTGGCTGCTGGTGCATGACCTGGCGATTAAAGGCTGCAGACTATGAAAAACAAAAAGGCGAAGGCAATAAAAAAGCCATGCAGCAACTGGTAAAGAAGAAAAAGCCGCTTGGCATATTGGCCTTTGGAGAAAATAAAGCAGTTGGCTGGTGTGCTGTTGCCCCGGGTTCTGAATATATCCGGCTCAAAACTTCAAGAGTGCTGAAACCCGTAGATGATCAGCCGGTATGGATCGTGAGTTGCTTTTTTATACAAAAGAACTTTCGCAATAAAGGGCTAAGCACATTATTGCTTAAAGCAGCAATTGACTTTGCCATTTCAAAAGGAGCAAATATAATTGAAGGCTATCCGATAGACCCTAAGCCTCCCCCGGTGGGGGAGGTTAGGAGGGAGCTACCCGATGTATTTGCCTGGACGGGTCTTTCTTCAACTTTTAAAAAAGCAGGGTTCAGTGAAGTGACCAGGAGAAGCGAAACAAGACCCATTATGCGGATTTATAAAAATTAAAATCTCACCCGCATGGCTTATAATGAAAAATTAGCGGACAGGATCAGGGAGATCATTGCAGTAACACACAAAAAAGTGGAAGAAAAGAAAATGTTTGCCGGGCTTTGCTTTATGGTCAATGATAAAATGTGTGTAGGCGTCCATGAAGATAAAATAATGGTAAGGCTGGACCATGCCATTTTTGACAAAGTGATAGAAAAAGACGGCTGTGAGGCGATGAACTTTACCGGTAAAGTGATGCGGGGATTTGTATTTGTAAAGGAGGAAGTGCTGAAAACCAAAAAACAGTTGGATTACTGGGTTCAGTTGGCGCTGGATTTTAATAAGATAGCCAAATCCTCAAAAAAGCCGGCGGGCCGTAACTCTATAACTAAAAAGAAATGAGAACTGTCGGATCAGATATAGAGATGGCCGTATCGCCTGAAAAGATAATTCTTGCTTTTACCGATGACGAACTGTTGCGCAACTGGTGGGGCGTGGAAAGGTGCCTGGTGGAATTAAAGCCAGGAGGCATTTATACCCTTGCCTGGGATATTACTGAAAGTGGAATAAAATATGTTTCAACCGGTATAATAAAAGCTTACGACCCCTCCGGCCTTTTGCATATTGAAAAATATATTTACCTCAGCCCCGGACGGTCATTTTTGGGTCCGCAGGGATTAAAGATAACTGCAGTTTCAACCGGTAATGGCTGCAAAGTATCCCTGGCGCAGGGACCATACCCGGAAAATGTAAGCGAAGACTGGAATTGGTATTATGAAGCCGTAGCGGACGCATGGCCAAAGGTGCTGGTAATGTTAAAGCAATTTCTCGAAGCTAAATTTCCACAATGAAATTCGATTTAAACAGGTCATACGAAATATTGGAACGGACACCGTCTGTACTTCGTTCAATACTCGCAGGGCTGGATGATGAATGGGTGATGAACAATGAGGGTCCTGAAACCTTTTCTCCTTATGATGTGGTGGGCCATTTGATACACGGGGAAAAAACTGACTGGCCCGGCAGGGCAAAAATGATACTGGAATACGGCACTTCCAAAACCTTTGTCCCATATGACCGCTTTGCCATGTTTGAAGAAAGTAAAGGAAAGACAATAGACCAGCTACTTGATGAACTTGAGGTATTGCGGGGAAAAAATGTACAATGGCTGAAGTCATTGAAGTTAACAGAAAATGAGTTGGACAAAAAAGGAATTCATCCAAAGTTTGGCGAAGTGACATTGCGCCAACTCCTGTCAACATGGGTTATACACGACCTTACCCATTTGGCGCAGGTAACAAGGGTAATGGCTAAACAATACAAGGAAGAGATGGGACCATGGGTCGAATTTTTCCGCATCATGAATTTTTAATACAATCATATAGTAAACCGATCAACATGCTTTCAAATTTTTCCTTCTGGATATGGGGTATCATTGTTGCCCAATTCCTTTCTGCCGCTTTGCATTCATTGAGTTTTATTGCTCCGGCCAAGCCACGAAACGACATGGAGAAACAACTGGTAGATATAACAACAAAATACAAATTAGACATGGGCGCGGGGTTCAAACGCAGCTTTTACAGCTTGTTTATCGGGGTCAGCAGTTGTTTCACAATGATCTTTATCCTGGGCGGTGCATTGAACTGGTATTTTTTAAAAGCGGGCATCAGCGCTGAAGTATGGAAAGGTTTTTTGCTGATACAGCTGATCGCTTATGGCGTTGTATTTCTTTTACAGGTACGTTTTACTTTTTTACCCCCGATCATTGTAACCGGGGTAGTATTTCTTTTCCTGGCAGGTACTTACTTTCTTGCTTCTTTGCCTTCCTGACAAAAAAAGTGTAGCTTAAAGTATAATGGGAGAACATGATCTATCGCATTCAAATACCGCCACCTCCTTTGTCGAATTTTATTGAACACTTCTTTTTCTATGAAGGCTATAATGCAGAACATGTAATGGAAAAATTTCTCCCGGATGGCTCCATGGACCTGCTCATTGATCTTACAGAGTCGCCCAAAAAACTTTTTCATAATGAAGATGGTAGCTCTTTCACCACTTATAAGAAAAGCTGGATATCGGGTATGAAAACGAAATACATCCTCATTGATGCTTCGGTTTCTTCCATGATAGGTGTACACTTCAGACCCGGTGGGGCTTATCCTTTCTTTGATCTTCCCGTCAGCGAACTCAATAATATAACCATTGAAATGGATCTTCTCTGGAGATCGGAGATTCACAGCATCCGCGATGCTATTCTTAACACTAAAGAAATTGAAGAAAAGTTCAGCATCCTGGAAAACTATTTTCTACAAAAAGGAAAGCGCCGGCTTGAGCCTAATCCGCTTGTCAGTTATGCCATTGAACAGCTTCAAAGATCGCCGCAAATCTGGACCATTGATCAACTGAGCCATAAAGTCGGCATTACGCAGAAACACTTGATCACTTTATTTAAGAAGTATGCGGGGCTTTCGCCAAAGCTGTTTGCCCGGATATCAAAGTTCCAGAAAGTGATCCGGGAAGTGGAGCAGCAGCAAACCATTCAATGGACACCCCTGGCATATGAATGCGGCTACTATGACCAGGCCCATTTCATCAAAGAATTCCAGGCTTTTTCGGGCATTAACCCTTCATCGTATCTCGTACAGCGGGGTGAGTATCGTAATTATATACCGGTTAACCCAGCAGGTTAATTTTTTACAATTCCAGTCAATCGATTTATTATAATTTACCTCTTTAAACATGACAATTGAGAATATCCAAACTATCTGTAAAAAGTTTTCGCATGTAACAGAAGATATAAAATGGGAGACCCATTTATGTTATTGTGTAGGCGGGAAGATCTTCATCATCACTAACCCGGATGGCTCCCCGGTTACAGCCTCCTTTAAAGTTAGCGATGAGGATTTTACTGAACTTTCTGAACGGGAGGGCTTTATGCCGGCGCCATACCTGGCAAGGTATAAATGGATATATGTTGATAACATCAGCCGGCTTACAAACAAGGAATGGGGCAAATATCTTAAAGCGGCTTATGAACTGGTGGCAGCCAAACTGCCGGCTAAAACAAAAAAACAACTGGGAATCAAATAAAATGCAATGGTATGAGTTCAGAAAATATTGATAAGGCGACACAAACGCAGATCGCTAATATTGAAAAAGCGACAGGTAAGAAATTGGAAGAATGGATCGCTGTTGTAAACAAAAGTGGTTTCACCAAACATGGTGAACTGGTGAGTTTCCTGAAAGATAAACATGGCTTTACTCATGGTAACGCCAACGTGGTCGTTCATTATGCCAAACAAAGTCATGCAGGCGCTTCAGAAAATTCAGATGACCTGGTTTCAGAACAATACAAGGGTAAGGAAATCCTGAAAGCCTGGTATGAAAAGATCATGACGGAAGTAAACAAATTTGGAAAGGATGTGGAAGTGGCGCCTAAAAAAGCCTATGTCAGCCTGCGAAGAAAGAAACAGTTTGCACTTATACAGCCTTCCACCAAAACAAGATTGGATGTCGGTCTGAACATTAAAGGCGTTGCGCCTTCCGGAAATGTGGAAGCAGGTGCAAGCTGGAATGCCATGTGTACGCATAGGATTAAAGTGGAGGATGAAAAGGCAATCAACAAAGATTTATTTAACTGGATAAAACAGGCTTATGACCAGGCCGGATAAGATTTCTTTCAATAAACCAAACTGAATAGTATGAGATCATGCTTTGTATTTTTTCTATTTGCTTCTTTTCATTGTTTTGCACAGCAGGCTGATTACAAAATTGTTTACAATGTATTCGAAGATACCGCGAAAGACAACTATGACATTTATGTGATGAACATGGATGGCAGTGGAAAAAAGAATATCACTAACACTCCCGGAGTTGAATGGGTATACTACGCATATAAAGAGCGGATATTTTTTATCAGCGACAGGGATACCTGTCATCGCTGTTATTTCTTATACGAAATGGATGCCGATGGCAATCATGTCAAAAAACTGAGCAACCTGCAATTAGAGGACAGCTGGATGAGCAGTCGCAATAACGCAACTGAAATGATCGTACTCGGGAGAATTGGCAGACAGGTAAGAAGCCAGTTGTTTTTAATTAACCTGGAGAACGGAAGTTATAAACAAATCACCGATGATACAGTATCCACCAAACGTGATCCTATGTTTTTACCCGGGGGAAAAGAAATCGTATTAGCCTACAGACCTGATAGAAGTTTAAGACGAACTGTACCGGACGAATTATGGAAAATGAATTGGGATGGTAGTAATAAGATACAGCTGACACATTTTCCTGCATCAGATACCACAACAAAGTGGTTTGAATACCATGCCGGTCCGCCTCAATGGAACAATGAACATAAATTCATCAGTTACCTGTCAACACAAAATAAACAAAACCAGGTCTATGCAGTTACTCCCGATGGTAAAAAGCAATGGCAGATAACTTCCGGTGATTTAAGCAGCGGCTGGCATAGCTGGAGCCCTGACGGCAATTGGCTGGTGATGGACAAAAGCACTTATGAGGGGAGAAAATTTGATATTTACCTGATGAATTATAAGACCCGGGAAACAGTGCGCCTGACCGATAACTGGAAAACAGAACAGGCTCCTGTGTTTGTTGAAATAAGAAAATAAGTATGAAAAAAATATTGATCTGGCTGTTGGCAACTTCCATTATTGCCTGTAATAATTCTGCCAATCAAAAGGAAGAGGTAACTGCTTCGGTTGTGGAACAGCTTACAGGAGAATGGAATAATCTTTCCATCAGGGTGGAGATCAACTCAAAAAACAATGCTGATTCCAATGAAGTATTTGAGGTGGGCCGCCCGCAATGGGAAGAAAAGCTGAAGATAAAACCTATCCGCACTTTTTTCAGAGCTGACAGTACCTGGAATTCTGCGCATTACAATCTAAAAGATTCATTAGTGTATGATCCCTCCGGAAAGTGGTGGATAGAGAGAGATAAATTAACTATGCTTCAGCTATTGCCTTCATCAGATACAACAGTATATGATTTTACTTTGAAAAATGGTATCGCTTCATTTAAGTGTATGCTGGACTGGGATATGGATGGAGAGAAAGATGACCAATACTTTGGCATACAGAGAAAAGTAATAAGCCCATAAAAATCCCCGGTGCAGTATTAGACCGGGGATTATGCATAAATAATAGTTCCGTTACTTTTTTTTGCGGCTCATTTTCATCTCCATCATTTTAAATTCTTTTCCTGTTTTAGGATCAGGCCCGTACATTTCCATGTAGTGTGTGTTATCATCTATCACTTTAAAAACTTCCCGCAATGAACATTCTTTGCCCGGCCTGTTGATGTCCGGGTATTTCCCTGCCAATGTGAGGGTCTTTGAGGAAGCATCCCATGAACCGGACATGCTCATTATACCAGTGCTCCAGTTATCAACCCAGGTAGAGGTGAATTGTTTGGTAGCGTTGTCATACCCCGTCACACTCATGCCTTCAAAAGGCATTCCCATCATGTCGCCGCTATGCTTACTGCTTTGGTACTTTCCACCCATGATCATGGTATTGACAGCTGTACCGGTTGATTTTTGCGGATCAGCGCCATCATATTCCCACATGGTGTTTTCTCCGCTCCATGTACCGCTCCACGAAGCCAGCATTTCATGCATCGGTCCGGGAGTACCGTAGTCCATCATGTTTTTCATCATAGTAGCGGAATCAACTGGAACCCATGGTTCTTCTTTTTTCTCCTCTGCTTTTGCAGCAGGTTCAGTGGTTGATTCCGATGCTGTTTTGTCATTACTGCACGCCACAAACAATAAAGTGGCGCTGCAAAGCACTAAAATTTTTTGTTTCATAAATAGCAAATTTAGGTTTTGGGACAATTAAGGTATAGAAACCCAAGGATCCTGCCAATTTCTGAAAAATATAAAAGGACGAAAGGCAAAAACAGGCGGATGAAAAGGAGTTCTAATGGGCTTCCAGCCAGTTCTTACCCTCCCCGCATTCGGCGATCACAGGCACACTATGTGGTAATGGCATGGCTGATTGCATACATTCAATGATCAATGGTTTAAGTTCCTTTACTTCCGTTTTTAATGCATCAAAAACCAGTTCATCATGTACCTGCAACAGCATTTTACTCTGCATTTTTTCCTTTTTCATAGCAGCATGCACCTTCTGCATGGCAAGCTTGATCATGTCGGCTGCTGTTCCCTGTATCGGTGAATTGATAGCATTACGTTCGGCAAAGCCGCGAACCGTGAAGTTGGCGGAATTAATATCCCGCAGCCATCTTTTTCTGCCCATCAGAGTTTGCACATACCCATGTTCCCTTGCAAAATTGATCGTATCGTCCATATATCGCTGGATACCGGGAAATTCTTTCTTATAATTATCAATGATCTCTTTGGCTTCTGTTCTTGATATGCCAAGGTTATCGGCTAAACCAAAAGCACCCTGCCCATAAATGATACCGAAATTCACACTCTTTGCTTTATAGCGCATTTCTTTGGTAACATCATCGTCCAGCACACTATACACTTTTGCAGCTGTGGCTGTATGGATGTCTATCCCTTTTTTAAATGCGGCACACATATTCTTATCGCCGCTGATGGCAGCAACAATTCTTAATTCGATTTGCGAATAGTCTGCAGATAATAAAATATGTTTACTGTCTCTGGGCACAAAAGCTTTTCTTACCTCTTTTCCCCTGTCTGTTCTTACCGGTATATTCTGAAGGTTGGGGTTATTACTTTGCAACCGGCCTGTTACGGCCACTGCCTGGCCGTAAGTTGTATGTACTCTTCCTGTTTTCCGGTTGATCAGTTGCGGCAATGCATCCACATAGGTTGATTTTAGCTTTGTCAGCTCACGGTATGCCAGGATATTATCAACGATCTGGTGGCCCTTGGCAGCCAGCTTTAACAATACATCTTCGCCGGTCTGGTATTGACCGGTCTTTGTTTTTTTTGCGGAAGGATCAAGTTTCAGTTTATCAAAAAGCACTTCTCCTAATTGCTTTGGTGATGAAAGATTAAAACGGACGCCTGCCTGTTTATAAACACTCTCTTCGGCTTTCTTTGCATCCTTTTGTAGTTCTTTTGAATAGTCGGCCAGGAATTCAACGTCAACCTTAATGCCTTCATACTCCATATTTGTCAGCACTTTTACCAACGGATTCTCCACTTCATTAAAAACTTTCTCTACTTCTTTCTTTTTCAGCAAGGGCACGAAAACATTTTTAAGCTGTAGCGTAATGTCTGCATCCTCTGCTGCATAATCTTTTATTTTATCCAGCTCCACATCCCTCATATTGCCCTGCGCTTTTCCCTTCTTACCGATCAATTCTTCAATGTGCACCGGTTCATAGCCAAGATATCTTGCGCTCAGTATATCCATTCCTCTTTTTCCATCAGGTTCTATTACATAATGGGCCAGCATGGTATCAAACAATTTTCCTGCTATTTCTATATCATACCATTTCAGCACCAGCATATCATACTTCAGGTTCTGTCCTACCCATATTTTTTTCTTGTCGCTGAAAAGGGATTCGAAATTGGAAAGTATCTCTTTCGTTTTTTTCTGATCAGCAGGGCAGGGAACATAGTACGCTTCTCCCGGCTTTACAGAAAAGCTCAGCCCAACCAGTTCTGCATCATTGGCATCAATGCCGGTGGTCTCCGTGTCAAAACATATTTCATCGTGCTTCTTTAACTCTGCAACCAGTTTTTTGATAGTCTTTTCATCTGCCGCCGCTTCATACTTGTGTGGAGTGTTGTTTATATTTTTATCGGCTTTCAGTCCGTCTGAAGACTCATCTTCTTCTTCAATTTCCGGCTTCTGACCACCGGCTTCTGATTTCTGTCCTGCTGGTTCGACAATATTCCCAAACAGGTCCGTTTGCACCCCCTGTGGGATCTCTTTTTCTACAACCCCTTTTGATGAAGTGGCAATGGAGAAATCTTCCCCGAGTAATCTTTTGCCCAATGTCTTGAACTCAAGCTCAGCAAAGACCTCTTTAAGCTTTTCCTTATTCCATTCTTTAAGTTTAAAATCCTCTTCATGAAACTCTACCGGTACATTGGTGATGATTGTCGCTAATTTCTTAGACAGTATCGCCATTTCCTTTCCGGCTTTTACTTTCTCACCCATTGCACCTTTTATTTTATCGGCATTAGCCAGTGTGTTTTCAAGAGAACCGTACTCTGCGAGGAATTTGGCAGCTGTTTTTTCCCCTACACCGGGTATGCCGGGAATATTGTCCACAGCATCCCCCATCATGCCGAGCATATCTACTACCTGCGACACATCTTTTATATTCCATTTGGCACAAACTTCTTCCGGCCCCATTATTTCGGCATCATTTCCCTGGTAGGCCGGTTTGTATATTTTTATTTTTTTTGAAACCAATTGTCCGTAATCTTTATCGGGTGTCATCATATATACTTCATACCCGGCTTTTTCTCCTTTTTTGCTCAATGTGCCGATCACATCATCTGCTTCATATCCATCAATGGCGATGATGGGAATATTAAAACCTTCGATGATCCTTTTTATATCAGGCACTGCCGCACTGATATCTTCGGGTGTTTCCTGGCGGTTGGCTTTGTAGTCGGCAAAATCAGTATGACGCTCTGTTGGCGCCGCCGTATCAAAACAAACAGCCATATGGGAAGGCTTTTGCTTGGTCATCAACTCAACCAATGCATTGGTAAATCCAAATTGTGCATTGGTATTCTTTCCTTTTGAGGTAAGACGCGGATTGCGGATAAGTGCATAATAAGCCCGGAATACAAGCGCAAATGCATCCAGTAAAAAGACTTTCTTTTCCATGCCACTAAGGTAACTATTTCAGTTATTGCGGCATGACTGTCCTAAAAACACAAAAGCCCCGGTAAAAACCAGGGGCTTGTGTTATCTAAAACTCTGCTTTGCTTGCTTAATTAACGGAAAGGTTTGCAGCCTCTGTAGCGTCTCCGGGAGCGATCTCCTGTGAACTTGTTTGTTTAGGCGCTAAATATTTTTCCGGCTCACTAACAGGTACTGTTCCTGTTACTGCAGCTGTTGACCGAACTCTTTGATCGGGAATTCCCGATCCGGACTTGTCTTGATGAATAAAATTGAGGTATAAAGCGAAGAACAAAAGATTGAATGCAAAAAAGTTTGCAATACGGCGGATGCGACGTTTCATGGGTGTATTGGATTAAACGGTTTAAAATATTGGTACTTCGTTCTGGCATCTAAGATAGATAAGGAAGCCAGAGATGCAAACTACTTGGCATTATTATTAATAAAATCTCGAATATCTACTTTCATCGTCCGGGTAAAACTACGAGTCAGGGTTTTTTCATGCTTTCCAATTGCTTCTGCAGCAGGAACATCTCGTCCCGCAATCTTGCGGCTTCCATGAAATCAAGGTCGCGGGCTGCTTTTTCCATTTCTTTTTTGATCTTACTTACGGCTTTTTCCACCTGGGGAATGGTTTTATACTCGGCTTGTTCCTCTGCAGCCACTGTTACAATTTCTTCATCCGGGGCAATGGCGTAGGGGTTTGCGGGATCATATCCTTTTATATCCAATACAGAAGTCTGGGCAAATACTTCTTTGGTTGATTTAATGATAGTTCTTGGAGTAATTCCATGCTCAATATTGAAAGCGACCTGTTTTTCACGACGACGGTTTGTTTCATCAATCGTTTTTTGCATACTCTCGGTCATTTTATCTGCATAAAAGATAACAAGACCATCCACATTCCTTGCGGCACGACCCGCTGTTTGTGTTAATGATTTTTCATTGCGCAAAAATCCTTCTTTATCCGCATCGAGAATTGCCACCAGTGAAACTTCCGGGAGATCGAGGCCTTCACGCAATAAGTTTACCCCCACTAATACATCAATTTCTCCCAGCCTTAGTTGACGAAGGATCTCCACTCTGTCCAATGTATGAACTTCGCTGTGGATATACTTCGATTTGATATTAATACGATGAAGGTATTTATCCATCTCTTCAGCCATGCGCTTGGTTAGTGTTGTTACCAGTACCCGGTCCCCTTTAATTACTCTTTTATCAATTTCATCCAGCAAGTCGTCAATCTGGTTTACACTGGGACGAATTTCAATAGGCGGATCCAGTAATCCTGTAGGCCTGACCACCTGTTCAACAACTATCCCGCCTGTTTTCTCGAGCTCAAAATCATCCGGCGTTGCAGAAACATAAATAGTTTGGTTTAACAGTGACTCGAACTCATGAAAATTCAATGGCCGGTTATCCAATGCTGAAGGCAGCCGGAATCCGTAATCAACAAGAATAAGTTTCCTGCTCCTGTCACCTCCATACATACCACTTACCTGCGGAATGGTTTGGTGACTTTCATCTATAACCATTAAAAAATCTTTGGGGAAATAATCTAACAAACAAAAAGGCCTGGTTCCCGGCTTGCGACGATCAAAGAATCTTGAATAGTTTTCGATACCATTACAATAGCCCAGTTCACGTATCATTTCAAGATCATATTCTACCCTTTCTTTTAATCGTTGCGCCTCTATCAGTTTGCCAACCCCTTTAAAGTATTCCACCTGTGCCATCACTTCGTCCTGTATCTCATAGATCACCTGCTGCATAATATCTTTGGGAGCCACATATAAGTTGGCAGGGAAAATAGCAGCGTTCTCCATTTTTCCGATCCTTTTGCCTGTTACCACATCCATACTTTCTATCTCTTCGATCTCATCCCCAAAGAAAGTAACCCGGTATCCATAATCAACATAAGGAAGATTGATGTCAACTGTATCGCCTTTTACACGGAACGTGCCCCGGTTGAACTCAATGGTTGTTCTGTTGTATAAAGAATTAACAAGCGAATGAAGAAATCCCTGTCTTGAAATAGTTTGCCCCTTATTGATACGGATGATCCCGTTTTCATAATCGGTAGGATTACCCATACCATAGATACAACTTACACTGGCTACCACTATTATATCTCTTCGCCCACTTAACAAACTGCTGGTAGCTCTCAAGCGGAGCTTATCCAGTTCATCATTAATAGCGAGATCTTTTTCAATATATACATCGCTTACCGGCATATATGCTTCCGGTTGATAGTAATCATAATAAGAAACAAAGTATTCCACTGCATTCTCGGGAAAGAATTGCCTGAACTCTCCGTATAGTTGCGCTACGAGTGTTTTATTATGTGTCAATACCAGGGTAGGCCTTTGTACATTCTGTATAACATTGGCAACGGTGAATGTTTTACCACTACCCGTCACACCCAGCAGTGTTTGGTATTTCTCTCCATTGAGTATCCCTTCCGTCAATTGATGGATAGCATCCGGCTGGTCGCCGGCAGGAAGAAAAGGGGCATGAAGTTTAAATGGCATAAGGGATATGCAATTTACTGAATATGGTTGAGGACATTTGCTCAGAAAGGGATAACCTGGTATACGGTTTTACTTACCCAGCCTCCGGCTTGTGTAAGAAGAATAATCCGGTAGTATCACTTCATACTTCTCATGCATCAAAGGTGAAGTAAGCAGGAAGTCGGCCGTGGCCCTGTTACAGGCAACAGGTATATTCCAGGTAGCTGCTACACGCAACAAGGCTTTTACATCAGGGTCATGTGGCTGTGATTCCATGGGGTCCCAGAAAAAAATGAGCACATCTAATTTTCCTTCTGCTATCTTGGCGCCGATCTGCTGGTCTCCGCCCAAAGGTCCGCTCAGGAATTTGATTACAGGCTGGTCAAGTGCCTTCTCCAGCATACTACCAGTAGTGCCGGTGGCATATAGTTTATGTTTTGCCAATGTTGTTTTATTATAAAAGGCCCATTCTATCAGTTCTGCCTTTTTATGATCATGGGCCACCACGGCAATATGTTTGCGGCTGCTTAATGTTCTTGTAGTCATACAAAATGAATTAAAAGGAAAATGCCTTACCAAAAGGCAAGGCATTTACTTTATAAAAATAGGCTTTTAATTCCTTATTGTAATTCTGCACTGACACTGATCTTTGGCTCTTTTGCTACTTTGCCGCCATCGATCGGAGCACCGGAGATGCCAAAATCAGCTAATTTGATTGAAAAATCAGCAGTAGCCGCTATAGTAGTTCCTTTTATAACAATGGTAGCAGGGGTTGATATCTTTTGTTCAACGCCTTTTACTGTGATAACCCCTTCTGTGTTCACCGTGTAAGATCCTTCTTTTGCAAAGTTTACTGCAGAAAGATCAGTGATATTTCCTTTGTATGTAAAAGTCGGAAATTTGTCAGAATTCATCCAGTTACCTCCGTTAAAATGGTCCTGTATCGTGGGATTAGTGAAAGCGAAATTTTTAACGGCTGCTTCAAAAGCTATAGAACCTGTGGTAGTGTTTATCGCTGCGATCACCGTTTTATTCTCTGCTTTTGGAAGATTGTCAATAGCTGTGCTGGCATCGAATTTTACAGTAGCGGAAGTAGTTGTTTTCTTTTGAGCAAAAATACTTCCGGCAAAAGCTACAAAGGATAAGAAAAGAATTGCTTTTTTCATTTTTTCATTTTTTGGTGATGATAATTATTATTTATTTAAGGTTGATCGTTGAAACATAATTGAGTAAGCGTCGAGTATTTCGCTGTATATAAAATCCCGGTAAGCGGCCTTAATCGAAACACTGTCTCCGACCTTTATTGTTTTTGCCTCATCCACATGCTGCTGTTGAAAAGTAAAAATGATATAATCACCGGTACCTGTATCAACAAATTTAACGTTCATAGTTGTATCTGCCGGCTCAATGGCAGAAACCCTGCCATTTACTAATAAAATCTTATTATTATATTTTTCTTTGGCGATTTTCTCATTTTGCCTGAACTCGTTTATAAAATCAAAAGCACTCACTATATAAGCAGGCTTCCTGTCTTTTGTATCCGAATATGTATCAGTGGCTACATACCAATAAATACCAGCGGTTATCACCGCTAATACAAGCAGCGAAAACAATATTCTTTTCCTCCAGGGGCTTCTTTTTTTCGTTTGGGTTGACATGTGTGGTTAGTGTAACAATAGCGCCTTCGAAAAGTTTGAAGGGAGTACAAATATACAATGTTTAAACATTGAAAATGTCTTTTGTAATGTTAAATATAGGGTACGGATTAAAAAGCCGTCCCGCCTGAGGCGGGACGGCAAACATACTAACCCATTGTTTTACAAATATTCTGAAACTGTCAGGCAGCCTGCATTTCTTTTATTTTCTCCCTGATCTTGGTTTCAATTTCTTTAGCCAGTTCAGGGTTATCAACCAGTAGCTGCTTTACAGCATCGCGGCCCTGGCCAAGCTTATCGCTGTTATAACTGAACCAGCTTCCGCTTTTCTGGACAATGCCTAATTCCACACCCATGTCAATGATCTCACCATTCTTGGAAATCCCTTCCCCGAAAATCACATCAAACTCAGCAGCCCTGAACGGAGGAGCTACCTTGTTCTTGACGACTTTTACTTTTACACGGTTGCCTATTGCCTCATCGCCGTCTTTGATCTGGGTGCTGCGACGGATATCCAGCCTAACGGAAGCGTAAAATTTCAATGCATTACCGCCTGTTGTTACTTCGGGGTTGCCAAACATGACACCGATCTTTTCCCTTAACTGATTAATGAATATGCAAATCGTATTTGTCTTGGCGATGGTTGCTGTCAGTTTACGGAGGGCCTGGCTCATCAACCTGGCATGCAGCCCCATTTTACTGTCTCCCATTTCTCCTTCCAGTTCGCTTTTAGGTACCAGGGCAGCAACAGAATCTATCACTACTACATCCAAAGCACCGGAAAGGATCAGGCGGTCGGCAATCTCCAATGCCTGCTCACCATAATCCGGCTGAGATATTAAAAGATTGTCAACATCTACTCCAAGCTTTTGGGCATAAGAACTGTCGAAAGCATGCTCTGCATCGATAATGGCACACATGCCTCCCTTTTTTTGCGCTTCGGCGATCACATGTGTTGCCAGGGTTGTTTTACCGGAAGATTCGGGGCCATAGATCTCAACGACTCTTCCTCTCGGCAAACCGCCAATCCCAAGAGCCACATCCAGGCCGATAGAGCCTGTAGATATGACATCCTGTAATGCTTCTCCTTTTTCATTCATCATCATCACACTGCCTTTGCCATAATCCTTTTCGATCTTGTCCATCGTAAGCTTTAATGCTTTTAGCTTTTCGCTGTTATTGTTTGACATGTCGTTAGTTTTTTCTGTTTTTGCCATTTTTCAAAATTAGGATTTACATACTGCCGTCCGAATAATTTTATCAACCCGTCAAAACTAAACTATTTAGTATTTATAAACTAATATTTTTTGTATTATTTTTTACAAAATGCCCCGTGGCCGTTTTCAATTGAACCAAATGGCTATCAATAAAGCAACAAAACCAGCCAGTAGCCCGGCATAGATTTCCTTTTGCGTATGATCAGAAGCAATGAATCGGGCCGTGCATACAATGCCGGCAATCAAAAGGGCGATAGAAATATACACTCCGAAACTTACTGATTGTGTAAGGGCCAGTAGCATCATAAAAGCCAGCATTACTCCCATAGCTATGGCATGCATGCTGATCTTCATATAAATATTGGCCAGCAGACCGATACTGGAAGCAAGAAAAATAGCCATGGAAAGAATAACGATCTCTTCAGGTGATTCTGGCAGGTTTCGCCACACATACCATATCCAGAAATACCAGATACCGCAGGCAACATATGGAATGATACGGTCTTTTTGAGAACGCAGGTAAACTGAGCCGATAAAATTGAGCGCCTTTAATAAAAGAACAGTAATAAGCGGGAAAAAACCGTACATCCCTATTGCCTGTAATAGCACCAGTATCTTTTTTCTGGAAGAAAAACCAGCAAAAACACCCGGATGAACATAAAGAAGAAACAATACAATATAAACCGGAACAAAAATTGGATGAAAAACAAAGGAAATGACTTTTGCTATCAAACGGGCAGCATGGTTTTGTGAAAGACCCCGTTCCGTTAATTCCTGTAATTGATTGGTACTGTCAACAACCAGTCTTGTAGGCATATCCTTTAACTTTTCTGCAAAGTAAAGGATTATAAAAAAGTAAACCGATTTAGTATATTTAACCCGAAAGCATGAAAAGTTTGTCATATCAAATAAGTTTTGAAAGGCCTGAACAGGCTTTTATCACCCGTTCAATGACTGCTAAAGTATTGGCAGTGTTCTCTTTGCTTTTCATGTGGCAGGCCGGGCTTACCCAGTCGAAGTATGTAAAAAAATTCAGACCCATGGCCGATTCGCTCTCTGCGGTTTATGGTGTTCCGGCCTCAGTAATTCTTGGGGTGGCAATCATGGAATCAGGATCAGGCACCAGCCGCAACTGCAAACTGCTGAACAACCATTTTGGCATTGTAGGAAAAAACAACCTGCTTAAAACAAAAGGAATTAAATCCCGCTACAAACAATATCCCGATGCGCAGACTTCTTATGTTGATTTTTGTAAACTGATGACCAGGAAAAAATTCTATACAAGACTAAAAGGCAATATGGATCACCGGCTATGGGCTGATGCTATCAGCAAAGCGGGGTATTCTGAAATACCTGATATATGGAAACAAAGACTTTTGGACATTATCCGAAAAAATAAACTCTCCTCTTTGCAGTAAGCCTTTATGAACAGCAGCCGCCGTGTCCTTGTTTTTGTGTTGTGCAGTACCGCCATCTTGTTGCTGGTTTCCTTTCTTACAGAGATCTTCCCGTTTAAAAAAAGCACTTCATTAAATAATATTAACCTGATAGCTGATATCCTTAAAAAAGATTCAGCAGCCCTGCAGAACACTTCCGGCAATAGTTCTCCCGGTATTGAAATTACCAAAAAGGTTCATGAAGATTTTATGCTCTATCTAAAGGGAAATTTCATTACTGATTTTAATACAGATACAACTAACCCGTCCCTAAAAGGATTTCTGCAAAAATTGCATGAACTTAAAACTGGTAAGAAACGAAAGGTACGTATTGCCTATTTCGGTGACAGCATGATAGAGGGAGACCTCCTGACCCAAACATTACGCAAACTATTACAAGAGGCTTTCGGCGGAGGCGGTGTTGGATTTGTGCCGGTCACTTCACAGGTTTCACAGTTCAGGCAAACAGTAACGGATATATATTCTGATGGCTGGGAAGATCTGAATTTTAAATTCGGGAATAATAATCGCTTATTTTTTTCCGGTCACTTATTTCGTACAAGCGGGGCTTCGGTGCAAATGGCTGACCAAACCGTTACTGATACAACAGCTATTATTGAAAAAAGCATCCTTTGCGGCTATGTCCAAAAACCAGTATCCATTACTGTCAATAACAAACCAGTTACATTA
>DATDIX010000235.1:0-8537 GCA_036520835.1 Chitinophagaceae bacterium | reverse complement strand
GCTTTGAAGATGGGTTATGATGTGTTACTGGAAAAACCAATCTCTCCCAGTGAAAAAGAATGCCGCGATATTCTGGCCATGACAAAAAAGACGGGGCGCATCGTGGCCGTATGCCATGTATTGCGTTATGCGCCCTATTTTATCAAATTGAAAGAGCTGATGCAAAGCGGCGCCATCGGTGAGGTCATCAGCCTGCAACACCTGGAACCGATAGGATATGATCACATGGCACATTCCTTTGTGCGGGGCAATTGGCACAACAGTAAGGCGACCACCCCTATTATCCTGGCCAAGTCCTGTCATGATCTTGATATCATTAAATGGATGCTGGACAAACCCTCAAAAAAGATCCATGCATTTGGCGATCTGAAATGGTTTAAAAAAGAAAATGCACCGGCAGGCAGTACAGCCCGGTGCACTGATGGTTGTGCTATAGAAAAAACCTGTCCCTATTCAGCGATCAACCACTATATCACCCTTAAAAAAAGAACTTATGTGTTTGACCTACCGGAAAAAAAAGAAGAATGGGATGACTATCTCATGAACCAATTGAAGACCACCGATTATGGTCGCTGTGTTTACCGGATGGATAATGACCAGCCTGATCATTACACCACCAATATGCTTTTTGAAAATAACATTACTGCCAGTTTTTCCATGGAGGCCTTTACCTCCTATGAAGGTAGAAGGACAAGGGTGATGGGTAGCATAGGTGATATTGTTGGAGATATGTATTCATTCGTGATGACAGATTTCCGTTCAGGTAAAAAAGAAGAATGGAAAAATACAACGGATATGCATGGGGGTGGCGACTGGAGATTAGTGGCTGACTGGATACAGGCAATTGATCAGAGAAACCCGGCTTTACTCAGTTCCACTATTGACGCTTCGATCGAAAGCCATGTGATGGCCTTTGCTGCGGAGAAAAGCAGGAAGGAAGGCATAGTGGTAAATATTAAAATGTAACAATGGCCGGTACAGGATACCTGAAACAGTTGCAGGTGAAATAGTTTCAAATCCGGCAGTTTTCCTACCTTCCTTTCTCAAACGCTTGCTATGCCCCGTACAAAGATCGCCGGTATCGGTATGTATGTTCCCTCCCATGTGGTGACCAATAATGACCTGCTGAAATACATGGACACCAGTGATGAGTGGATACAGGAAAGAACAGGCATCAAAGAACGCCGGTATGCCCATCGAACAGAAGAGACCACTACGACCATGGGCGTAGAAGCGGCAAGCATCGCTATTGAAAGAGCCGGCATCACTCCGCAGGATATTGACTTTATCATCTTCGCCACTCTTTGTCCCGATTATTATTTTCCCGGTTGCGGTGTATTGCTGCAACGGGCTATGAAGATGAAAGAGATCGGCGCACTGGATGTTCGTAACCAGTGCAGCGGTTTTGTCTATGCATTGAGTGTAGCGGACCAGTTCATCAAAACGGGTATGTATAAAAATATCCTGGTGGTTGGTTCGGAGAAACATTCTTTCGGTCTTGACTTCAGCACAAGAGGAAGAAATGTATCCGTGATTTTTGGTGATGGGGCCGGTGCAGTAGTTCTTCAACCCACTGATCCTTCGACAAGCTCAGGATCTAACCAGGGAATTCTTTCTACCCATTTGCACAGCGATGGTGAAAGCGCTGAGATATTAGCTATGTTCAACCCGGGCACACATGCCAATCACTGGATGCCGGAAAAATATGCTGAGTTCAATGATGCTGAGATCGGCGATATGTTTTTTAGTCATGCGATGATAGATAAGGCGCAGGTGTTCCCCAATATGGATGGCCCTGCTGTTTTTAAAAAGGCGATCGTGAAATTCCCGGAAGTGATCATGGAGGCCCTGAACGCAAATGGTCTTAAGACCTCTGACATCCGGTTGCTGATCCCTCACCAGGCTAATCTGCGTATTGCACAATTTGTGCAACAGAAGTTACAGTTAAGAGATGACCAGGTATATAATAATATCCAAAAATTCGGCAACACCACGGCTGCCTCTGTTCCCATCGCTTTATGCGAAGCCTGGGAGCAGGGAAAAATAAAAGACGGCGATCTTGTTTGCCTGGCAGCATTCGGGAGTGGGTTTACATGGGCAAGCGCTTTGCTGAGGTGGTGATCCATTTAAACGCAATCGTTCCCGGTAATTAATTCGTATAGCATGTGTCGCTAAAGTAAATTTAACCGGCGTAATTTTTTTCTCTGCAATTAACCTGCTTCGCTATATGAAAAAGCCGCTTTTTCTTTTTACATGGCTTATAATTGTTTTTGCCGCATACTCACAAGAGAACAGGCCCAGGCTGGTAGCCGGCTATCCCGTCAACTACCAGGAAGATTCAGTGGGTAGCTATACAATACCTGATCTCTTTACCTGCACTGACGGGAAAAAAGTAACTGATGCAAAAACATGGACGGAAAAACGAAGACCGGAATTGCTGAAACTGGTTGAAGAAATACAATACGGTAAAATGCCGGCCCGTCCGAAGGAAATGAGCTTTTCTGTTTTTGATAAAGGCACTCCCGCCTTTAATGGCAAAGCGATACGTAAACAGGTTACTGTTTATTTTACAAAAGATACGTCACAGCATAAAATGAACCTGTTGATATATATTCCTGCTACTACTTCAAAGCCGGCTCCTTTATTACTCAATATTTCATTCTCCGCTTATTGCCAGGTAACAGATGATCCCGGTGTATGGGTCGGTAATATATGGACAAGAGAAGGCAAAAAAATTAAAGCGGATCAACCCGGCCGCTTTCCTAAAATGAATATGGAACAGTTTATCGATGCAGGTATTGGTTTCGCCACTGTTTATTATGGCGATATTGAACCTGACTTCAAAGGTGGCATACAGTATGGCATCCGGGGTCAATACCTTAAAAAGGGGCAAACTGAACCGGCGGCCAATGAATGGGGTGCCATATCTGCATGGGCATGGGGACTTAGCCGTGCTATGGATTATTTTGAAACGGATAAACAGATCGATAGTAAAAGGATCGCCCTGCAGGGAGCATCCCGTTTAGGAAAAACTGTGCTATGGACCGGCATTCATGATACAAGATTTAAAATGGTCATCGCCAGTATTTCCGGTGAAGGTGGTGCAGCAATTGCCCGCCGCAATTATGGTGAAACCATTCAGCATATCACCGATACTTCCCGCTATTATTACCAGTTTGCACCCAATTACCATAGTTATGCGGATAAGGTAAATAGCTTACCCTTTGATGCGCATACGCTGGTTGCGCTGATGGCGCCGAGGTCCTTATTGTTACAAACCGGTAACAAAGATTACTGGTCAGATCCGAAAGGAGAGTTCCTTTCGGCAATTGAGGCGGAGCCGGTTTATAAACTCTTTGGTGAAAAAGGACCCGGCACTACTATCATGCCTGCTGCCGGCGATACATCTTTACTGATGAACCGGCTTGGTTATTATATGCATGAAGGCGGGCATACCGTTTTACCGGAAGATTGGACACTTTTTATAGCGTATATGAAAAACTTTCTTTGAGGATATTGAATGTTAAAATAGTTTTCTTTCCTGCTGCTTTGTCTTATTAGCCTACTTTCGCTGCAACTTTCCGGCTCGTATCACGGTCATAACAGCAGAAAACTTATTCAAGATCATGAAAAGATCATTTTTACTATTCAGTTTTGCTTTTAGCTGGTTATTTTCACAATCACAAATGGAAGTAGTTAAAGAAAATAGCTGGACCATAAAATGGAATAAAAAAGTATTGCTGCAAACCAGCGAGGAAAACGAAACAGCCAATACCAGGAAGATAAAAAAGGCTGACTTGTCCAAAAAATATTGCCTCGAAATCATCTACAAAGAATCCGATCCGGCCAAAGAAAAAGAATGGAAACGTTCTTTCCTGTTCTTTGGAAATACCGACAACCAGGTGTTGCGAAAAGACAGTACCCTGAACATAAAGATCTCCGCTGCCGAACTGAAAAAACTATTCAGCAACCAGAAAAAGATCAGGATATACACGATGGCTATACCGACCGACCCTGATTTAGCCGCCCGGGTTCGTGTCCGCAGAGTACATTTGTGTACTTTGGAGCTTCAATAGCGGATGCACCGGCATATCATTTATATTATCAACCCCATTTCAGGCACCAGGGCCAAAAAGGACCTGCAGGCTTTTGTTGAACAAAAAACAAAAGAACAGGGGATCGCTTATAATGTGTTTCCCTCGGTAGCCAGCGCAGATTATTCTTTCCTGTACCCGGTCATCAAAGAGAAAAAGACAACAGACGTAGTCATCGCTGGTGGTGATGGCACCGTGAGCCAGGTGGTCAGCAGCCTGATGGATTTTGATCTCAACTTTGGTATCATTCCCTGTGGCTCCGGAAACGGGCTGGCTTTTACTGCCAGGATACCCAAACAACCGGAAAAGGCGCTGGATATTATCTTCAATGGGCATGCTTCGGTCACAGACGGGTTTTATATCAACGGGCAATTTGCTGTTCATCTCTGCGGTCTTGGGTTCGATGCCAAAGTAGCGCATGATTTTGCCCAACAACCTAAAAGAGGATTTGCCACGTATATCAAGCAGGTAATAAAAAATTTCTTTTCTGCTAAATCATATGCTTTCGAACTAAAAGTAGCGGGTCAGTCCCTGTTAACAGATGCCTACTTTATCAGCATTGCCAACAGTAACCAGTTCGGTAATAATTTCACCATTGCCCCCAAAGCCAGTTTGAGTGATGGCCTGCTGGATATCGTTATCGTCACGCACCAGCAAAAATTGAGTCTGGTCTTACAAACCCTTAAGCAGGTGATGGGCAGTAACCCATTGCAAACCGAAATAAAAGATGGTAATAAAGGCGTGGTCTATTTTCAAACAGACCGGTTAACGATCCTTAACAAGGATGAAGCGCCGCTGCATATTGACGGCGACCCGGCAGAAACTTCGGAAAAATTTGAAATTGAAATCAGGAAGAAGTGTTTTCGTCTTATTCAACCCTGATTGTTTTGCCGGAAAGGCGATAAGACGGAAAGAAATTATTTACCGGCTATTACCTGCACCTATTCTTTTCCGGCAAATAGCTCCATTACCCGCTTAAAGCTCTTCTCGTTGGAAACAGATTTGATAGAATTGACAATATCTTTTTTCTCCCTTTTACTTAAATGAAAATTCAAGGCTGCCTTATTTTCCTCTTTATCCGCTGCATATTCAAACAGCACTTTATGCACTTTTCTGCCGGGATGCTCGGTATAGTAGCTCAGCATATCATTCTGAAAATATTCCATCATCTTGAACCAGTTGTGCTGCAACAATAAAAATGGTTTGGTAGCATGATCGCTGATATCATCCGATAAATAAGGAGAATCCCATCCACCGGGGCTGCGGTCCCTGATCTGCATGATGAGCACGCCGCTTGTATTCTCTCTTATCCAGTCGTCAAAGGCTTCCAGGAAACGAAAAGTGGTTTCCTGCCCGTAGTTATCACGAAGGCCTGCGTCCATTACATCAATAACAGGATCACTGGGCAGCCAGACATTAGGTAATACAATAGGGAAAGTGGCATTCATCCGCAGGGCCGTCAGCAGGCGCAGGTTGTAAGGGTCCTGCTTTTTAAAGAAAGCGGCAAAGTCAATAGCATCCGGGTCCATCATCGGGAATTTGGTGGTATCCTGCCATCCCTGCATCATAAAGCTAACCGGTTGCGTGCTGATGATCATTTTACGGCTGTCTCTTGTAACAACTGAATTAAAGAACATCAGCGGGATATTTGCTTCCTTTTCATCCTGGATATAATCACCCATTTTTTTATTCAGCATCCCTTTTGAGTTCTGGTTCATTTTTTCTTCAAATGCATAGCCGCGGTCTTTTACATATACATAATTGCCCACTTTGAATTTCTGCGCCGGTGCGATCAGGTCCCTTGCGACAAAAGAAGAGAATACCGGGTTCAGCAGGTCACTTGAAACAGCATCAATGTATTGCTCATCCTGCAGGTTGATATTTTTACCTTGTTGTTTCTGGAGATATAATTCCCTGAAATAAGCTGCCCCGATCATACCTCCCGAAGCGCCGCTTACCAGGAATATCTTTTTCATGATACCGCCATGAGTAATGCTGTCCAGGTGTTGCAGCACACTCATCGTGAATGTGGCGCTGCGATGCCCTCCTCCGCTTGTGCTTACCACTACCAGCAAAGGTTTGGTGCTGTCCTGTTTTTTCTTCCAGTTCTCCAGTATGCCGGTCATGTTCTTTTTATCAGCTTCCACTTTTTCTTTCGTACATAATGCCAGCAACCCTTCTCTTGTATAGGAAGGACGTTCAGTTTTATTCTGGTAGTTCAATCCATATGCTTTGTTCCTGGGGTCTATCCAGTCTATCTTATAAAAAAAATTCAGCATCATCACCAGCAGGATCAGGTAAGGAATGCTCCAGCTTTGCAGGAAATAGGAAAAGGCGCCGGCCACACCAATAAGAATAGAAAAGAAGATGGTGATACTGGCAGCTGCGGGTATCTGGAAAAAAGGCGTTTCCAGGAAAAAACCGATAACGACCAGGAACACAAATGCGGTAAACACGCTGATAATAGCGGCAAAGTGGTGCCGTTTGAAAAGTGTATCTATGAACTGCGAAGTATAATGCTTGACATCACGGGTAGGGCGCAGGCTGACTGGCGTATCAAAATACCAGTCAGCTTTACAGAGACTTTCTTCTTCATATACTTCCCGCGGGGGACGCAGGTGAGTGATATATTCTTTCGGTTCGCTTATCACCGGCATCATACGCCTGAGTATGGAACGGTCGGCCCGGAAGAAATAATAAAAAGAGATGGAAACAAGCAGCACAAGGCCGGCCAGGAAGCCTCCGGCCAGCAGCAGGAATTCGCCAATACTCACCAGTTCTTTATAACGATCGAATTGGTAAGCCTTGAAAAAATAAAAGATAAGGAACAGCAGGGGAATGACCGAATTGTTGATACAGTATTTGAGAAAAGGATTGGTGGTGGCTGCCAAAAAACGAAAATGCTTGCTGAACAATATAAATGTGCTGATATTCCAGCTCATGATCAGCATACCGATAGACACACCCACGATGGCTGAGCTGACAGCATTTACATTCCCGAGATATTCAGGCGCCAGGTAAAGGGCATCTGCACCAAACGATTTCATGAATGAACCGTTCACGGTACTGAACAGGATGAACCAAAACAGCAGCAGCACCTGGTATTTCCTGAAATGCAGGAACAACAGTTGAATAGGAAAAGAATGATAAAATCCGTTTAGCCAGGCTTTCATAAGTTAAAGTCAGTAATAATAAAAATAATCAAATCAGGTTGATAGTTATAATTATTGGCTATTTCATTTGCAAACGAAACGAAAATAAGCTTATTGCCAGCCCGGAGGCAAATAACAGGTGGAGCGGCTGTGCCCATGCAGGGATATTCATAAAATACATGAGCAGGCCTGCTGCAAAAGAACAGGCAAGAAAAAACAAAATAGGGATGACATGCCGCCGGAAAGGAACAACCAACCATGTTTGCCAGCACAAAAAGATACAACCGGCTGCAACTATCCATGAAAAACTTCTATGGATCAAAAAAAACTCATCAAGCCTGCTTATCCACTTATCTCTTTGCTCATACTCCAGGTTCCGGGATATTTCATCTATTTGCTCCCTTACCTGTGTGCCAATTACTATTTGGAGCAGCACAAGAAGAAGTGTAACGACAGTAAGGGTCATTATAGGTTTGGGGACAACCGTTTTGTTTTGTTTTAGCTTTGATATGATCAGCACAGGCAGTGCCGCTATGATCAGCGCCACGATCATATGTATGGTTACTTTTACAACAGCCAGGTTAGCATCTACCACTTGTTTGCCAAGCCAACCCTGGAAGCCAACTGCCAGCAACATTAAAAGAGAGATAAAAAATGCAGCCCTGTTGCTGCGCCGGAATTTTTTAAAACTCCATATCGTATGAATAAAAATGAATACACCCAGTAATGCGCCAAGCAGGCGGTTGATATATTCGATCCAGGTATGATAGACATTGAATGTATGGTCAATATCCTGCTGGCTTAAATATTTTTCAAAATCCGGGGGAAGCTGGCTGGCATGTGTGGGCGGTATCCAGCGGCCAAAACAGGTAGGCCAGTCAGGGCAACCCATCCCGCTTTGAGTCATCCTTACCACGCCACCGGCCAATATCACCAGGAAAACCATTCCCAGCACAAACCAGGTATAACGGAGGTAGGCAGCTGTTGAGTTCATAAAAACAAAGTTAGCGGCGTGTTGGCAAAATTATTTCTGAAAACATTCTTTTGTAAAGAAATTGTGCTCTCATGCTGAAGCCTTACTACCAGGATCAACTCACAGAAGCCGGTTGCGATGAAGCCGGCCGTGGTTGTTATGCCGGTCCCGTGTTCGCCGCAGCAGTTATATTACCAAAAGACTTTTATCATCCCACATTAAACGACAGCAAACAGGTTGCGGCTGCAGAAAGAGAAGAATTAAGAGGTTTTATTAAAGAAAATGCCATAGCGTACGCTGTAGCCATGGTAGATAATG
>DATDIX010000234.1:0-13077 GCA_036520835.1 Chitinophagaceae bacterium | reverse complement strand
GCCGATAGCATGATGCAATGTAACATCTGTTCCGGGACTTAATTGCAAATGAACATCAGCTAAAGAACAGGTCTGCGTTTTCCGGGGATCGCTGACAATAATTTTTACATTGGGATTCTTTTCCCTTGCCGCTTCAACTCTTCTCCATAAGATCGGGTGGCACCAGGCCGGATTAGCGCCGGCAACAAAGATCACATCCGCTAATTCCAGGTCATCATAACTTACCGGGACGCTGTCTTCACCCAGGCTCATCTTATAACCCACAACAGCCGAACTCATGCACAACCTTGAGTTGGTATCAATATTATTGCTGCCGATAAATCCTTTGATCAGTTTGTTGACCACATAATATTCTTCTGTAAGACACTGGCCGGATGCATAAAAGGCTACCGAATCGGGGCCGTATTTATTGATCAATGTTTTAAAGACCGCCGCTGTGCGTTCCAAAGCCACATCCCAGGAAACTCTTTGCCGCGGCTGGTTACGGCTATACCGCATTTCAGGGTACATCAACCTGTCGCTTCTGTCATTCACTGTATAATGCAGATTCATTCCTTTGGAACAAAGCATTCCTTTATTGACAGGATGATCCTTATCACCTTCCACCATAATGCGGCCCTGCGCATCTTTGCTAACTACAATGCCACATCCTACCCCACAATAGCAGCAAGTCGTTTTATATGTTTCTTTGTTTATCATTCAGAAAGTGCACAATCTTTTAAGCTGCTACAGCCTCCGCAACCTGCACCGGGTTGATCAGTTTATTCGTTTCTGTTTTCTTACTCAATAGCCGAACTGCCAGCACTACCACTCCTGTAGCAAACACAGCAGCACCCAGGTACAGGAATGCAGTGGAATAAGACATAGATTTAAATAAAAAACCGATCAGCATGGCTCCGACATTTCCACCAGCGCCAACTATACCAGCTACACTGCCCACTGCTTTCGGGTTAACAAATGGCACAATACTATAGGTAGCGCCATTTGCCATTTTCAGGCATAATCCAAAAAAGAACATCATGGTAATTGCCATTACCAGTCCGCTGGAATTAGCAAACAGGATTATACCGATCCCTTCGAGCAGTAACAAGATGGCCAGTAAACTTACTTTGCCATTGAATCCAAAACGTCTTCCTACTTTATCTGATACAATACCGCCTAATGCGCGGGCAAAAATGTTGATCCATCCGAAAATGCTGGCCAATAACCCGGCGAAGATCAACGTAGCTTTATAATCATCATGAAAATAAGAAGCGGCAAAGTTGTCGATCGTGATCTCTACACCGAAACAAGCTGCATAGGCAATGGTCAATACCCATGTCCGGTAATCTTTGGCAGCCAGTAAAAAAGTATTCTCTTTCTTTCCATTTTCCGTATGTGGTAATTCATCAAGATTTCCGGCAGGGGTGTCTTTTGTGTATTTCCAGTACAACCATGCCATCACCAGCAGCATCGCACCCGGAAAGATCATCGCATATCTCCAGCTATCTGCCTGGCTTACCCATCCAACACCCACTAATCCTGCCGCAATCAATGGCATTAAAATTTGTGTAGCGCCACCGCCTGTATTTCCGAAACCACCTGCTGTTGCATTAGCTGTACCTTTTATATTCGGAGCAAACATCACTGACGTATGAAACTGTGTTAATACAAATGAAGCGCCTATTACACCTATGCCTAACCGGAACAATAAAAAAGTAATATAGCTGTCAGCCAAACCAATAAGCATTACCGGGAAAGCGCAAATCACGAGCAACCATGTATACACTTTTCTCGGGCCGTATTTATCGGTTAACCGGCCAATTATTAATCGTGCGATAATAGTAGCACTGACAGCAGCAATCGCCACATTACCTTTTTGAGCTTTGGTTAAATGTAATTGCTCACTAACCAGAGGCATCAGTGGAGCAATACCAAACCAGGCAAAGAAACAAAAGAAGAAAGTGAGCCAGGTAACATGAAAGGTCTTCATCTGAACACCTTTCAGGGAAAATATATTAAGCTTTGTAAGCGGTTGATTATTTATCGTTGACATACACTGCAGGTTTAGATAGTCATTAATTATTTTACTCATCAGAATTTATACCCGACACCAACTCCCGGGTTCCATTTTCCATTACTGGTGGCAGTTTTGGGGTTATAATAAAAGGGGACTTGTAACACCATATGCTTGTAGATGAATGAAAAGCCAAAACCTGCAGTAGGAGTTACGATCGAATTTTTTACTGTTCCTTTAGGAACGTTATCTTCTTTGATCCGCATAGTTGGCAATATTCCAAATCCTATACTGAATGGTTTGTTGATGAATTTTACAGTAGGCCCCCCGAAATTGATAAACCCGCCATTGTTTACATAGCCGGCTACAGCCATTCCATCCCAGGCAACAACAGTTGCTTTCTTTTCTGATGTGCTCTGCGCATTAGTTGCAATGAATGAACAAAATGCACAGATCATACAAACGGTTTTGATAATAACTTTCTTCATAACTTTGTTTTGGTTTTAAGTTGTTAACAATTTGAGATCATTGCCCCGGCCGAGCTTCCATTTCGAGTCGGGGTTTTTTACTTCCTTCGCTGAAGGAGAATAAAGACCCGGTAGTTATCGGGTTAAATTTGCTTTTTTGATTTTGTCATTGCTCTTTATTTTATAATTTTTGTTTGGTTACAACCCTATGTCCCTTTCACTGCTGACTACTCACCACTCACTATACCAATGAATACTTTCCCCTCTTCCACTTTAACCTGGTAAGTTTTGATCGAACATTCATCACCGTTCAGGCACTCCCCCGTTATCAGTGAAAATGTCTTTTTATGAAAAGGGCAGGCTACTTTAGGTTCATTATCCTGTGCACCGATCATGCCACGGCTCAATGCCATCTGCTGCCGGTGCGGGCATTGGTTTTGCGTGGCGTACCATTCATTTCGTCTTGTAAAATGGAACAAAGCGATTTGCTCAGTATGGTACTTCACACATACACCTCCATTTTCCGGCACATCCTCCGCGAGGCAGGCATAAAACCAGGTCAGTGCTTTTCTTTCTGCTATCATTTTATTAATAGTTTTTCTGTTGCTTTCTATAAAGCAGGCAATTGTTAAGTATGAAAATGGCTTTGCCTTATAAAACGGCAAACAATCGTGTAAGAATTTTTCAGAGGGGTAGGGTGTTTTATATGAACAATTATGGCAAATCTTTTTAGGCCCTTCTATTTCCATTCTTTTGCCTTCTTCTGGTCCCTCATTTGTTCAAACTGTACGGTCGGGTCTTTTTCTTCCGGGGCATTTACAAAATGGTTAAAGCGTTTGCGCAATTCCGGCGTTTCAATAGCTACTTTCCATTCGCATTCATACGTAGCGACATGCTGATCCATTTCAGCTTCCCATTGCGCATTCATGCCAAGGGCGTCATGCAGTACTACATTTTTTAAATATTCGATACCGCCTTCCATCTTATTCAGCCAGGTAGCAGTTCTTGTCAGGGGATCGGCTGTTTTTACATAAAACATCAGGAAGCGATCAATTAGTTTGATGCAGGTTTCTTCATCCACATCACTTGCCAGTAATAAGGCATGCTGTGGTTTACTGCCGCCATTTCCACATACATACAGGTTCCATCCTTTCTCCGTAGCGATAATGCCAAAGTCTTTGCTCTGCGCTTCGGCACATTCACGGATACACCCGCTGACAGCAGATTTTAATTTATGAGGAGACCGCAAACCACGGTAACGTTCTTCTATACGAATTGCAAAGCTTACACTATCATGCAGTCCAAACCTGCACCAGGTACTACCCACGCAGCTCTTTACTGTTCGCAAACTTTTTCCGTAAGCATGACCGCTTTCAAAACCGGCAGCAATTAATTCTTCCCAGATATTTGGAAGATCACTTACATGAGCGCCAAACATATCAATACGCTGGCCCCCTGTGATCTTTGTATAGAGATTATACTTTTGTGCTACTTGTCCGATCACAATTAGTTTTTCCGGTGTGATCTCACCACCCGGTATACGGGGCACCACTGAATAAGTTCCGCCTTTCTGAATATTAGCAAGGAAACGATCATTACTATCTTGTGCGGTCGCATTTCCTTTTTTCAAAGGCATTTCATTCCACAAACTGGCGAGTATAGAGGCAACAGGAGGTTTACATAATTCGCAGCCATCTCCTTTGCCTAATTTATTTAATACTTCCTCGTAGGTTTTTAACCCGTTTATTTTTACGAGATCAAATAATTCCTGGCGGCTGTAGTTAAAATGTTCGCACAATATATTTCGCACTAACTTGCCCTGGCTCTTCATAGTGTGTACCATCAGGTCTTTCAGCATCGGTACACAACCACCGCAACCTGTTCCTGCTTTGGTACATTTTTTTATCGCTTCTACTGTTTCGCAGCTACTTTCAGTTACACTTGAGCAAATAGCAGCTTTTGTTACGGCTTCGCAACTGCAGATCAATGCATCGTCCGGTAAACTTGTAACCCCAGCCCCAACATTTCCTTCTCCGCCCCTTGCTCCCAATATCACATCCTCAGGATTAGGCGGCAACACCACTTTATTTTTACAGGTCTGCAGGAGCATATTGTATTGTTCCGCATCACCTACTAATACACCACCTAATAGTGTTTTTCCATCCTCACTTATATTAATTCGTTTATAAACTCCCTTATTATTATCATTGATCGCAATTGTTTTAATACCATTGCCACTTATAAAAGGATCGCCAAAAGAAGCTACATCTACACCAATAAGTTTAAGCTTTGTGCTCATATCGTACCCGGTGAACACCCTTTCCCCACCCGATAAGTTATCAACCACTACCTGTGCCATTTCATAACCCGGGGCCACAAGGCCGTATATCATACCATTATATAATGCACATTCACCAATCGCAAAAACAGAGGGGTCGCTGGTCTGCAGTTTTTCATTTACTGAAATTCCGCCCCTGGGTCCAACTTCAAGCCCGCATTGTTTTGCCAGTTCATCCCGCGGTTTGATCCCGGCAGAGATCACCAGCATATCCACTTCAATTTTTGTATCATCAGAAAACTGCATTCCGTTGATAGTCTCATCTCCAAGTATGGCAGAAGTATTCTTATTGGTAAATATTTTTAATCCTAATGATTCCAATTTTCCCTTCAGTAAATTACTACCGGCATCATCTATCTGCCGGGGCATTAAACGTGGGGCAAATTCTATAACATGTGTATCAGTAACCCCGAGATCAATCATTGCCTTGGCTGCTTCAAGACCAAGTAAACCACCGCCAATCACAGCACCTTTTTTTGCTTTTTTAGCAAAGGCTGTCATCATCTCCAGATCTTCGATAGTGCGATAAATGAATACTCCTTCTTTTTCTACTCCGGGAATAGGTGGAACAAATGCGGAAGAACCGGTTGCCAATACCAGTACATCATATGATGCTTCAACACCATGAAAAGATCTTACCTTTTTGTTGCTGCGGTCAATATGTTGAATGGGATCACCAAGATAAAGCGTGATATTATTATCTGCATACCAGTTGGCGGGTGCCATAGCCAGATCTTCAGCAGATTTACCGGTAAAGTATTCACTGAGATGTACACGGTCATAAGCGGGTCGAACTTCTTCACCGAAAACCGTGATTTTAAATGAACCGGGGCTCTTTGCAACAAGCTTTTCGCAAAACTTGTAACCAACCATGCCATTACCGACAACTACAATCTTCATTTTTGTAAGTTTTAAAATGAATGATCATTGATCAGTATGGCTAAGCAATGTTATATTAGGATAAATCATATTTAATATTATACTTCAGCTACGGATAAAAAAAGAATAAAAAATATGACTTATATCATAAATATAGATATAATTAATATAATAATACTAGCAATGGTAAATATTTTTCACATATTTATTTTTTTAATATTACTAATGCCGAGCCATTTTGCGCACTATTCCTTCACTTAAAATCGAACTTGTTTTGAAAAATGTTCGTACAGTACTGATATTGAATAAATTTGTAGCATAGGTATCGGCCTTGGTCAACAAATGATCTAAGTTGTTCTAATTATGGCGGCAGCTTCTCTCCCATTGAAAAGGACATATGTAATTTTTTTTAATACGAAATATTCCACCGTTTTGCTTGTACTATGAAAAAAGCTAAGAAAAATTGTGACCTCCAAAGTTGTTCCTTCTGCAAACTTTGCCTGAAGGATTGGCTACCCGCAATTGACGCTAACCGGCAGACACTGCTGGTTAATAAGGGAGAGGCATTCATTAATGAAGGAGAAAAAGTATCCGGGATTTACTTTGTCAATGAAGGCGCCGTCAAGGTTCATAAAAAATGGGGGGAAAAAGAACTGATCGTCCGCTTTGCGAAAAAAGGGGATATTGTCGGACACCGCGGTCTGGGTAATGATATATATTACCCCGTTTCCGCCACCGCGATCGAACCGGCCACTGTTTGTTTTATTCCCGTTGATTTCTTTATTTCTTCGTTGAAAGTGAACCAGGAATACCTTTTCCAACTGATGATGTTCTTTGCTGAGGAGCTAAAAGTGTCGGAACGAAAAATGCGTAACCTGGCACATATGCCTGTAAAGGGCCGTGTGGCGTTGGCGTTACTGACCCTAAAGGAAAAGTTTGGGTTAAAGGAAAATGGCCTTATTGACCTGACACTCAGCCGACAGGATCTTGCATCTTACACCGGCGCTACTTATGAGACTGTCTTCCGTGTATTGAATGAATTGGTAGAAGAAAATTTAGTAAAGCTATCCGGAAAGAATATTGGCATACTCGACATTGAAAAGCTAACACTTGTTTCCAGCTTACCTGAGTAATTGCAAAACCCTCACCTTGCCACTGAAATATTATCCTTAATTAACCCAGATATTTTTGACCAATAACTTTTCTTGGGTTATTTTTACACCCTATTAAGTCTATCGAATTAGTAGATTATTAAGTTTGAGTTGTTTGTATTGCTTGCTGAGAGAGTAATTCTGCTGATCACCTAAATCAACAAAACATGCAAAGTTTTCGAACTGAGTTAGAGAATGCACCCAATAGATCCGGGAAGGCATTGGTGGAGAAAGATATTATTGAACTGGAAAAAAAGATCCGTCTTTTCCGGGAAGGAAAGATGAACGATGAAAAATTCCGCAGCCTTCGCCTGGCCCGTGGTGTATATGGCCAAAGACAACAAGGCGTACAAATGGTACGCATTAAATTGCCATACGGTAAGATGACACTGGCACAATGGAAACGCATCTCACATGTGTCCGACGAATACTCAACAGGTAACCTGCATTTAACCACAAGACAGGATATACAAATACATTTTGTTAGCCTCGACCGCACACCTGAAATGTGGGCTGAATTGGAAAAAGATGATGTTACCATCCGTGAAGCCTGCGGTAACACGGTAAGAAATATCACAGCATCAGATATGGCCGGAATTGATCCCGAAGAGCCATTTGATGTGACGCCATATGCCCATGCTATGTTTGAATATTTTCTTCGCAAACCTCTATGCCAGGAAATGGGAAGAAAGTTCAAGATCGCTTTCAGCAGCAGCGAAAAAGATACCGCGTTAACGTTTATGCATGACTTAGGCGTTATACCCCGTATAAAAGTAGTGGATGGAAATGAAGTCCGTGGTTTTAAAGTACTGATCGGTGGCGGTCTCGGGGCCCAACCCCATCTCGCTGTTACCACGCATGAATTTTTAGAAGAAGATCTATTGATCCCTTATTTAGAAAGTGTACTGCGTGTATTTGACAGGCATGGCGAACGCAATAGCCGTCATAAAGCAAGAATAAAATTCCTTATACAGAAGATAGGTATTGATGCATTCAATGAACTGGTGGCCGAAGAACAACTTGCATTGACACAGCAGCGATACACCGTGGATGTTTCAGCATATGAGAGAAACCTATTAGTCAGAAGCCAGAAGCCAGGAGCCAGGAGCCCACTCACGACTCACAACTCACCACTCACGGCTGATCCCTTCAAATTTGAGCTATGGAAAAACACCAACATTGTTCCACAAAAACAGGAAGGCTATTTCGCTATTTATGTTCGTGTGCCAAATGGTAATATCAGTTCAGATAGCAGCCGCCGCCTGATCGAGAAATTAAAAGATGTGATCGCCGATGATGTCCGTGTTACCATCAACCAGGGATTGCAGTTTCGTTTTGTAAAGCCGGAACACTTTGAATATGTCTATCATGTATTAAATGAAGAAGGTATTGCTGCCGCCGGTTTTGGCAGTACCGCTGATGTTACTTCCTGCCCCGGTACGGATACATGCAACCTCGGTATCAGCAACAGTACCGGTACGGCGATTGCTTTGTCAGAAGTGATAGAGGAAGAATATCCTGAGTTTTTATACAATAAAGAATTAGCTATTAAGATAAGCGGCTGTATGAACAGTTGCGGGCAGCATGGCATGGCTTCTATTGGCTTTCATGGAAGTTCACTAAAAGCAAAGGGGCAAATATTGCCGGCGTTGCAGGTACTGATTGGCGGCGGTGTACTGGGAAGCGGTAACGGACGCATTGCCGACAAGGTAATTAAAGTGCCAAGTAAAAGGGGGCCTGACGTATTGCGGTTAGTACTGAACGATTATAAAACGAATGCAGGCAATGAAACATTTTTGAATTACAGCCAGCAACGCGGCGACCGTTATTATTATGAACTATTGAAACCTCTCAGCAGCCTGGAAACACTACAAGCGGAAGATTACATTGACTGGGGCCAGGAGGAAAAATTTGCGACAGCTATCGGTGTCGGTGAATGCGCCGGTGTAATGATTGATCTCGTTGCAACATTAATTCTCGAAGCAGAAGAAAAGATGGCTGCAAGTGAAGAATGTTTATCCAGTAGCGCTTGGGCGGACGGCATCTATCATGCTTATTCTGCCCAGGTGCATACGGCCAAGGCATTATTGTTGCAGCAGGGTGTACAGTGCAATACGCAGCATGGCATACTGAAAGATTTCGATACTCATTTCACAGAAAAAGGAGCATATACAGTAACTGAGAACTTTAAGACTACTGTTATGCGCATGAATGATACAACGCCTTCTGAAGCTTTTGCCAATGAATACCTCCAGCAGGCAAAAGAGTTTATTGAATTTGCAAAAGTTTTCAGGGAACAGGCAGTGCTGGCAGAGAAAGAGGCATAAATAATTTTTAGTTCAGACTTAAATGGGCAACTAATCAGGATTTTAGTTGCCCATTTAAATTTATTTCACTGTTCACAGAACATTTGTACGATCCTTTCTGCACCGGTCTCTATGCGGGCATTTTTTGAGAGGATGGACCCATTAATAGTAATACATATCCGGTTAATATTGATGCATTGCCGGCGGGTAGTGCAGTTCTGCTCATTTCGCAATAACCGGAAGTCGGACGAGGCTGTAAAGCTTTCCGAAGATCTATCCGGCGGGAAATCAGGAACCCGCCGCTAACCCGGGCTGAATAAAAACCCGGCAGTCAATTTAATAAACGCTACATTTATTACTTCTTCGCCCTTTGTAACGATCTTTTCCGCCCTCTTACTATTTATTAATTATTAAAAAACAAAACCAATGAAACGGTCAAGATGTAACGGCCTGCTATTCTATGCAGCCTTTGTACTTTTTTTAAGCGCCTGCGGTAATGATGGAGGCGATGAGAAATCCGCCACCGATACCAGCACGAACGGGACTACGACTACTGAACCCGCGACGCCGGTCAGCACCATTGTCACCACTCCGCAAAACATGGTGATAATTACACACAAAGTAGCCGATTATGTAAAATGGATTGCGGCCTATGAAGGACATGATTCCGCACGACTTGCTAACGGGCTGCATAATTATGTTATTGGCCGTGGTATGCAGGATCCCGATATGGTAATGGTAGCATTGAAAGCTGATGATATGGCCAAAGCAAAAGCATTTATCCAGGATCCCGGCCTTAAGAAGGCGATGCAAAAAGGCGGCGTAACCGGCCAACCTTCGGTTACTTTTGTCAATGCGTCGTGGCAGGATACAGCCAATATCGGAGCCGTTCCCCGTTCAATGACCACTTTTACTATTAAAGACTGGGATAACTGGCAAAAAAACTTTGCTGATGGTAAGCAGGAAAGATTGGATAATGGCATCACTGACAGGGTCATTGGCCATGATGCGGACGATAACAAAAAAGTAGTGCTGGTGACAGCCGTTATGGATACGGCCAAAGCTTTTGCTTACTACAAATCAGATATGCTTAAGAAAAGAAGAGAAGCCGGTGGGCTGACCAGCGAACCAAAGCGGTTTTTATTTTATGTTGCGAAACGCTATTAAAAACCGGGATAAATAAATTTCGATGCAGGGTTCGTGATTTCACGGACCCTTTTGATTGTATAATAGATCGCCGTTTATGGCGTTGTCATTATACTTTGCTCCTCTTAGTGGGTTCCAGGGTAAGCCCGGAAGAACTCAACCATTATCATCACAGTTTTAATTAAAATTCGAAATTTCTATCCGGAATTTACTTCTCCAACTCCCGGAAAACACTTCCGCTTTCATTTGCTTTGTACCAGTTAAATTCGGCATGCAGTTTTACTACATCCCCAATAATAACCAGTGAAGGGGAACTAAAAGAAAGATCGGCAAAATCAGCAGCACATTTTTTTAATGTTGTGATATGTACTTTCTGGTGTATGGTGGTAGCCTGCTCGATTACAGCCAGGCCGGTAGCAGGCCGCTTTGAATATTGCAGCATCATTTCTGCCAGTTCAATAATGTTTTTAGCTGCCATATAAAATACCAGTGTATCGGTACTGGTAGCAATGGCCTTCCATTGTTCAAAACTGAAATAATTGTTGGGATTGAAAGCAATGAACTGCACTCCCTGGGCATAGCCCCTTGCCGTCAGTGGTATTCCTGCATAAGCGGAAGCACCGGATGCCGCTGTAATACCCGGTATGATCTCAAAAGGAATATTATTTTCCTGTAATGCTAATAATTCATCCAGCACATTGCTGAAGAATGCTACATCGCCTCCTTTTAATCGTAATACGATTTTACCTGCAGAAGCATGTTCAATGATCAGAGCCGTTACTTCTTTTTGCACCAATGAAGCATCATTGTATCCCTGTTTGCCGGCCAGAATCACTTCGGCATCTTTTCGTGAATGGTTACTGATGATGACAGGGTTCACCAACCGATCAGTGATAATAACATCAGCTTCTTCAAGAATTTTCTTCAGTTTCAATGTAATGAGGTCAGGATCACCCGGGCCGGCACCGGCCAATATCACCAGGCCGGGAGCCGAATTAAAGTTTGTATGTAAGTTCTTTTCAGGCATAATCATAACACTTTCCTTTTACACGATCACAATTAAAGAGAAATTTAATAATAAGACAAGCAGTAGCGGCTTATTGCTGCAACAACACGGCTGCGACGGTACTATTACTAGTTTCATCCACCAGTATGGCGCTGCCATTAGCACTGAGTTTTGTATAAGGATCGTACACTAACGGGGACGCTGTTTTAATGGTAGCCTTTACCACTTCATTCAACTTCACGTTTCCTTCAACGGGTTGCTGCTGCAGGCTATTGACATCTAATTTATACTCAACGTTACGCACTACCGCCCTTACAAGACGGCTGTTATGCTGCAGCAAATATTTATTTCCGGGTTGCAATGGTTTATCACCCAACCAGCAAAGTAATACTTCCAGTTCATTATTTACCTGCGGCAGGTTATCTGCTTTTGCAATAGTATCGCCGCGGCTGATATCAATATCTTCACTCAGCTGAATAACGACTGCCTGGGGTGCAAAAGCTTCTTCCACTTCCTTGCCGCTCACCTCCAGCTTATTGATCGTGGATTCGATACCAGCAGGCAATACTTTTATTTTATCGCCTTTTTTATATACACCGCTGATCACCTTACCGGCATAGCCACGGTAATCATGCAGGTCTTCTGTTTGCGGACGAATGACAAACTGCACCTGGAAACGGGCATCATCGAGATTGATATCATGATCGAGCTCTACATCTTCCAAAAACTCCAGCAAAGGTTTGCCATCATACCAGCTGATCTTATCTGAACGGTCAACAATATTGTCCCCATTCAATGCGCTCATAGGAATATAGGTAACATCATTCAATCCCAATTGCTTTGCAACTTCTGCATATTCGATCACGATGTTATTAAAGATATCCTGTGAATATTCCACGAGGTCCATTTTATTAACGGCGACTACTATATGCGGTATCTTCAACAGCGATGCAATGATAGAATGACGACGGGTTTGCTCTGCCACTCCCTGTCTTGCATCGATGAGAATAATGATCAAACTGGCATTACTCGCCCCGGTGATCATATTCCTGGTGTACTGCACATGCCCGGGTGCATCAGCAATAATGAATTTTCTTTTGGGTGTCGTAAAATAACGATAGGCCACATCAATAGTAATGCCCTGTTCCCTTTCTGCCCGGAGACCATCCGTGAGTAATGCAAGATCAACAGAGCCATCCGTCCTGTTCTTAGTTGATTTTTCCAGCGCTTCCAGCTGGTCGATCAGAATATTCTTGCTGTCATACAGCAAACGCCCGATCAATGTGCTTTTGCCATCGTCCACGCTTCCGGCTGTAATAAAACGTAATAGATCCATTGTGCTGTTTATAATTTTTTGCTTGTGAGTGGTCAGTATAAGTGTGTTGCCCACTCACTACTCACCATTCACCACTGCCCTAAAAATACCCGTTCTTCTTCCTGTCTTCCATCGCCGCTTCTGTTACTTTATCGTCTATTCTTGTCTCTCCCCTTTCACTTATTCTTGTTGAAATAATTTCATTGATCACTTCGTCAAGCGTTGACGCATTTGATTCAACCGCTGCAGTACAGGTCATATCGCCTACGGTACGATAACGGACCTTCTTTGTAAGGATTACATCGGTTGCATCAGGTTGTACAAACTCACTGATCGCTACCAACTGTCCCTCATGTTCTATCACCTGTCTTTCATGAGCGAAATAGATGGAAGGCAGCCCGATCTTTTCTTTGCGGATGTAATTCCAGATATCCAGTTCTGTCCAGTTGCTGATCGGGAATACTCTTACATTC
>DATDIX010000233.1:0-4097 GCA_036520835.1 Chitinophagaceae bacterium | reverse complement strand
TTCTTTTTCATACAGGTGGGCAAATTGTGTTAAAGGATTTAAAATGCCGGTAAAAATATTATCCGGGGGGAAAGAGCAATGGATCAACCCGGGAGAAAAATGGCAAACTCAAAAAATGGGTGATTGGTTTAACGAAACATCTTTTTCAATTGACAATAACTTTTATATCACAACAAAAAAGATGTAACAGAACCGGGTTGCCTCTTGCTGGTTGTGCATTGCCTATTGACCATTCACTATTCACTACTATCTTTACCGCATGAGCACTATCCGCAAGCAAAGCATCATTTCTTCCTTTATCATTTACATCGGCTTTGCTATCGGTCTTTTGAATACTTATTTTTTTACCAAGGAAGGACTTTTCACAGAAGAACAATACGGCCTGACGAGTATTTTTATCGCTATTGCCTCCATGATGACGGCATTCGCAGCGCTGGGCATGCCATCTTATCTTTTCAAATTCTACCCGTATTATAAAGATCACCTGTCCCCGCGAAAAATTGATATGCTGACATGGGCATTGTTGACTTCCCTGGTCGGTTTTCTGCTCGTCATACTGGCAGGAACAGTGTTAAAAGATCTGATCATCCGGAAATTCGGCGAACACTCTCCTTTGCTGGTTATGTATTATAACTGGATATTCCCGATGGGTTTCGGGCTTACTATTTACTCTATCCTCGAGGTGTATGCCTGGAACTTCCACAAAGCTGCCTTCACCAGTTTCCTGAGAGAAGTACAGTGGCGCTTATTCACTACTTTATTGATCGTATTGTTTGTCTTCAATATCATCAGTGATTTTGATCTTTTTATCAAACTATACGCATTCACTTATCCGGGAATAGCGCTGATCCTTTTCTTCTATCTCGTCATTACTAAAAAAGTACATTTTACTTTTACTGTAAGCAAGGTCAGCCGGAGATACTTCAAACAGATACTCAGGCTATGCAGCTTTGTATATGCCGGTAACCTGATCCTCACGATCTCCCTGGTATTCGACTCCATAGTTATTGCTTCCCTCGGCGGGTTGGATAAAGCAGGCATCTTCGGATTAGCGCAGATCATGACCAGTGTGATACAAGCCCCGCAAAGAGGAATTGTTGCCGCTTCTATCAGCCACCTGTCAAGAGCATGGAAGGAAAAAGACATGCAGCTTTTGAAACGGGTCTACCAGCGCTCCTCCATCAACCTGCTCATCTTTGCCTTAGGTATTTTTATCCTTATTGCCCTTAACTACAGGGATGCCATCGCCACATTCGGGCTAAAAGAATCTTTCCTGCTTGGTTTCAATGCTTTCCTGTTCCTGGGTATTACCAGGGTGATTGATCTCGGCACCGGCATGAATGCCCAGATCATCGCCACTTCCACCTGGTGGAAATTCGAACTCATAAGCGGGGTGATATTACTGGCATTCATGCTACCACTCTCATATATTCTTACAAAACAATATGGTATTATAGGACCGGCCATCGCAAACCTTATCTCCGTCACTATTTACAATGCTATCCGTATTATATTTCTATGGAAAAAATTTAAACTATTCCCTTTTACAGTTCAATCAATATATACTGTATTACTGGCCTCAGCCTGTTATGCAGCCTGTTATTTTTTGTTCCGGGATATGCAGGGATTAGCCGGCCTGGTACTCCGCAGTCTTGCCTTTATGATATTATACGGAGCAGGAGTTTTAAGGCTCAGGCTTTCACCCGATATAATACCGGTGGCTCAAACCATACGCAAAAGAATGGGATGGAAAAAAGATCAGTAAGTGCCCATCGGCTTTTCTAACCTGCCTACCCCAAGAAAACGTTTGAGATAATAAGGATCAAAAAGATCACTTACCGTTACCCCGCGGGCAGAAGAAGCATGAATGAATTTATTATTGCGGAGATAGATGCCGACATGAGAAACCCCTCCGGTAGTATTGAAGAAAACAAGATCACCTTCTTTCATTTCCACCGCTGAGATACGGTTGCTGGCTTTGAATTGCTCAAAAGCCGTACGAGGAACCATCATACCAAATGCACTCAGATAAACAGCCTGGACAAATGCGGAACAATCAATCCCACTTTTAGTAGTCCCACCCATCTTATATCGGGTGCCATACCATTGATCGGCAGCTTTCAGCAATTCAGTATTCTCTACCTGGTCAGGATCGGTGCCTAAAAGCCCGGCATATTTTAATTGTAAGTCAGAAACATTTTCGGATGATGCAGAATTCCCGGCAAGTATTGCTTCTGCAGCAGAAAGGGAAGGCGTTTCTTTCTTTTCGGTCTTTGTATCGGGAATAGTAGCGGCCAACCCGGGGTTGGCAGTTATGTCATCAAGGAATTTTATATCCCTCCTTTTTGTCTCAACTGGTTTGGGAGAGGCCGTAACAGGTTTGGCAGCAACCTGTTTGGTATTTGCTGAGCCGGTAGGCTTCATACTTGCACAACCCGGAAGAATAGCAATAAATGCTAAAGCAATAACTAAGTTCCTGATCATTTGATTCCCTTAAAGTTCTTGGGCTCGTTCAAAAACCCTATCTGACCATTGGTACGACTGGCAAAAGTAAAGTTTTAAGTCGTTAAAAAGCAACTTATATGTAACGAAATTTGTTTTTCCATATTGTATATCAACTAACTAACTGCAATAAAATGTTTTAGCCAGAAAATTTATTAACTACGATCAACTACGATTGCATGGACTTATATTTCGCCTATATTGGACTTCTTAATAATGTATCGCATATTACTTTATACAGTGATCATCGGGGTAGCGGCTGGCTGTAAAAGCTTAGCTTCTGAGGAAGGAATAATGCCCGGCCTTGTGGCCGGCGTCGATACGGTCTTAACGAACCTTACAGAAGACAGTACACTGCCTGTATCAAAGACCTATTCATCGCTTGAATACAATAAAGTGGAGTTATTGCGTGCTGCCCCCGGTACAAAATCTGTTCTGTTCAACTCATCCGGTTCAAAATTATATGCCATGAACCTCGAAGGCATGAGTGTATATGAGTTTGACCAGGCATCAAGAAAAGTGATTCGTGAATTTAAATTCAAACCCACTAAAGGAACCGGCTGGGATTATGTAAATGATAAACCCATCCCCTCCTACCAGGAAAAACCGGTAGAAGCCTGCCTGAGTCATGATGATAAATTATTATGGATCTCATTACACAATGCGGAAGGGATCGTGCCCATCAGGATCGATTCGATCAATGCGAACCTTTCTCCCGGTGCAAAAGCTTTACAAGGCGGGCAGGGAACCAATAAGCAAACAGTAAAAAGGGTCAGGGTCGTTTATCCCGGAAGCAATCAAAAAGATTCTTTTGATGTGCCCCTGATAAAAACTGGTAAGACACCAAAGATCATTTCCAGGACGGCTGATAACAAGTACCTGCTGGTAAGTAACTGGCATTCTTATAATGTGAGTGTGTTAGAAATGAACAAGGATGAATACCCCTTCGGGAAAGTGATCAGTACTGTGCCGGTGTCTTCCATCCCCAGAGGAATTGTAATAGATGATAAAACCAACAGGTCATTCGTGGCCATCATGGGTGGCGCCACTATCACCGTTATCAACAATACCGTATGGATGAAAGAAGGGGATATCAATGTGGAATCGAACCCCCGGCATATCGTGATGGATACCAGCGGGCATCTTTTTGTTTCGTATAATAGGCTCGCAAAAGTGGCTTGTATAGATGCCGAAACCGGTAAAACATTATTCACAGCCCCAACACATGCCCAGCCAAGAACGATCATATTATCAAAGAATCACAAGTTTTTGTTCGTTACCTGTTATAGCAGCGATTTTGTAGAGGTTTTTAAGATCAATGAGGATAGTTTTCAGCAAATCGCTTCCCTACCCTGCAAAGGCCACCCGGTAGGCGTTGATATTTTTGAAGACCAGGACAAACTCGAAGCCTGGGTTTGCAGTTATAGCAATGGCAGCATCAGTGTTTTTACTTTTAATAAGAAATAGCCTTGAGCTGATAGCTACTAGCTGTTAGCCTCACCAAACTCCTGTCTTTACGGCTAAGTGATTTTCTAAACAAGAAATAAACATCTTTTTTTGAATTGACAAAACAATCGGAAATTTACCGTTTGGAT
>DATDIX010000232.1:0-3482 GCA_036520835.1 Chitinophagaceae bacterium | reverse complement strand
ATCTTTTTCATCCGGGTGCTTCCAGGTCAGCTCTACTTCATTTTCTGTTGAAGTAATAGTTACTGCGGGTGCAACAGGCGCTTTATTATCCAGCCAGGGGCTGGCGGGAACCAGCGCTTGTTTTTTATAAGGCCCTTCAGCGATCGCTTTTGTCATGTTTGGATTTTGAGTCAGTGATGAAATACTCCAATGCACCACACCTTTGCTTTCAGGGATCATCCCCCGGTCGATCATGATCTGGCTCAGTATCTCATTTACATTTTTAGCGCTGGTATCCCTGCCTACACTGATACCGGGCCATAGATGCCGTTCCATAGTGTTCTCACCATTCCACCAGCCGAGCAATACAGGAAAACTCTGCGCTACTCTGTTGATCGGCCAGTACAATTGCGGGGTGAAATAATCTATCCATCCTTTGTTCAGCCATAGTTTCGCATCGGCATATAATTGATCATACTGATCGAACCCGCCGATAGATTCAGGATAACCCGGCCGCCATATACCGAATGGACTTAAGCCGAATTTTACATAAGGTTTTACTGCTTTGATCTTTTTATACAATCTTTCAATAAACACATTCACACTCTCCCGCCGCCAGTCACCGCGGGATAATTTGCCGCCACCCTGCTGGTAAGCTGTCCAGCTTACAGAGTCAGGAAAATCTTTACCTAAGTTGTAGGAAGGATAGGGATAGAAGTAATCATCAAAATGGACGCCATCAATATCATATCGTTTTACCAGGTCCATTACTACTGCTGCAGAATGATCCTGTGTTCCTTTCTGTGAAGGATCAAGCCACCAGTAGCCTTCCTGTAAATACACAGCCAGTTCAGGGTGTTTCTTTACAATCGACTGATCGGTGATCTCTTTTCCATCTTTGTGATGAGCCCTGTATGGATTGAGCCAGACATGCAATTCAATTCCCCGGTTATGTGCTTCTGCTGTCCAGAATTCAAGCGGATCGTAATAAGGTTCCGGTGCTTTTCCCTGCTGACCGGTCAGGAAATAAGACCAGGGTTCCAGGGCGCTTTTGTACAAGGCATCACATTGCGGTCTTACCTGCAGTATAGCTGCATTGAAATTATTCTTTTGCAAAAAATCCAATAATACGATCGCTTCCTGTTTTTGTTCTTCAGTACTCAATCCCGGTTTACTTGGCCAGTTGATATTGGCAACAGTAGCTATCCAGGCGGCCCTGAATTCCCGGGCCGCCTGCGGTGGTTTCGGAGTTGTTTCTCCTGTAACTGCTTTTTTAGAGGAGGAACAGGCAAGCAGAAAGATCAAATAACAAGCAATTGCTGTGAATGGGAATAATTTTCTTTTCATATATTTTCTTTCAAATGATTTTAATGCGGCCGCTTTTCCTCCCCGATCCCGTCAACAAACAATTCAACCTTACCGCAGTTTTTGCAAACATATACATCGAAGTGTTCCCGGTGGGTGAATAATTCTCCCAGGTCGCTTAAGATAAACGCCCAGGCACGGGTGCCTTCATGAAATTTCTTTGTTCCTGCATAGGACATTTCAATATCACAATGCGGGCAAGTGGTCGGAGTCTTGGTAGCCATAACTTATTTATATATTCTGTTTATAGTTTCATTTGCCGGTAAACTGATCTATCAGTCTCATCACCTTCACCCCTTCCTCTCCACTGCAGGGATTAGCCCCTTCATCCAAAAAGTACTCAACCACTTTTTCGATCATGGGCTGCTGCACATGCGGTAATGTATCAAATACCATTGATCTTGTTTTGCCATCAACAGTTACTTCAACCGGTTTGTAATCAAAAAAACTAAAGCTGATCTTTCCTTTTTCCCCGATGATCTCGCAATGATCTCTTTCGTCTCCTGCTGCTGTATTGACGCACCATACCCCGTCGAATACAACCCCTGATCCAAAAAGAATATTACCTGCAACTATATCATCTGCATCATAAATATTTGCCTGGTTGGCGGATACGCCGGTTACTTTACCGGGTTCACCAAAGAAATAATACACCAGGTCAAGCTGGTGAGGAGACAGGTCGTGAAAGATGCCACCGCCTCCTATATCCTTCTTTACCCTCCACCCTTTTGACGGATCATTCATATCATCAGGTGAAAATATCTTTTTGTATAAACTCAGCCTGGCCAGGCGGATGTTCCCGATCACCTTATCTTCTATTAATTGCTTTATTGCCTTAAAATACGGCATGGCCCTCCTGTAATGCGCCACTGATAATTTTTGATTGGTTTCCTTAGCTGCATTTGCCATCCGAATAGCTGATGCTGAATTGACCGACATAGGTTTTTCCACATACACTGGCTTTCCGGCTTTCAATGCAGCAATGGTATATTCTTCATGTGAAGATGGCGGAGTGGCCACATAAACAGCGTTGACATCGGGATCATTGATTAGTCTGGCGGCGTCGTTATACCATTTTGGTACCTGGTGGCGACGGGCATAGTCTTCCGCCTTTGCTGCATCCCGGCGCATAACGGCCACCAGCGATGAATTCTTCACTTTATTAAAAGCAGGGCCGCTCTTTACTTCTGTCACATCGCCGCAACCTATTATACCCCAATTGATCTTTTTCATGAAACCGTTTGTTAAATTTCAGATGAATGACCGGTGAGAATTAAAGTTAGCAGAATTCTGTTCTCCTGATGTTTTATATTTATCACATGGAATTTTTTGTTGATAAAGGGTCTATCGTAAGAAAAATATGGGGTAAAGGCGATACGGTTCTTTTTGTTTTCGCCGGGGCTTCCGCTGAGTTTGCCTTAAATAAAGCGGTTGACTGGCTTTATTTCACCGGCCGTCTTCCGGCCGATCCCCTGGGAAGATTGTTTTCTACCGTGAGCTATGCCCGCCAGATCGTTTTTTCCAAAACAGAAGACGCCTATAAAGCCATTGATAAAATTGCCGCCATACATTCTGCCGTTGAAAACAGCCGCCAAAGTAAAATACCAGACTGGGCTTACCGGGATGTGCTTTTTATGCTGATACATTATTCCCTTGCTTCTTTTGAATTGCTGGAGCGAAAAATGACCGATGCAGAAAAGGAAGATCTTTTCGATGTGTTTTACCGGATGGGAAAGCGGATGGGATTAAAAGGATTACCTGCCAACTATGTTGAATGGACCATCATGCGACAGGAACACTTGCAACAAGACCTGGAAAAAGGCCATTATACTGTTGATCTTTATAAACAATACCGGAAACACCTGGGTGCAACCCGTTACTGGCTATTAAAGGAATCACAGAAATTAGTAGCGCCGCCATTGGTCAATCAATTACTGGGCCTTGGAAAATTCTCCTGGCTCACTCCTGTTCTTTTTATTTACAAATTAAGCCGTACAGTCAAACTGGACTGGTTCCTGAAATCCATTGTCTTACCGGCTGCTTACAAAAAGCAGATCAAAGAACTGGATATTGAGCCGGCCTGAAGACATCATTTTACAAGACAGTATCCCCTGTAAAATTAATTTTCAGAAATTATT
>DATDIX010000231.1:0-2517 GCA_036520835.1 Chitinophagaceae bacterium | reverse complement strand
AACCTGGTTTTGATGACCACCACTGGAATTCCTGCAACTTTCCAGCCGCTTGTTTCAGGTCTTCATTGCCATTTACCACTTCAACGGGTGCCCATACTTCCGCGGGAGTGCCGCCCCAGCTTGCATTAATAAGTCCGATGGGTACATTAAGGTCCTTGTTCAATTTTTTCCCAAAATAATATCCCACTGCACTGAATGCTTTTAATGAATTAGAATCGCATATTTCCCATTTGGCTTTTATATCATCCTGCGGATAGTCGGATGTAGTACGGGGAATATTGAAAAAACGGATATTCTTATTATAGCAGGCGGGCAGTTCATCTTTGATAAAGCCGGCGCCATTGTAATAACTCCATTCCATATTCGACTGGCCGCTGCAAAGCCACACTTCTCCGATCAGGATATCATTCAATACCACCTGCTCCCAGTCTCCTTTGATAGTAATTGTATAAGGGCCACCTGCTATCGGTGTTTTTAGTTTGATACTCCATTTGGCTGTATTGGCTACTTTCCCTGTTGCTATAACATTATCCCAGCTACCGCTGACCTTTACATTTTGCCCGCTGCTTCCCCAACCCCATAACGTCACAGAATCATTTTGCTGCAATACCATACCGGATGCAATGACAGCGGGTAATCGTAACTGGGAAAAAGATTGACCGGCTATAAGAAAACTGATCAAAAAGAGTGAGGGGAGTGGCTTCATGGCAAAAATTTAAAGGCCTAAATATAGGGAATGAACGGAAGACACGGCACTGTCTGAAATGGTTGCAGCCATTAACTTCCCCGTAAGGAAAATCATAGGCTTGTTCCAAATTTTAGTCTTGAAAATTTAGTATTGGAAAAACTAATTTTTTTACCGATATTTAAGCTTGAAATGCTTACCCGGAAAGCTTTTCAGAAGATAATATCCTGCAGCCACAATCCGGAATTATTCCCTTTATAAAGATCTCCATATCATTTGCGGTAACCAACAATCAATCGGTTAATATATTAAAATCTTATCGGGATGTCCGGATCAATAATAGTTTTAAAATTCCTTTTTCTGCCGGTTGCTCTTTTTGCAGCCTGTACTGTGGCTTTTGCCCAGCGGCAAAACCTGCTGCTGGAAACAACATTTGAAAATGGCAATTATCTAAGTGGCTGGTCAAATTACCAGCACTGTTGCGATTACTCTGTTCAGCAAACCCAGGAACAGGTCAAAGCAGGCTCTAAGGCTTTACGGCTTGAGATCAGGAAAACTGACCCCCAGACCAGCGGGTCCATCCGCTCAGAGATCACACAGCCCAACGATCCATTGAACCAGGACAGGTGGTATGGGTTTTCAATGTACCTGAAAGATTGGTCAGATGATGATGCCGGCGAGTGTGTGTTTCAGTGGCACCCAGATAATTTAACCGGGACCGCTACAGCTGCATTATGGACAACCGGGGGACGGTTTACTTATGTTACCAATAGCGGTGGCACAGCACCGAATGAATACACAGATATCGGCCCTGTACTTTCCAACCAATGGGTTGACTTTGTTATTCATACCAGGTGGACCACTGATAGTACCGGGTTATTGCAGGTATGGATGAAAGGAAATCTTATGATCAACCGGACAGGGATAAAGACGGCATCAGATGCACCTTATTTTAAACTGGGTATTAATAAATTCGGCTGGGGTATTCAGCCATCTACAACCACGCTGCGTATCCTGTATTTTGATGAAGTAAGGATCGGCAATGCCAGTGCTACCTATAATGATGTCGCCCCCTTTCTTCCGCGAAGGGATTATTTCCGGGGATTGTAGCTGATCATTTATTTATGGTAAACCCTTTCGGCGCCTTTAGCACACCGAAATCATACATGTTGATATAGATGTAAACAGGTTTATCCTGCCCGCTATATTTAACTTCATAGCGGTCCAGCAAGCCGCCGCCCATCAGGCCATTGGGTGTATCAAACGGGCAGCAACTTCCTGTTCTTACATATGTGATGCTCTCGCCATTTAGCCCGAGTAATGCATTCAGGAACCTTCTTTCATTCTTTGGCCCTTCACTGCTCTTGACACCACCTACCATCACCGGGTTCTTTTCGGTATAACCATAGGTATCATCATCGGAAATTTCGGTGAGCACAAAAGTATTATCGTCTTTTAAAGGCGCCTGTGATTTGGAGTAGGAGCCACCGGAGCCGCTGCCTGGCGATCCTTTTGTTTTACCGGAAGGCCCGCAACTGTATATGATAAAGGCAATGGCAAAAAGAAAGGGGAGGATCTTTTTCATGTTGATGTGTTTATCCTGTGATGCAGGTTATTGACGAAATTCATAAATAGTTTATTGTATAACAGCATTAATTTCTTTAGCCCGATCCGGGTATTGGCTTTCCTTGCTGTTTTTTAAAGCCCGGAAGAACAAATATCATATCTTAGTTTTACATTTATTTATTAAATCACAACACATGAATACTTCTATTGTAAAGAAATTACCGGTATTACTTATCGCCACTGCTTTTCTTCTTTCATTCACTACG
>DATDIX010000230.1:0-8863 GCA_036520835.1 Chitinophagaceae bacterium | reverse complement strand
GATGAATACCAGCTTTGTGTTCACCCTGTTGTTGCAGGAGGCGGTTTGCCATTATTTGAAAACGTAAACGACAGGACTATTCTTAAACTCATAAAGACTAAAACCTTTAGTGGTGGTGCAGTAATCCTTTACTATGAGCCGGCAAAAAAATGAGTGCCTTATTTCCCCGCCTGGTGTCCTATCCCTTTGGGGCGATCCCGGATAGCCGGGACAAGTTGTCCCCGTCGCTGAATTAATTATCGGAGATTGCTTAGCATAAACGAATACCAGTCCGCATTTTCAGGTAACAAGCACGGGTATTATAGTTCTCTTTTCCAGGCAACTCTCTGCTCAAAGCTACGGGACCCGTAGTGCGAATAAAAACCTGCTGCCCGCTTTAATGATCCAGCACAGAACCATCAAACGAATCCCACATTTCAGGAAACTCCCATTCAGGAATACCACGTTCATTTTCTACCAGGTTATCATCCAGCTCTAACCCAAGTCCCGGGCCATCAATATTCCCTTTTAAAATGATGTGGCCTTCCGTCATCACCAATGGTTTTTTAATATAACTTTTGCCGAGATAACTTCTTTGCACTTTGCTGTCTTTGGGAGCAGCCTGCAGGCTTGGTATTTCATGCGCCACCAGGTTGGGAACGGAAGCCATCACATGCATAGATGCAATAGCGCCGACAATCCCTTCTTTGGCATGGGGCAACATACCTGCATAGAACGATTCGGCCAGTACAGCAATAGCCTTCATTTCAGTGATGCCGCCGCAATGCGTAATATCAGGTTGCAAAAAAGAAGCAGCGCCTGCCACTAACAGGTCCCTGAATTGCCATTTGGTAACCATTCTTTCACCCGTTGCAAACGGTATATGTGTCTTTTTTGACATCTCCGCCATCAACGGCAGGTTCTGATGTTGTATAGGCTCTTCATAAAACCAGGGCTGAAATTGTTCCAGCGCTTTAATGATCAGCATTGCATTGGCCGGCTGATGATCGGCATGCAATTCAATACCCATATCCACTTTTGGCCCTATTACTTCGCGGATGGCTTTTACATTTTCAACAATCCCCTGTATGAAATCAGGGTTCTCGGCATATCTCGCTAATCGTCCGCGGCTGGATGTTACTCCCACTTTCATGGATTGATAACCTTCTGCCATTACCTGCTTTGCGCCTTCGGGTGTTTGTGCCTGTCCGTATAAACGGATGCGATCACGGGTAGGGCCGCCTAACAATTCATACACCGGCACACCCAACGCTTTCCCTTTTATATCCCACATGGCAATATCAACAGCAGACAGGGCACTCGTTAATATAATATCACCACGATAAAAAGCATGGCGGTACATTGCCTGCCAGTGAAAAGCAGGCCGGCGGGGATCTTTACCGATAAGGTATGCTTCCAACTCCTTTATAGCAGCCATCACCGTAGTGATCCTTCCTTCCACTGTTCCTTCACCAATGCCAACAATGCCCGCATCCGTATGAAGTTTTACAAAAATGCTGCGCAGTGAATGCACAGGGATGATCTCCAGCCTGGTGATCTTTATTTCATCCTTCGGATCAATCAATGCACGGGAATAATTAAATGCGTTTGATTCTTTGCTATTATTGGTTTTACCAAAACTATGTTCAGCTATCACTAACCCGGCAACAGCGGCTGATATTCTCCTGATCCAGTTTCTGCGGGAAGCAGTTTTTTCCATTGTAGTTGGTTTATGGTGTGAGCAATTGTTATAACTGACAATTTACGAAGGAAATAAAACAAAACAGGTGATTTCGAAAAGACAGCTTTATTTTTTTAACGGGCACCAAACAAGATGAAGAACAGGTACTGAGTAAATGTGAAACTCATCACCAGGAAGAAAAATGCAATAAAGAAATTGGTGTTATGACAGAAATAATGGGTACTACCAAAGAAGGTTAAATAGCAATTCAAAAAATGAAAGATGGGACAATTTAAAGGTGCAATAACAAATTTTGTGTGTTGAAACAGGCTGCATACAGGATATCTCCGAAGGGAGGCCTTTAAGTAGCACAACCTGTCCCGCTTTGCGGGAGCGGCAAGCCTGGCTGTTGGTGATAATTTTCCAACCGACAACACGATACCTCATCTTCATAATGCCTATCATAACAATGGATGACAGCGATCATTGTTTGCCAGGCCTGGTTTTTTTCCCTTTGTTCTATTAAATACAGAGAAATGGTTCGTAAAAGTTTACTCATTTGCGGTATTATCTCTATGCTATGGTATGTAGTGATAAACATCATTGTAGCGATGCAATACCCGGGCTATGACATTGCTTCGCAAACAGTAAGTGAACTTTCGGCAATAGATACCCCCACCCGTACACTTTGGTTTGTGCTTTGCCTGTTCTATTCTCTCTTTTTGATGGCTTTCGGTTTGGGCACCTGGTTATCAGCAAACGGAAACAGGAAGCTGCGGATCGTTGCTGCCGTAATTATCTTCGATGCAGTTTTGGGATTCTTCTGGCCGCCGATGCACAGGCGGGAGGTCATTGCTGCAGGAGGAGGAACACTTACAGACACACTCCATCTTGTTTGGGCCTTTGTCCATCTTGCTTTGATGCTGCTGATGATCGGTTTTGGCGCAGCAGCATTTGGGAAAGGGTTCCGGATCTTTTCAGCAGCCATCGTCTTAGTTTTTATCGTGTTTGGCGTATTGACAACAAAGGAAAGCCCGGGGATCGAATCCAATCTGCCCACGCCACATATAGGCATTTGGGAACGCTTCAATATTGGCGCTTATATGCTCTGGATAATTGTATTTACCATTTTGTTATTGAGGAGAAATAAAAATCCTGCTTGACTGCAGTCACATTGTTTGACCGGTCTTTTACGGGCAATAAACTCTATACAGGTAATGTTCTGCCTGTCCAAACCAGTAAGTAAAACAAAAACTACACGACACTACCCTTTTGTAGTTTTGCCGGGCAGGCAAAATAATGGAATACCTTTCTCATACGGAACATTTCAGCACGCAAACATTGCCTATCTTCGAAAGAAATCATGACTGCTTTCAATGAAATATAAAAAACTCTTTAAAAGAACAGGCCGGGTCTTCCTTGGCTTATTTCTTTTGATGAATTTTGTTGCTTTCTTTCATGCATACAAATTCACACATTTTTCTAATACCACCGAAGCAAAAACAAAATCGGAAAAGCTATCATTCGGAGGAAAAATGAAAGCGTTGTTCTTAGGCATAAATAACCCAAGGCCAGAAAATAAAACAAAGCCCCGGCGAGCTTACGAAACAATCATCCTTCAAAGCAATAAAAAAATAGAATGCTGGCTGATCAAATCCGACAGTTCAAAAGGAACTGTGATATTATTTCATGGATATGGAGGTGAAAAATCATCATCGCTTAGCCTTGCTGATGTATTTCTTGATATGGGGTATAATACTTTGCTGGTTGACTTTATGGGATCAGGAGGATCAGAAGGCAATCAAACAACAATAGGATTTAAGGAAGCCAAAGAAGTAAAAACCTGTTATGATCATATTTTGTCAACAGGAGAAAAAAATGTGTACCTGTTCGGAACTTCACTGGGAGCAGCTGCTATTTTAAAATCTATCAATGATTATGCTTTATCCCCTGCCGGGATCATATTAGAATGTCCTTTTGGTTCATTATATAAAACGACATGTGCCCGCTTCAGATCAATGGGTGTTCCGGGATTTCCTATGGCAGGGTTGCTGGTATTTTGGGGAGGAGTTCAAAATGGTTTTTGGGCATTTTCTTATGCTCCGGAAGTATATGCAAAGAAAGTGACTTGCCCTGCTCTGCTGTTTTACGGGGAAAAAGATGAAAGAGTAACCCGGAAGGAAACTGATATCATTTATGCAAATATGAAAGGCAAAAAACGTTTGGTAACATTTCCTCTTGCCGGCCATGAAAATTATCTCAACAGGTATGCTGATGAATGGAAACAAGAAGTAGTTCAATTTTTAGAAGCAATAAACTGATATCCCCGTTGCCGGCAGTATCATGCCTGCCCGTTCAAGCCAGGAAATAAAAACTACCGGACGCTATGCTTTTGTAGTTTTGCCGGGCAGCCAAAATGATGGAATACCTTTTCTCATACGGAACACTTCAGCAGGAAAAAACACAACTGGAATTATTCGGAAGAATTCTAAAAGGATCGGCCGATACCCTGGCAGGCTACAGGGTCTCCACCATCGAGATCACGGATATATCCTTTCTTTCAAGAGGTGAACAAAAATTGCAGCAGACAGTTATTTTATCGGATGATAAAAATGATGCGATCAAAGGAACCGTCTTTGAAGTAACAAAAGAAGAACTGCTGCTGGCTGATAAATATGAGCCCGCCGGCTATACCCGGTTAAAGGTCAGGCTTGCATCCGGGAAAGAAGCGTGGATATACCGGGCTGATGAAACCATCTGATATTTTACAGGATATTAATTTTGCAGTACCGGTTAATCATTTACCAGGAGCATGAAAATTTGCGCAGCACAGACAAGACCTCTCAAAGGCGATATTGAAAGCAATATCGCTAGACACAAAACATTTATTGACCTCGCTGTGGCCAACGGTGCCGGTATCATTATTTTTCCTGAACTGTCCATCACAGGTTATGAACCGGAACTGGCCAAAGATTTAGCGACCGATGCCTCCGACAGACGCTTTGATGACTTTCAACAGATCAGCAATGCCAAACAGGTTACGATCGGGATAGGCGCTCCCACGAAACATAATGGCGGCGTACGCATCAGCATGATCATTTTTCAACCACAGCAAGCCCGGCTCACTTATTCCAAACAATATTTGCACGAGGATGAACTGCCTTATTTTATAAAAGGCGATCAGCAGGTTTTTCTCTCCGCAAACGATCATAAAATGGCGCCGGCGATATGCTATGAATCACTGGTGCCTGCACATGCAGCCTACGCTAATGGCTGCGGGGCAAAAATTTACCTGGCCAGCGTGGCCAAATCAGCCGGCGGCGTAGAAAAAGCATACAAACATTATCCCCGCATAGCCGGCGAATATTCCATGACGGTATTAATGGCCAACTGTGTAGGCCCCTGCGATAATTTTGAAAGCGTTGGCAAAACTTCCGCCTGGAATAATAAAGGCATGTTGGCCGGGCAACTCAATGATACAAATGAGGGGATACTTGTCTTTGATACGGACACAGGAAAAGCAACGGAACTGCTACTGTAAAAAAAAATCCCGGGACTGGAGATCCCGGGGCCTATCAAATCTTGTAACCCACTTTTACTTCGGCCAGATGGCAATGATGATCCCGGCGATCGCACAGCCGCAGGTGCTGTATAGCCCGTTGATCAGGTGAAGGGCCATTGGCCTTTTCTCATAGAGGTAAGAAATAGAAATAGCGGTGGCCGAGAAACAAAGCCCCACCAGCAGCCCGATCTTTAATCCCGTCATCCAGCCGGATGAACCAATGCGGGTGATCAGGATGCCGATACCGATACTGGCAATGATCATTAATACCAGCGAGGACAACATGGTTTGCGCCATGCCTGTTTTCATTTTCGGATCATTGACATTAACGCCTGAATGTTTGATCCATGCTTTCTGAAACAGGAAGGAATACCAGATGGCACCCAGCACAAAGTAGCCAAGGCCGCCGGCAAGTACTGCCAGCCAGTTGAGGTCTGAAAAGATTGCTGAATTCATGTTAGTTGGTTTTAGTACATGAAAAATTAAGCCATTTCCCCGTTATGTACAACGGAAGAAATGGCTTTATCAACATTAATGCGCCGTATGTTTATAATCTCTTTATCCTGATATTCCGGAAGGAAACCTGGTCATTATGGTCCTGCAGGCTTATCCTGCCTTTTTTATAAATAGCAAAATCTTTCCATGTCCTGAACTTGCTTCCTGCTACCATTTTTTTCCAGTTGTCATCCCATAGGGTAGTTGAAACAACATTCTCCCCATTCAGGTACAGGTCGAGTTTCCCGTTCACAGATTTTATTTCTGCAAGATTCCATTCTCCTGCCGGCTTTACAGTTTCTTTAGTGCAGGAAATAAGGTCATACAGGTCGCCGGCCCTGTGCCTGGTGATCTTTGCATCAGGATGGCGTTCATTATCCAATACCTGCATTTCAGGACCTGTCTCATAAGGCTCTTTAAACTTTACTGAATCCTCCAGCACATAAAACAAGATACCGCTGTTAGCACCGGTATCCACCTTCCATTCCAGCTTTAAATGAAAGTTCTCAAACTCTTCATCGGTAACTAAATTACCTCCGCCAACGATCTTCATATTAGTTTTCTCCGAAGGATCTTTATCATATTTCTGCGAAGCATCCAGCCAGAGCACCCCGTCAGTTATTTTCCAGGCCGTGCCGGCAGGGCCGCCGCCATAGTTATGCCAGCCGTTGCTGGTCTGCCCGTCAAACAAAGCCACCCATCCATCCGCTTTTTCCTGGTCGGTCAATAAACTCATAGCCGGTTCAGTTTTCATTTTTGAGGTATCGTTATCAGCAGCCTTTTCCGTGTCAGCGTTATTGTTGCAGGCAACAAGGGCCACAACTAAAATGATTCCGGCAAACAATCTCAGCATGTAATTTATTTTTTAAGTGAGAGAATATATTTCACAACAGATTCTGCATTTTCCTTTGACATAGAAGAATGCGGTGTCATCGGAAGATCACCCCATGAGCCTTTTCCTCCCTTGATTATCTTTCCAGACAGTTTATCAATGGTAGCGTCGCTGTTATCGTACCTGCCTGCAATACTTGAAAATGATGGACCAATCAGCTTTTCGGAAAAATAATGACAGGTAATGCAATCGCTCTTTTTTATTATCTCCAGTCCAGCCAGGCTATCCGTTTCACTTATACTGTTTGCACGTGTAACGACAGTTTTTTTTGAAGAACTGCAGGCAGCATAAAAGCTAACAAGCATCACGACAAGTATCCGTAAAACCATCATTTGTTCTTTAGCAGCAAAATATACTTTACTGCCGCCTGTGCATCCTCATCTGTTAAGGCATGCGGTGTCATTGGGATCTCGCCCCATACACCACTACCGCCTTCAATGATCTTTTTAGCCAAATGAGCAACTATGGTATCGCCCATACCCGCATATTTATTAGCTACGTCCCTGTAGGTAGGGCCCTGTATCTTTTCATCTACCTTATGACAGGTGAGGCAATCGCTTTTTGCTATAACAGCCAGGCCAGCCTGGTAATCAGGATTGCTGGAAAGATCAACTTCTTTTTTCTCTTCTGTAGCAGTTTCTTTCTTTTCGCTTTTTGTTTCGCTGCTGTTGCAGGCGATCAATGCGGCCATCGCTATTGAAATGATAAAATACTTTTTCATGCAGCAATTTTTATTGGTAAAAAAAATTATTGTAACCCCAGCACCGAGCGGTTAAAGTTATCATCTGTTTTAGTACCGGCAAAATCGTCAAATGCTTTTTCCGTTACCCGTATAATGTTTTTCTGGATGAACTCCGCTCCTTCCTTTGCCCCGTCTTCGGGATGTTTCAGGCAACATTCCCATTCCATCACCGCCCAGCCCTTGTAATCATACTGTGTCAGCTTACTGAAGATGGTTTTAAAATCAACCTGCCCGTCGCCCGGTGAACGGTAACGTCCTGCACGGTTGAGCCAGCTTTGGTAACCGCCAAAAGTTCCCTGCTTACCGGTGGAATTGAATTCAGCATCCTTTACATGAAAGGCTTTTATTCTTTCATGGTAAAAATCTATGTATTGGATATAATCTAACTGTTGCAAAACAAAATGAGAAGGATCGTATAACAAACAAGCCCTTGGGTGATTGTTCACATTTTCCAAAAACATTTCATAAGTAATACCATCAAACAGGTCCTCACCCGGATGTATCTCGTAACAAACATCCACCCCGCACTCATCAAAATAATTAAGAATAGGTGTCCATCGTTTGGCTAATTCTTTAAACCCTTCTTCCACCAAACCGGCAGGACGCTGCGGCCAGGGATGAAAAGTATGCCATAATAAGGAGCCGCTGAATGTTGCGTGAGCATTCAATCCTAAGTTTTGCGAAGCTTTGGCGCCATACTTCACCTGTTGTATCGCCCATTCGGTCCTTGCTTTGGGATTGCCATGCAATTTGGCAGGGGCAAAACCATCAAACAGGGAATCATATGCAGGGTGTACGGCCACTAACTGTCCTTGTAAATGGGTTGACAGTTCAGAAATTTCCAACCCGCATTCATTAATGATACCTTTTACATCATCTGCATAGGCCTTACTTTCTGCTGCTTTTTGAAGATCTATACAACGGGCATCCCAGGTAGGTATCTGCACAGCTTTGAAACCTAATGTTTCCGCCCATAAACAAATAGACCGAAGATTATTGAACGGCGCTTTATCACCCATGAACTGGGCTAAAAAAATTCCGGGGCCTTTTATTGTTGTCATAAATCTCTCGCAGCGGCGCTACGGCGCTACGCCATTTTTTTTAAAGGTTATTTACAATTCTTTTGATGCCGTTTTTAAGTAATTCTTCATTAAAGTTTATCAACAACCCCAGTTTTATTCCTGTAAGTCGTAAATGGGTAAGCACTTGTTTAGGATGAACAGGTGCCAAAGCTTCTATTGACTTTAATTCAACGATCACTTTGTTTCCAACTATCAGATCAGCCCTGAATCCAAGTTCCAGCTTTACTCCCTTCCAAACCACAGGTATCGGCCTCTGTCTTTGAACGTCTAATTTATACTCGTTTACAAGTTCATGCTCCATTACTGCTTCATAAACCGATTCAAACAGACCAGGACCCAACTCTTTGTGAATTTTGAAAGCTACATCTAAAACGATTTTTGCTATTTCATTTTCAGTCATTCTCTTACTGCTATTCTTTGCGCCGCTGCG
>DATDIX010000229.1:0-2656 GCA_036520835.1 Chitinophagaceae bacterium | reverse complement strand
GCTTCAGTTGTTTTTGCCATCTTTGTTATCGCAGACCTTTTCATCAATTCATAATTCTTAACTCTTAATTCATCATTCCCTTTGCCCCGCATTATCGCTATAGATTACGGACTCAAACGCACCGGTCTTGCCGTCACGGATCCTTTACAGATCATTGCTACCGGGCTCACTACCGTTGAATCAAAGCAACTGATCCCTTTCCTCAAAGATTATTTCAGTAAAGAACCCGTAGAGCTGATCATCATCGGCGAACCCAAGAACTGGGATGATACCGATACACATGCTACACCGTTGGTGGAAAAATGTATCAAAGAGCTGCAGAAGAATTTCCCCGCTATACCTATAAAAAAAGTGGATGAACGCTTTACTTCCAAAATGGCCAAAGATTCTATGCTGGAAATGGGTCTGAAGAAAAAGGAACGGCGCAATAAAGCGCTGGTGGATGAGATAGCCGCTACTATTATGTTACAGGAATACATGAGGTCAATAAGCTGACCGCCCGGATGGTTGATAAGTTGATAAGAATTAACTTTGTACCCGGTTAAACTGTGAACTTTTAAACTGATAAATTTTTAAACTTGATCCTTCCAATTGTTGCATACGGGCACCCGATACTCAGGAAAGTAGCTACGGATATTACCCCGGGTTTTCCCAACCTGGAAAAACTGCTGGCAGATATGTGGGAAACGATGTATGCCAGTAATGGAGTGGGACTGGCTGCCCCCCAGGTAAACAAAGACATACGGTTATTCGTCATTGATACCGAGCAGATATTCCGTTCAATGGAAGAAGATGACGAAGACAGGAATTACCCGGATGCGCCGGGTGTAAAAGCTGTTTTTATCAATGCGCATATCGTTGAACTGGAAGGTTCGGAATGGCCCTATAACGAAGGTTGTCTCAGTATTCCCAAAATAAGAGAGGACATTTATCGCCAGAAGACTGTTACGATCCAATACCGGGATGAGCATTTTAATTCACTAATGAAGACATTTACAGGGATCACCGCCAGGGTGATCCTGCATGAGTATGATCATATTGAGGGTAAGTTATTCATTGATCATATCTCACCGCTGAAAAGAAAACTGATGAAAGGTAAACTGGCGGATATTTCAAAAGGGAAAATAAAAGTTGATTATAAAATGCTTTTTCCTGAGAAATAAGCAGCATGAATAAACTTCTTCTTATTGCATCTCTTCTTTTTACATTTTCTTTTTGCCGGGCACAGGAAGATTCGCTGGATAATGAAAGACTGGCCCGGATGATCAACCTTTCTGAAGTGGTTGTCCGCACAGATATCAATGTGGCGAAATTCATTGAACGGGTTAAGAATGATACTACCTTTTATAAAGCCTTCAGAAATCTCCGCGTATTGGGATTTACTTCTCTCAACGATGTACGCATTGTAGACAAAAAAGGAAAGCAGCAGGCAGCCCTGCAAAGCAAAACAAGGCAGAACAGGGCCGATGACTGCCGGACCATGGATGTATTGGAAGAAACAACGGATGGCAACTTTTATGATAAGGACAGCAACTATAACTATTACACAGCCGGTTTATATGCAGGCCTTTTCCTCACCGAAGGGAAAGTATGCGGGGAGACCAATATTGTAAAAGGGGTTACGTTCACCGCAAAAGGAAAAAGCGGGGTAGCCAAAAGCAAAGAACAATTAAAAATGCTCTTCTTCAACCCGGGTAAAAAGATACCCGGCATTCCTTTTATAGGTAACAAGATCAACATCTTTGACCCGGATGTGGCAGAGCTCTATGATTTTTCTATTGACCAGGCCGACTATGAAGGACAATCCTGCTATATCTTTTCTGTAAAAGCAAAAGAGGGGCTGTCAGCTGGTGATAAGGACAGGATCGTTATTGATAATATGATCACCTGGTTCCACGCAAAGACCATGGAAGTGCTGGCCCGCAATTATGATATGAGTTATAATGCCGGTGTTTATGATTTTGATGTCCACATGGAAGTGCAGCTAACAAAATTCGGCGACTACCTGGTTCCGAAGGTCCTGCGGTATAAAGGGAACTGGGATGTAATGTTCAAGAAAAGAGAAAGAGGAATGTTTACGGCGACCTTATTGGATTTTAAAGAATGAAATCAGAATGGATTACTCTGACCTCATTTCTTATTGCTTCCAACTGTAGTAGAATATTTCCTCCATTTCTCAATCACCTGTGCTATATCGTCAGGTAGCGCTGTATCAAAGAACATCTCTTCACCGGTTCCGGGATGAGTAAAACCTAATGTCTTTGCATGTAAAGCCTGCCGCGGACAAATAGCAAAGCAATTATCCACGAATTGTTTGTACCGGGCATACACAGTGCCTTTTACTATTTTATCACCGCCATAAAAATCATCATTGAATAAAGGATGGCCGATATGCTTCATGTGTACACGTATCTGGTGGGTCCGGCCGGTTTCCAAAATACATTCTACTAATGTCACATACCCAAACCTTTCTTTTACTTTATAATGGGTGATCGCATCTTTACCATGTTCGCCACCCGGGTAGGCTTCAAATAATTTTCGCATCCGCATATGACGCCCAACATGGGCTATTATCGTTCCTTCATCATTTTGCACATCTCCCCATACCAGCGCTGTATATTGTCGTCTTATCGTATGATCAAAGAATTGTTTGGCG
>DATDIX010000228.1:0-4185 GCA_036520835.1 Chitinophagaceae bacterium | reverse complement strand
CGGAGACCAGTTTGTTGGCGTAACGGATTTTGGTAAACGAATAGAAGGTCAGTGGATGGGTAATACCCGGAAAGATATTTATGCTATTAAAGTTCGTGACGGATCAAAGAAACTGGTGAAAAAGGATATGCTGGGTGTGATTACACCAGCTTATGTCTCACCCGCCGGTAAGTATATCATGTGGTATGAAAGTAAAGTGAAGAACTATTTTGTTTATGACGGAGATTCTGTAAAGAATATCACTTCAAAGATAAAAGTGCCGCTCTGGAATGAAGAGCATGACTCGCCGTCTTATCCACCGCCTTATGGAGTAATGGGATGGCATGAAGGAGACTCAGCAGTTTACATATATGACAGGTATGATGCCTGGCGGGTAAACCTGGCCGGGCCTGCGAACCCGGTTAATATCTTCCGGCAGAATTATAATAACAGGAAAACTAAGTCCCGGGTAAGATATGTGCAGCTTGATCCTGAAAAGAGATTTTTGAAGAACAATGAAGTAGTTGTTTTCCGGGTATTTGATGAAGTATATAAAACATCCGGTTACAACCTCGGCCGAATCAGCCCGGTGCTGAAACCAGATACCGGTTGGATAACTGTTCCATTTGCTGTAAGCGGGTTGATAAAGGCAAAGAATTCCAATTCATTTGTTTATTTATTTGAGAGCTATAAGCTCCCGACAAACCTGAATTTTGCTAAAGTTGATACGGAATCTGATCTCTCCTGGCATAATAGTATTCAGAACGGGAAATTGCTCACTAATCTTAACCCGCAACAGCAAAAGTATAACTGGGGTACAGCAGAATTGTATAAATGGAAAGCCCTGAATGGAAAGATGTCAGAAGGTGTTTTGTATAAACCCGAAGATTTTGATCCGGGGAAAAAATATCCGTTGATCTTTTATTTTTATGAAACCCATTCCAGCACTTTACATGATTACATGGAACCAACACCAACAGGAAGCAGGCTGAATATTCCTTTCTTTGTCAGCCGCGGTTACCTGGTGTTTTCCCCGGATATACATTACACGATCGGCAAACCGGCTAAAAGCGCTTATGATTATGTGGTAGGCGCAGCAAAAAACCTGGCAAAAAATAAATGGGTCGATGCTAAGAACATGGGTATCCAGGGCCAGAGCTGGGGAGGCATACAGGTGGTTCAGCTGATCACGATGACCGATATATTCAAGGCGGCATGGGCAGGCGCCCCGGTAGCAAATATGACCAGCGCTTATGGCGGTATCAGGTGGGAGAGTGGTGTGAACCGGCAATTCCAGTATGAGAAAACTCAAAGCCGGATCGGTGCTACCCTATGGGAAAAGCGGGACCTGTATATCGAGAACTCGCCACTATTTCATTTGCCAAAAGTAAAGACGCCTCTTGTGATCATGTCGAACGATGCGGATGGCGCTGTGCCCTGGTACCAGGGAATTGAATTGTTCACTGCGATGAGAAGACTGGAAAAGAAAGTATGGATGCTTAGTTATAATGGTGAAGCGCATAACCTGGTAGAAAGAAAGAATAAGAAAGATATACAGGTACGGGAACAGCAATATTTTGACTGGTTGCTGAAAGGGGAGAAGCCTCCTGCATGGATAGTGAATGGCATACCCGCTGTAAAAAAAGGGAAAGACTGGGGACTGGAATTGGTTGACTGATATAAACAAGTTTAGTAAATCATGTATTTAATATGAGAAGGTTTGCATTGTTATTAGCGCCTGTATTGATAATGGCTTTTTCCAAAGCCGATTGGATCACCATAAAGCTTGATAAAAGGGTTTCTGTTGATTTCCCTTACCAGCCTGAGACATCCGAAACAAATGGAAACGCTATATGGAGTACCAACAAGGACACAGCATTTAAATGCATGGCTATGGTGGTTAATTTTGCACAATTCGGATTGGATTCTGCAGCCGTTGCAAAGGAACTGGATGGGGAACCATTTTATGCGGGTTTTAAATCATCCATGCTGGAGAAAATGAAGGGAGCTTCTGTGCTGTCTGAAGAAATTACAAAAGTAAATGGTTGGCCTGCTTATAAGTTAACAGTTGCATTGGGCAGCAATGCAAATAATATGGACAGGGTATATATATCAAATATTTTTGTTGGTGACAAAATGTATTCACTTTCGTTTTATGAGAGTACGGCCCGTCCACAACTGATCAGCCGGAAAAAATTCCTGGAGTCTGTTATCATAAAATGATCAGGCTGCCGGCTGGCTGATATATTTTACGAGGCTTCTTTTAGCGATGGGTAATAATGTCTCGTCAACCGGGAAGGTCAGGTCCACTTCAATAGAGTATACTGCCGGGTTGGGCAAAGCTTTGTGATAGCGTATGAGATCTGATTTTATCTGTTCATAGGTAATGGCGATACTGCGGTGCCACATATCAACATAGGCTGTCTTTATACTACGGTATTTCTCGTCATGCTTTTCAAATATCGAAAGCCGGTAATGATATACCCTTGTGCTTTTTGTATTGCCGCTGCTTAAAAAGAAGTAACCTTCTTTTATATCCAGGGGGATAATGCCGACGGGGGTGATATTGATCTTATTCTCCACGAACTCATAAATAGAGACACCGGTCTGCAATGTTTTTTTTATGATAATGGCAGAATAATTAATAATATCCTCCAGTTCCTGCATCAGCTCCGTATCTTCTATTATCTGTTCGTAGATGATCTGCAGTTTTTGCATTTGTAAACCAGTCAGTTTTTTAGGGAAATGCTCCTGCAGGAATTTTTTATTTTCCCGGAAGGCAACAATGTTATTGTAATGAAAAACGACATCGCCTAATTGGGGATAAAGCTTGTTCTCGTCGAAATGTTTGTTGATCTCCTGGAGGTAGGCAAGGAGGGTATATTTCTTAAGCTCGAAATCAATGTATCCTTCGGCGAACCAGGTCTCGGATAGTTGTTTCATAACTGACGGCTTTTGTATTTCCAATTTACACAAAAGACATAAGGAAAAGAAGGAAAGTTTAATAAAGAATATTGTTTTAGAGAAAAATTCAGGATTTTTAACAGGTAAAACCTTTATTATGACCCGGATATTCATCCTGATCGCAACGGCCACCATATTATTGTCTTCCTGCAGCCATTCCTATTATATTGTTCGCCATGCGGAAAAAGCAACGGCTGAGCCGAATATGACCAGTGATGTTCCTTTGACGGAGCAGGGAAAAGAAAGAGCTGTAGCGCTGAAAGATGTTTTAGGTAAAAAGAAGATCGCTTATGTTTATTCAACCAATACTATCCGTACAAGATCTACAGCACAACCAACTGCTGATCATTTCCACCTGGCCATAGAAACTTATAACCCGCGGCCGGATTCTTCTTTTATTCAAACACTAAAAGCAAAGGGGAAAAATGTACTGATCGTGGGTCATTCAAATACCGTGGATGATATTGTAAACAAATTATGCGGGGAAACGAAAGTAGCCGGCGACCTGCCCGATACGGAATATGATAACTTGTTTATTGTAAAAAAGAAGGGAAAGAAGATGGTCTTTCAGCAAAAAAAATATGGCAGACCTTCAAATTAGCCTGCCATACCATTAAATAATTATTTCTTTTATCCGTTCAGGGTTGGTACTATCTAAAAATCTCTTTCACTATTAAAGTTTTCCAATTCATTGGCTATCGCGGTAAGGAAGGTAGCTCCAAGGCTTCCGTCCACAATTCTATGGTCATAGCTCAATGACAGGTACATCATGTGGCGGATAGCTATGCTGTCTCCATGGGGAGTTTCAATGACAACAGGACGTTTTTTTATAGCGCCAACAGCCAGTATCGCTACCTGTGGCTGGTTGATGATAGGTGTTCCCATCAGGCTGCCGAATGTACCGACATTGGTCATGGTGAAAGTGCCGCCCTGTGTATCGTCTGCTTTCAGTCTTCCGTTCCTGGCACTGTCAGCAAGACTATTTACCTGTTTGGCAAGGCCTACTAAATTCAACTGGTCGGCACCTTTAATTACCGGAACGATCAGGTTGCCGTTTGGTAAAGCCGTAGCCATTCCTATATTGATGTCCTTCTTTACGATGATCCTGTCGCCTTCCACTGAACTATTGACCAGCGGAAATTTCTTTATGCAGCGAACGACGGCTTCAATAAATAATGGAGTGAAAGTGATCTTTGTACCTTCTCTTTTCTCGAAATCCTTTTTCACTTTATCCCTCCACAT
>DATDIX010000227.1:0-2424 GCA_036520835.1 Chitinophagaceae bacterium | reverse complement strand
TATTTTGCTTAAGCTGCCTTATCAGCAACAGCCAAAGCTAACCCGGTATACTGCTTTTTCACATGACAGGGGTTAGCAGCAATGGTGATTAACATCAAAATGGTTTGAGATACCGGCCTTTTGTAAGTACCTTTTCCTTATGGAGTTTGCGGATGACCTGGCTGGCAAGATCTTCAATAACAGCCCCGTTGATATTACTTGTGAATGAACTTGTCTGCATTACACAGGTAGCTTCAAGTGTACTGAGATCAAAAAGTATTATCTCCCAGAAACGACCTTTATCGTTCCCCGTACTGTCATCCCCTGGTGATGTAATGATATTTTTGTAATTCCAGATACGGTTAAAATAATAGCCGGCAGGATATACATACATATCACCGGGCTTTTGAAATGTCAGTTTCGTGCTATCTATCAACGCAATTACCATCACGGCATCAATACCATTCTTGTACAGCTTGAAATAGATCTCAGCCTGGTCCAGGTCCTCAGGCCCCTTTAATCCAAACTCTTTATAGGCAGGTACTGCCCTGTAAGAAAGTCCTTCGATCGCTTTTACAAAAAGATCTTCCGCCTGTACCCTTACAGAATCATCCCAATCATTAAAAGCACCTGCTACCATTATCTTATCGTATTGCCTCCAGCCCGGTTGGGGAACCTTCCAGGTAGTGACAATCCGTTGCTCATGGCACGCATACAAAGTCATGCTGCAAAACAGGATAACCAGGGATTTGATCATATTGTTCAAAATAAGAATTTACCGGAGCAATTTACTAAAGTTTATTTCTTTCTACCGTGAGTGAGGTTACGCTTAAACATGATTATCGTCACAGGGAATGATCCTGTATTTTATAAAAGAAACCAAATAATGTAACTGCTTACATAAAACCTATTTAACGACCCTGGCAGCTTCTTCTGCAATGGCAGCAGCCAGTTCAATAAGTTTACCTGTTGTACCTGTTAATTCAAATCGTTTTACGTCTTTACCTCTTCGTACATTAACTTTCACTGTGATATTATTCTCTTTTACTTCGTACCGCCCGCTAAGTTTATAAGCATCCGGAGTACTTGTGTTAGATATAAAAGCGATCGGTCCTTTTGAACCTCTTTCCGACAAAGCAGATAAGCTATTATCAATCATACGGCTCAACCCCAGGTCATCAGCCGCAATGCTTTCATCATTGTTCTGCAGATTGCTGGCGGCAAACAATGGCTTTTCCGGTGGCAAAATGATCTTAGCTACCACTTCTTCATCCACCAACCCGATATTGAAATTAGTATTACTGACGATCTGCGGTTGTTGTCTTATATTATTTTCTTTAGAGAGTTCACTCACTGTTTTTTCTGCAGCGCCGAACCAACGGCTTACATTCAGGTATTTACCATTATCCAGGATGTCAGGTTGCTGTTTGATGGCTTTGAGCAGCGAATAGGTCAGTACGCCTTGTGAATAACGGCTCATCTCATAGGCCTTTTGATTACTTGCCGAAGCAGAAAGGATGAATAACCCGGATTTCTCATTCAGCTTTTCGATGGCTTTTACCTGCGCTGCTTTTTCATCATCCCTTGCAGCAACATAGTCCTGGTCATTGCCGCCCAGTTTTACAAAATCCCTGATGGCCTGCCCGCTGTTGCAGGCATCAAAGATCAGGATTCGTTTCTGCGCTTTTATATTCTGTGGTTTCATCCACTCGGTCAATTCAGCCGTGCTGATACCCACATCAGCCGTCGCATCAGCAGCTGTTGCTTTAGAAGCATCCGAGGTTAAAAAATAAAATTGCTTTTTTTCCCCGCTCATCATGCCATGACCTGCAAAAAAGATCAGTAATATATCATTAGGCGTTGCTTTTTTCCCGATCTCCGACAGTGTCATCCTGATACTGTTTTTATCAGGGGAACCTGAACGATCTTTCTCCGTATTCAGGTTATAAATAAACACATGTTCTTTGCCGTCGGTATTCAGCAGTTTCCGGGATGATACCGCTACCGCATTGGAGATGTCCATTGCATCTTTACCCGCATACTTCAGATCAAGCTCATCGCCTTTATAGTCACTCACTCCTATCATTACGGCATACAAATTAGGCGGCGCAGTTGTTTTGTTATCTCCCTCCTCATCATCTATAACACTTCGTGATGAGATATCATTACCCGCTGTATATGCTTTCACCGACACACGATTGGTTTGTCCTGTAATAAACCATGAGTTCAGTTCGCTTCTTTTGATATTCAGGCGATAATCGCTTCCGTTTTTTATCAACTGGGCTGATTTGTAGCGTTTCGCCTCAATGCCGTTCACGTATAATACGGTTTCACCCAGACCGCCGCGGCGGGGAGTGATCATATAATTATACTCCCTTTCATTATTACTTATATCTTTTACTTGAGGCGTGAGACCACAAATATTCATTTCACCGATACTTTTTG
>DATDIX010000226.1:0-2101 GCA_036520835.1 Chitinophagaceae bacterium | reverse complement strand
GATTTTGGCAAAGGGATAGAATTTGAAAGCCTTTACTATGATAAAATACAAGGGCAACTGGTATTGATCTGTAAATTGTGCGGTAGCGGTTCAACAAATATCAATGCGTACAGGTTTGACCTGGCCACCAAACAATTTCTGCCGGGGGTTTATTTTACGATAGAATGGAAAGAGATACGCAGGATGGCAAAGAATAGCCAGATCGAATGCAGGCCTTCTGCAGCGGCGCTGAACCCGGTAATGGATAAACTTTTTATCATCGCTTCTGTTGGCAAAGTATTGTTGCAATGCAGCCGGGAAGGTGTACTGGAGCAGGTGTATAAGATAAATGCCGATCATTTTCAGCAACCGGAAGGAATTACTTTTGCCCCCAATGGCGATATGTATATTTCCAATGAAGGGGTGCAGGGTAAAGGCTCGATCCTTTTTTTCCCTTATGAAAAATAATACCAGCCAGGGATCATTTTAACATATAACAACTGCTATGAACCGATTCTTACTGATATTATTTGTTTTTTTTCTTCAGCAATTTTTTCCTGCTTTTGCGCAAGATACCAGCAAGCTCCGGGTAGTACAGCGCATATTTTTAGTCGGCGATGCCGGTGAAATAAAAAATAATAAACAGCCTGTTTGTGACTGGCTGAAGCAACATGTTGACTGGAACGACTCAAGCAATACCCTTATTTATCTCGGTGACAATATTTATCCCCGCGGATTGCCTGTTGAAGGCAGTAAAAGCTATGCTGCTGCAAAAGCTATATTGGATTACCAGGTATCGGTGGTGCAGGGCAAAAATGCAAAGGCCTATTTTGTTCCGGGTAATCATGACTGGAAGGAAGGAAAAACAGGCGCATTGGCCCAGGTACGGAATCAATGGGACTACATCTCTAAACTGGGATTAACCAATGTGCAGGTATTGCCCGGCAATGGCTGCCCCGGCCCTGTCCAGGTACAGGCAGGAGAGAAAGTGGTGATCGTATTCATGGATAGTCAATGGTGGCTGCAGCAGGCTGAAAAGCCAGGAGTAGAATCTGATTGCGATTGCAAAACAGAAGATGAAATAGTAACATCATTAAAAGATATAATTAGTGCTTACCCCGATAAACTGATCTTACTGACCATGCACCATCCATTTTATACGCATGGTAAGCACGGCGGGTATTTTACACTGAAGCAGCATATTTTCCCATTGACTGAAGCGTCACCGGGTCTTTATATTCCTTTACCGGTTATTGGTTCCCTATACCCTTTGACAAGAGGGGTATTTGGAAATATACAGGATACCAAACATCCGCAGTATAAGAATATGATCAGGCAGGTAGAAGAAGTCATGAAACTTCACCCGAATGTTATCCATGCAGCGGGACATGACCATAACCTGCAATTATTGATACATGACAGCATCTCATATATTGTAAGCGGCTCAGGCGCTAAAGCAACACAGGTAAAAAAAGGAAAGAGCAGTTTGTTTGCAGAAGAGGAGAAAGGTTTTGCGGTGGTGGAGATCACTGCAGGCGGGAAAGTAGCAGTGAAGTTTTATACACTGGCAAGCGGCGATATACAACAACCGGTGTATGCATCAGCATTGAATGACCTGCCTGCTCCGCAAAAAGAAATGGCAGAAGCTGCCGGCCCATTTCCTGATTCGGTAACTGTTTTTGCCTCCGGGAAATTCAAATCAGGCAGCGGAAGGAATTTTTTCCTCGGAAAAAATTACCGGGAAGAATGGAAAACGCCGGTTCGTGTAGCGGTGATCAACCTTGGGAAGGAATATGGCGGGCTTAAGCCATTGAAAACAGGAGGCGGGCACCAGACCAAATCGTTGCGGCTGGAAGATCCAACAGGTAAGCAATATGTTTTAAGGATAGTTGAAAAATCAGTAACGGATGCAGCATTGCCGCCTGAGTTGAGAGGCACAGTAGTGAAAGACCTGGTTTCAGATGGCGTGTCTGCTTCATACCCTTTTGCTGCCTTATCCGTTCCGCCGTTTGCAGAAACAGCCGGGGTGCCACATGCCAAACCCAAACTGGTATATGTCCCCGATGACCCACGGCTTGGAAAGTTCAGATCAGACTTTGCCAATGCTTTTTGTTTGTTTGAA
>DATDIX010000225.1:0-28018 GCA_036520835.1 Chitinophagaceae bacterium | reverse complement strand
AATGAATAATATATAATTAAGAACTTTCGTAAATTAGCGAGTTAGGCGCAATGTTAACAAGCATCCCACCACTAATCAAAATCCGGCTATGTCCAAGCCTATCCAAGAAGTAACACTAATGACTTCAGATGACAGCTCAGTTGTTTTGACAACCCATAGACTTCTGCAAAAGAAAAAGAATGATACCGAAGAAATCATGCTAAAAGACATCGTAGCATATAAAATTTATAAAAGAAGGTATAGGTTTTACCTAGTGTTCGCAATCCTTTGGGCAGTGGTTTATGTTTATAAAAATATACGCTATACAGGTCATATCCTTGGGTGGGACAAAGCAGCCGCTCAAAATGTGTTTGATATCACTATTTCAATTATTTCCCTCATTTTCTATTTTTGGACTTACAGAAAGTATTTAAGAGTAAGCGACCGATTTCATAAGATTGAGATTTCACTCAAATATTTAAGAACGGATAGTTTCGAAAGGTTTTTTAGTCGCTTAAAGACTGAAAGTGACCAAAGAAAGGAAGAAACCTTATAGCGAAAAAAACACTTCGCCCAACATTGGGTTTTCTGCCATACTGGCTTTACGAATAAATCCTGATCGACACAACAACCTTCAGTTTCAGTTCCAGCTTTACGAATAAAACCCAGCGACAGATTATATTCTGATCTTCAGTAACTTTATTCAGCAATAGTACCGGGCTGACGAATCACGGAATATCAGTACAGCAGAAAGCCCTGGACGTTGGCTGCTATGCTATTGGAACGACACGGTAAAAAACAAATATGTCATCGAGCTTCCTCAGACTTATTTCAACAGATCCATTATTTATCCCTACCGAAGTTGCGCAGAAGAATGCAAAAGTTTTCCTGTCTCGGCGGTACAACGACAATCAAATAGAAATTATCTCGAACGAAAACGTTGAGTTAATTGACCAAGGAAGCAATTTTGAATCTGTTTCTTGCAATTTATGTGGAAAGGTGCTTGATATTGAAGATTGGCAAAATGCCATAGATGTAGCTTACCAAACTCAATTTGCTAACCTAATTTTCACGACTTCTTGCTGCAAAAAGGACACCTCTTTAAATGACCTAACCTATGAACAACCTGCCGGGTTTGCAAAACATGTTACTTCTATTGCCCACCCACAACAAGAACTAACAAAAGACGAACTTGAAGCACTACAAAGCATTCTTGGAACTCAACTAAGAATAATCTGGGCCCATTATTGAATTAATACCGCACAAGCAGCCAACATGAACTGTGTAAAAAACTTCTCAGCAATGCAAATAATCATTATTTTTTAGTCAAATATAGGTCAAAATTCAGAAGCTATGGCTGAAAGAGATCAGCACAACAGAATCATCACAAGCCTCCCTGGAATAGTGCTTGTTCTTATAACCACTGCATTAGGAGGATAACCATGCGAAATAAGATCATAAGCCTTTTATCTATACTGCTTACTTCCTGCGCCGCTGCACAGAAAACAGTAATTGATTCATCGCGGGCAGCCGGTGATCCGGCTTCACCGGGCTGGTCTTTTGAGATGAATGCGTATCATTACTTTTTGCCGGCCGAAAAAAACACCACCACGCTTTTGGGATATGCCGATCATAAAGCGCTGCATTTAGAGGCAAGATATAATTATGAAGACGTGAACACAGCTTCTGTATTCGGCGGATACCGAATTGAAACCGGCCATAAGCTTATGCTGACCCTGGTACCCATGATCGGGATTGTGTTTGGAAATACGGATGGCATAGTACCGGGCCTGGAAACAAGCCTGGCCTGGAAAAAATTTGATTTTTATGCTGAAGGCGAGTATGTGATCGATCTTAACGGGGAAGAGAATAATTTTTTTTATACCTGGACAGAGCTGGCCATTACTCCTTTCAAAAATTTCAGAACTGGAATTTCTGCCAACCGCACCAGGCTATACCAATCCGGCTTAGATCTTCAGCGGGGAGTTTTTGCGCAATACTCGTTTTGGAAATTAACGGCAGGCGTTCATTATTTCAACCCGTTTACAGACAGTGAATTTGTAATTGCAACGCTGGGGATTGAATTTTAAGAACAGAAATCCACACAATTGAACCAGGAAAGACCCCGGTATTGCTGGCCCGGGCGCTATTAATTATTTGCTATTTTTTACTATCACAAAACATCCGTTTAAACACCTTCCTGCCCGCTGCAAACATCTTTGTTTTTATTACAACCAATATTAAAAAATCGGGCTATATTAGCCCAAAACTTAATAATATGAAACAAATAGTACTGATCGCAGCATTAGCCTTTTCAGCAAGCGTATTTGGCCAATCCGAAATGAAAGAAGACGTTGATCTTATCCAGGCCGCATGGGGAAAGACCAAGCGGGAGCTGGTAGCCGCCTATATGAACGTGGAAGAGGCAAAAGCAACGGCTTTCTGGAAAGTATATGATAAATATGAAGCAGAACGCAAAGCGCTTGGCCGGAAAAGAATACAGCTGATCAATGATTATGCAATTAATTACGATACACTCACCAATGCAAAAGCCGATCAGTTGGTAAGGGCTATGCACCAGAACAATATAGCCTACGAAAACCTGCATTTAAAGTATTATGGCCAGGTAAAAACAATACTGGGTGCTGTAAACGCAGCCAAATTCATTCAACTTGAAAGCGCATTGCAAACTTTCATTAAAGGTGAAATACAGGAAGCCATTCCGTTTATTGGTGAAATTGAAAGGGAAAAGAAAAATTAGTATTTCCTGACAGGCGCAAAATACATGGCCGGCGGCGGGTATGGTGGCAGAAGACGTTAACCGGGAACGGAAAGCGCTTTAGTGCTACTGTGAATGGATTAACGCATTTAATAAGTATTAAAACAACCGCACATGAAATGGTACACGGCGTCATTGAAGAGAGTTTTAAAAGGGATCGTCCTGTTTTTATTTCCAATATGGTTACTGGTGTTTATAATGGAAAGGGTTATTGCACTGGTCCGGGACCTGATCCTTCCCATAAAGCAATACCTGCCCACAGAAAGGATCCTTGGCGTGGGATTGCTTTCATTAATAAGCCTTGCACTGGTTTTGCTGGTTTGTTATATGGCCGGCGTACTGGCCGAAAAGAAAAGAGTAAAATCATTTATCGCGAAGCTCGAAAACAACGTATTGGTGTTTATTCCCGGGTATACTTTGCTGAAGTCGAGAGCAAGTGATGCCATCGGGGAAGCGGATGATAATTGGAAAGCGGTATTAACAGGCGACGAGGAGGAATGGACATTGTCGATAGAAATAGACCAGCAGGATGGTTATAGCACCGTTTTTTTCCCGGAGCCACCGGATGCGCAATCAGGAGAAATAAGACTGGTGCCCCAATCAAAAGTGAAAAGACTGGATATTTCTGTTGGTAAAATGATGGGCATTATCAGGAAGTACGGCCGTGGCGCTTCAGTTTTAGCCAAGTAATAAATGGTGACCGGCAAGAAAAGGAATGTTCGCGGTGCAGTTATTACAAAAGGAGCCTGATGGGAAAAGATCAACCATTACGTTCTTAAACCAGGAAGTATGAAAAAAACAACATGGTTAATGCCGGCCCTTACGGTATTTTTATCAGCAGCTCAACTATCGGCAACAGCACAGGATACAACAAAAACAGAAAAGCCGGTTAAGGAATACAAAAATACTTTTCGCTTTAACCTGACGAACCCGGTCATATTTGGTACCCGGTCCCTCATTTTTGGTTATGAGCGGGTAGTAAGTAAACACCAGACCTTCTCTGTCAATTTTGGCCAGACAGGGTTTCCCTCTCTTAACATTATTGATTCTGATTCGCTGAAGGCAAATAAAGTCACTGACCAAAAAGGATTTAATTTTTCAGCAGACTACCGCTTTTACCTGGCAAAGGAAAATAAATATGCTGCCCCCCGCGGTGTTTATATCGGGCCCTATTATTCGTACAACAATTTTGAAAAAAAACATAGCTGGTCTTTAACAAGCACCGCCGGCGGACCCCTTCAAACAGTGGAGTCGACAACCAGCCTGAAAGTTAATGCAGTTGGCATTGAAGCGGGTTACCAGTTTATTCTCTGGGACCGGCTCGCCCTGGACATGATATTGTCCGGCCCCGGCATTGCTGTCTATAATTTAAAAGCATCGCTGGGCACTAATTTATCCGAGCAGGACAAACAAAAGTTTTTTGAGAAACTGAACGAGGCGCTGGAGGATAAGTTTCCGGGATACAGCTGGGCGATCGATGAAGGAGAGTTTCAAACCAAAGGATCGGCGAGCACTACCCGGTTTGGGTACAGGTGTATGATACATATCGGGTACAGGTTTTAAGTATATAATTCTTTTGATCATGATGATTGAAAGTAGCAGCCCTTCCAACAATACATCACATGATAGAAAACCTGCGCACAGACCCCCCGAACACACCGGGAGGAGAAGGTGGCTGAAAACGATTAGCCAGCCTGATACCTGTTTTTTGTAATATATTTATACATAACTTTAGAATATTGATATGCATGCATCCTGATAAACAGGAGAACCCGAAGAAAAAGAAGATGTGAAATGGTTGGATGATAACACCAACAGCCCCTGCCCGGAAATCAGCAGAAAAGCTGTGATGAGCCAATCAATCCTTTGTAACAAACCAAACATCAGTATTCAATTAATTGAAAAGATAATTTCAAGATAAAAACCTATCAACTTTAATTTAAAACCTGGAGAGATGAAACATTTAATTCTGACAGAAAAAATGAAACAACTGATGCTGGTTGTGGTTATTGCCGGCACTATCGCTGGTTGCGGCCCGTCTACAAAAATTGTAAAATCCTGGCAGGAGCCCGGAGCAAGCGTGACGGCTGTAGCCCCGAATAAAGTTTTAGTAGTGGCAATGGTGAAAGATGAAGCCGCCCGCAGGGTTATTGAAGATAACCTGGTAAAACGGATCGGTTCGACCGCCGTGCCTTCTTACACGGTTATTACGGATGCTATGATAAAAGAAGCCAGCGGTGATAAGTTCAGCGAGAAATTAAAGCAGGACAAGTTTACGCATGTAGTGCTGATGCGTTTGGCCGATGTAGAAAAAGAAACTTCTTATGTTCCGGGCACCACTACCGGTTTTTATGGTGGCTATGGCAGGTATTACGGGTATGGCGCAGGCATGTACGGCACATCGGGTTATTATACTACTGATAAAAATTATTTTGTTGAATCCACTGTTTATTCGGTTGAGCCGGACAAATTATTATGGACAGGTACTACAAAAACAGTTAATCCATCAAAGCTGGATAAAACAGTGACCGAGATCGCAGATGTTGTTTCTGATAAAATGCGTAAAGACGGCTTTCTGAAATAATGGATAGTTGCTCCGCCAACAGCGGGGTTTTTCTGTGTTTGTATCAATGGCCGCCGCTATGGCGGGCTGAAAACGTGGCTCAGCGAATGCGATGAGCCACATTTTTTTCCTTTAACCGTGTCTACCTGGTTCAAGATTTGATCATAACTAAAAAGAAGTAAAATGAAATCAATCAACCAATTTTTCATATTACTATCTGTACCCGTCGCCTCACTGATCTTTAGTTGCAATTCGCCGGAACAAAAAGAGGACGCATCAAAAAAGGAGAATCTTGTTGCAGCGGGCGACCCGCTTCTTTCATGGAACGAGGGTGGTTCCAAAAAAGCCATCATTGATTTTGTAACAAAGACCACCAGCGAAGGCAGCGCAGATTTTATTCCGGTTGCCGACCGCATTGCCTGCTTTGATAATGACGGAACATTGTGGAGCGAACAACCCATATATTTCCAATTAGCGTTTGCTATTGATCGTATAAAAGCAATGGCTCCGCAACACCCTGAATGGAAAACCTCCCAACCCTTTAAAGGGATTCTGGAAGGTGATATGAAAGCAGCCTTATCCGGCGGCGAAAAAGCGCTGATGCAAATTATTGCGGTTGCACATACCGGGATAACAACGGTTGAATTTGAAAAAGCGGTGAAAGACTGGATAGCAACAGCCACACATCCTAAAACAGGCAGGCATTACAATGAAATGGTTTACCAGCCCATGCTTGAGTTGCTGAATTACCTGAGGGATAATGGATACAAAACATTCATCGTTTCGGGTGGCGGCATTGATTTTATGCGCCCCTGGGCTGAACAGGCTTATGGTATTCCGCCCGACCAGGTGGTGGGCAGTTCCGGGAAAGTGAAATACGAGATCAAAGACGGCCAACCCGTTTTAACCAAATTACCCGAACTGAATTTTATTGACGACAAAGAAGGCAAGCCTGTAGGTATTCATCAATACATTGGCAAGCGGCCGGTATTTACTGCAGGAAATTCAGATGGTGATTATGCGATGCTGCAATATACCAGCACCGGCGTCGGACCCCGTTTTGGAATGATCGTTCATCATACAGATTCGGTTCGTGAGTGGGCTTACGACCGGCAATCTCATATTGGTAATTTGCAAAAAGGGTTAGACGATGCAGCAAAATATAATTGGCTGATCGTGGATATGAAAAGCGACTGGAAAAAAATCTATCCTTTTGAAAAGTAGATGCATGGGGTTTGTGGTTTAAAAAAGCACCGGATCTGTGTTCGGGTTTTGTTTCTGATAAACAGTTTTTATATCTAAATAATAAAGGGACGGGGGCACATGATTTATTTTATGCAGATAGCGGGGATGTTCCTGATCCCGTTTATTGCTGTATTGGTACCTATACTTATCGGACAGCGTTATGGCACTAACACCCGAAAGAAACCCGGCGAATTACCACACACGCCGGTAGGGTCCGTAGTAGGCGCCGCATTTGGCCTGCTTGCGTTCATGCTTGCATTCACCTTTCAAATTGCAGCCAACCGCTATGATGCCAGGAGGCAATTGCTGCTGGAAGAGGTCACACAAATAAGAACAGCTTATTTACGGGCAGGGTTGATTCCGGAACCCTATCGTTCGAACACCAAAAAGCTCCTTGTTGAATATGTTGATTTACGGGTTGGGAATTTGGCCGACAGGTCAGTACTAAACCATGTGTTCATCCGGTCCCAGCAAATACTCGATTCGTTATGGAAATACGCGGAAGCGCTGGCAGAACAGGATCGCAGCTCAGAGGTTTATGCACTATATATTACTACGGTAAATGAAATGGTTGATGCCTACAACCAGCGAATAGCGATGGGGCTCCAGTACCGCATCCCGGCATCGGTACTTTTCGTGTTATTTATTATTACATTTCTTTCCATGCTTATCCTGGGCTATCAATTCGGAATTTCAGGAAAAAGCAATTTAAAGATAAACCTGTTACTTGCTATCATTTTTGCCGTGGCCATGTTTTTGATTATAGCCCTTGACCGCCCGGAACTGGGAATATCCAGGTTGAGTCAAAAACCAATGCACAACCTGCAGGAGCAATTGCACGGTAAACAACTGAATGTTGACAGGATCATACCTTAAAAAGACCTTTTTAAAACAGTAAACCAACGCCATGAAACAAATGAAACGGCTTGCATTATTGCTGCCTGCTATAATAGCGGCGCTCATTTTTAGTTGCAATCAACAGCAGGAGAACAACGAAGAAGCTGCCGAAACAACGACTACAATCCCGGAACCTGTCAGCCAGCAACAAAAGCCAGCTCCCGATAAAAAATTGCTGATCGGGGACTGGACAAGGACAGATGCAGCATACCGGTTGCAAATAACAGAGTTGCTTGATGGCAGGATAATGAAAGCGGGGTATTTTAATCCAAGATCAATCAATGTGGCCAAAGCAACCTGGGACTCTATCGGCGGAGCGCTGAAGATATATGTTGAATTAAGAGATGAAAATTATCCCGGCTCAAATTATAATTTAACTTATATCCCGGAGCAGGATTTACTTGCCGGCAAGTATTTCCAGGCTGTGGAAGGTGTTACTTATGATGTGGAGTTCAGAAGAATAAATTAATCGTAACAGCGACAATAACTATTATTTGAACTAATTTTAAATAAAGAAATCTAATATGTCGTATCGTGATAATCCAAAACGGCTTTTTTGCAGGATGATCCTGTTGTTTTCACTTGCTATTCTTTCCTCCGGTGCTTTTGCACAAGTGTTTACCAATAAAGAGGTAGGGCAGAAAAATGCTGAGTTAATTGACAGCCTCAAGAAATCGGAGTATCCCTATTCACTGCCCATTTTGGGTGCAAAAGCTACCAAGGCCGGATACAACCTGCCATACTCGGCTGGTTTTAGCGCTCAATATTTCTGGCAGCAATCAGACCTGATCATAGATAACCTGAATGTAGGTTTTAATAACGGGCCGATGTATAACCTTGATGGCCTGGTGAGGTTCGACAAAGCATTTGCAACAGCCAGTGCCGCTACTATAAGGCCGGATATATGGTTATTCCCTTTTCTGAATATTTATGGAATTCTTGGAAAGGCACAGGCTTCGACTGAAGTTGGATTTGGAGTATGGATACCTGATTCCACCAATACGGACCACGAAATAATGTCGGCAAGCACCACAATAGAGTTCAATACTACCACCTACGGGCTAGGCTTTACGCCTACCATCGGAATAGCGGGTGGATTTCTTGCACTGGATATGAATGTTGCCTGGACCGATGTACCTCAACTGAGTAAGCCAGCACAATCTTTTATATTCGGCCCGCGGTTAGGAAAAAATTTCAAGATCAACAAGGCTAAAAAACCAGAGCAATCCATTGCAGTATGGGTTGGCGGGTTCAGGGTGCATATCAGCTCAGAAACTGATGGATCTATCAACCTGTCAGAAGTATTGCCGGTGGATTTCGGAAACAAAGTGGACCAGGGAATTCAAAAAGTAGGCAATGCGCAGCAGCAAGTGGACGCATGGTGGGCAGGTCTTTCTTCTATCGAACAGCAGAACCCTGTGAATGAAGCCAAGTACAATGCAGCCAACAGGGCGTTGACAAGAGCAGGCGAGATATTGGCAAGCGCCGATAATGCCATTAATACCATAGGAACTTCTACGGTTCAATATTCCATGGACAAAAAGCCAAAAGATGCCTGGAATTTCATCGTCGGGTCCCAATACCAGCTCAATAAGCATTTGATGTTACGGGGTGAATTTGGATTCCTGGCTTCCAGGACTCAGTTCCTGGTGGGTATGCAATACCGCTTTGGATTATAAATTTCCCCCATGAAGAAAATCATTTTTTTTGCTGGTTTTATTTTATGCATTTATACCGGGCATACCCAGGTTCTGATTTCTATTTTACTGGGCGATAAACTGAACACCGGGAAGATAGAATTTGGATTAGAAGGCGGCTGGAACCTGGCCAATATTAAAAACCTGGACGGAGCCAAAGGTCTCAATTGCTTTAATCTTGGTTTTTACTTTGATTTCAAACTCAAGGATCCCTCCTGGATGATCAACACTGGTGTGATTGTGAAATCAACCATGGGCGCTGATGACCTGCCCGTATATTCACTTGGAAATCCTGATCTCGATAATTCATTCAATGGAGGAAAAGTTGCCAGGAAGATCAATTACTTCAATGTGCCGGTATTAATGAAGTATAAATTCAAAAACAATATTTACCTGAAAGCGGGGACGCAACTTGGGTTACGCTATAAAGCGCATGATGAATTTAAAAATTCCATAAACGAAAAGGATGACCTGAAGTATAAAGTAGAGACAAAGGATCAATATCATCCGCTTGATGCTGGCCTGGCAGCCGGTATTGGCTATCACCTGATGAAAGGAAACGGGATGAACTTCGGGCTCCAGTATTATTATGGATTGGTTGATATAGTAATTGACGATTCAACACCCAGCCAGTTTAACAGGGTTCTTTATGTTACAGCCTGCATTCCGATCGGCAAAAACCCTAAAAAGAAAAAGACCGCTCAAACGGAGCAGTAGTGATACCTGTGCAAAATGTAAAACTTACAAAATGACAAAATGGTTATTCTTGTTTTTCTTGTTACACCACGTTATCATTCTGCAAGCGCAAAATTCACCTGACACACTGAAAAACGAACCGGTCAAGGCAAATGCTGACGATCCTTCGCAATTTATTACGAGAATAGAGGTGTTCAATGAATTGCAGCGCTACGACAAAAGTGATATCTACTTAAACCAGACCGTGCTAAGAACCATTTTAAAGATCGGGAAGCGATTTACCACCCGGATAGACCTGCCGTATGTATACAATTCTTTTAGTTCCCCGGCTAAACACAGACAATCGGGTATCGGTGACATTTCACTTCGCTTGCTCGGGTATAAATTTTTTGAAAAAAAATTATCTGCATTTACTGCTTCAATGGAAGTCAGTTTGAATACAGCGCAATCACGTCTTCTTGGCACAGGCAAGAACCTGCTTATCCCGATGGTCACCTATTCTAAATTAATGCCGAAGAAAAAATTGCTTTTGTCAGCCTCACTTCAGCAGGTAAATTCCGTGAGCGGAGATGAAACAAGATCTGATATCAGCTTTTCAAAATTGCAGGTTGTCCTCATCAGGTATTTTTCAAAAAAAACCTGGGTGGTCCTGGCGCCGGAATGGTTTCTTGATTACATGAATGGCGGCTTATCCATGAACCTGAGAACCCGCCTGACTCATGCGCCGTCACCCCGTATCAATATCTGGGTTACACCCAGTGCCGGAATATTCGGCGATTTCGTCGGACGCTACCAATGGAGTGCAGATATAGGAGGCCGCTATTTCCTGTTCAGGGAAACTAAGAAATAGAAAGCGGGGTAAAATCAATGCCGCACCCATACCGGGTTGAACTTTGGCCCAAACCCATTGTTGAGTACAAAAAACGGATTAAAGATCAATACAAAAACTTTTTCAAAAAAGCGGAAACCGTTCCTGCGCATATTCATGGTGATCTGGTGTGTCGCTTCACCCAGCATCGTTCCTGCAACGGGGGTAATAATAAGATCCTGCGCACTTGGTTTTTCTGCGGCCCCTTCAATTATATATTCCCAAATAAAAGACTGAGCAGTGGAAAAGAGAAAGGAATGAAACCAGTTTGCGTTTTGGCTTCTTACTGCATTATAATAATAGGATCCGGCAATCGGGTGACCAATATAGTTCAGCGGCCAGTCATCTTTATCCCAAACAGGAGCAGTTGTAAATGCTCTTTTTATGTTGCGCCACGAATCCTGGACCCAGTCGTTCGACCACTTCGTTACCTCTTTAGGCATGAGCATCAGGATACCCATGCACAGCAGTTCAGCGCCGCCGATGAAAAGTTCAGCACGGCCAATTTTTTTCCATACCCCGGCATTTTCATTTCGCAGCAGTGGATCTCTTGATCCTTTAAAAGATATCAGGTTATTAACAGGGGGAGTTCTGAATTCATAATGATTATACGGAAAAGGCTCCTGCTCATTTCCGGCAACTTTATATTGGAAACGTAATGCAGGGTTTGCAGTTTGTTTTTGCCATGGATAAAACAGGATACCTGAAGAATGGCGGAGAAACGGGGGCGTAACCCGGAAGTAATAACCGGAATCACTAAATAAAATTCTTCTGGATGGCGGAGATTTCCGCGGTAATTTTTCAGAAAAGAATTTTACTTCGCCCGGTTTCACTGATAAATCTTTCCCATAAGAACAGAAAGAAAGACCAGGAAAAAACAGAATAAAAATTAATAAACGCAAGTACATAAATTCAGCAATCGCCTGGTTAAGCCAGCCATTTATGAATAGTAGGGTTGCTCTTATGTAAATATAGGGCAAAATTATATAGAGCACCTTTGATATTGTGCAAAGTTCAGGGCATGAACGGTATATAAGAAGTGGCTGGTTTTAACAGCGCTTTCCCGGTCAGGGCACCCGGGCAGACAACGGTCATTTTCCAAAAAAGTATCCTATTGTAAAGTTTATTCCAAAGTCATTTTTGGACGCAGCGCCGGCAGGAGGTCGGCTGTCAAAATTATCATAGAAACTCAGCCCTACATTGAAATCTTTAAAGATCTCAATACTTGTATTTATCTGGAAATTCATTCTTACACGACCCCAATCCGTCAGGCTGGGAAAAAAAGCGTATTGCGCATCGATCGAGAGCTTGGGAAAAGAATAGTGGAATTCTTTATATTGGATTACCGCCAACGCCTCCAGGTTTTTTGTATAATCTTTGGTTTCATTAGACTGTTCCTGGTTAAAAGAGAGCCCCAACCCGGTGAGCAGGCGATGACGGTTATTACTCATAAGTATTTTACCGCCAACACCGGTGACAGAGAAACGATTGTTCAATCCCAGTTGGTCATTTTGTTCCCAACCAAGGCTTCCCCCTGTATAAAAACTCCTCTCTAGTCTTCGATAATAGGTCAGCATAATATCCTGTTTCAGGGAGCGGGAAGTGTCGCTGGCGCTACTGGTAATTACAGAGTTTCCTTTAAAGTTCACTTCATTTTTTGGCACACGGTAGGTAATTGAACTATTGAGATTAAATGTGAAAATATCACTGGATTTGGCATAATTAGCGCCGAGGTTAATATCCCCACTCAATCTTTGTAAAAATTTGTCTTTTATCCAGATGATCTCAATAATATCGTCCAGGCTGTTTTGTTGTACTTCAAAAAAAACCGAATCCAGCTTTGTTATCAGCACCCGGCCATCCTGCAGGGTTACCTGTAAAGTTTTTTCTGATCTTATCCTGGTTATTTCTTCCCATTTTATATTGATCTTTCCGGGTCCCGTTTGGTCAATAGTAAGTTTTGCGAATTTCATATACTTGATCTCGCCGGTTACCACATCACCGTTTTTCAGCCAAACCTTATCCGTTTTTTGTGCCAGCCCCATCATGGAGATCATTAGCAGGATAATTAACCCGGATATCTTTATTGCAGACTTATGCATGACAAAAAAATCAGCAGGGGCATTGATTTTGAAGATAAACCCGATTAAAAATAATAATTAAATCGAAGCAACGGGAAATTGCAGGGTAATAAGAAAGTTTCCTCCTTTGGAGGAGCCGCCGCGTTTCGTTGCCCTGGCACATTCCGCTCATTAACACAACATCATACAGGCATAATGATCGAAATAGTACTTCCCACCCCCTTCTTGCTTTCAATATGCAGGCTGGCGCCCATCGTTTTCAGCAGGTCCTTGATGATAAGAAAACCAAGGCCATGCCCTTTACGGTTGTCAACATTAGCGGAAGAAATAACCACATGATCAGCCAACAGGCTTTGTATTTTTTCCGGCGTCATACCCACGCCTTCATCTTTTACGCTGACGGTAACATGATGGCTCCCGGTTTCAACCCTCACGGCAATCGTTCCTTTTTCAGAAAAATTGATGGCGTTGGTCAGCAGGTTATAGACCAATATTTTAAGTGGTTCATAAAACTGGTATATTTCGGCGTCCTTGTCAATTTCATTGACAATACGCAGGTTTTTTTGCAACGCCAGCGAATTCAATATACCCAGCACCTGCCTCACCATTTCATGTATATTGAATGTTTCTTTTGTCAGCCGCCTGTTTTCATTCTGGTATTTGATCCAGTTCAGGATATTGGTGGACAGCAGTTGTAATTCCTGCGAGGTGTTGGTCATTTCCTGTATGGTTTCCTGCTGCAGCTCTTCCGACATCTGTTTTCTTTTTTCCAGTAAATTCTTTCCCGCTACTGTCACGAATTTCAGCGGCGTTACAATATCATGGCTGATGATGGAGATCAGCCTTGTTTTGATCGTGTTATTTTTTTCCAGTATCTCGTTTTGCTGCTGCAGCTCTTTTGTTTTTTCTGCTACCTGTTTTTCCAGCTTGCGCTGTCTTATTTTGTATTGTCTTGTACGTATCTGTAAATAAAGCGCCACCAATCCAAAAGAAGCAAACACGCATAAGAGATAGAACCACCATTGCTGGTGCCAGGGAGTGCTGATCGTGAAAACAATTTCTTTATAGGAATAATTATCGGTGCCGAACCCGTTCATCTTCCGGATCGTCACGGTATATTTTCCGGGCGGCAGGTTGTTTAACCGGATCAGGGATTCGTTGTCTTGTTCAACGGGTATCCAATCACTGTTGTTACTGAGCCGGTAGTCCAGGTATATATTTTCCTTATTGCACCAGGCGGAAAAAAGGATTTTCATCTGGATATCGTTAGTTGTATGACGAATCAGGTGGTCCCTGAGCGAATCAGGATTGATCTTCAATGAACCCGCCCGGAATTCATCTATAAAAATATCTCCCTCCGGCAATAGCGGGTTTGCCTGTTCAGGCTTTACCCATAACAAACCATCCATCGTAGGAAAAGAAATAGTTTTATTGTTCATCACCAGTGCGCAGGGTGCGCAGCCACCATTCATTTCAGTAATATCCATCCCGTCATTCTTTCCATAGTAATGATAATATACCTGCGGGGTATTTTTTTCATAAGCATTAAGCAGGTCTTCCAGCTTTGCTTTAAAAAGCCCGCGATTGGTACTCATCCAGCAAAAACCACTGTCATCCGGAACAAAACAATGCGTATAAGCCAGGAACCCATTCTTATCCAACGGCATTGGTTTGAGCACTTCATTTTTCCAGATATAAAACCCTTTCCCGTAAGTACCAATAAAAACATAGTCCCGGTATTGCCAGAGATTACGAATACAATAACCGGGCAAGTCCAGCAGGGTGTCGGCAACCGCTGTATTTGTATTGTACCTGATCAGCCCGTTGCAGGAGGCGATAATAAATACTCCCGGCGATAAAGTCAACATACCCAAGGGGGCAGCAGTATAACTTTTTTCAGGTGCAAAGTTGAAAAGATAGCGGACGCTGTCTTCCTGTAATAAACCCAGGCCCCTGTTAGTGGCTACGAATATGCCGGCCCTGTCATAAGCCACAGCAAAATTTTCCGTTACGATGACATTTCTATAAACAATAGTTTCCCGGGTTCGGTAATTAAAACTGTGCAAACAGACATTGCCTGACTTTTCGTTGACCTGCGAATACCACAACAGGGAATCTGCAGTTTGATGAACAGAAAAACCGAATTTTCCCCGGATAGGCAGATCGATACCCGTAGCAGGCGATATCCCGATAATATGCCCTTCACTTGTCAGTATATTATTACCCGGCAACTCCACCTGTGCGTAGTACGCATTTCTTTCAAAAATATCTGTATGGGCCTTCTTAAGCGGAACAACACGATTGCCGGTAATGACAATGATACCCTTTGAATCAGTACCAATAAAAAGGGTCTTATTTTTTTCACTGTATTGTGCTGCACGGATAAACGAGTAAGAAGGAACTGCCGAACATATCAGCTCTGCCTGTATAGTATTGTCCCTGTAATGCAATAACCAGGCATTGCTTCCTGAAAAGAAAAGAGGGTTTTTCATCCCGACTTCCCAATAGAGAAGTTTGTCGCCGGGATCAATAGTAATAAGAGATCCTGAAGGGGATATGATCTTTACTTCTTCAAATTCTTTCAGGTTATTTTTGGCGGCATACACCCGGTTTTCCGGGTCAACAAAGAAAAGCTGCCCACCGATCATGAATTCGCGGCTGAACCGGGTAGTAATGTCCGATTCAATAAATTGATTTGAGCCGGGAGGCTGATAAAAACAAGTTCGGTTAGCAGTAATGATGATACAGGAGCCGTCACCCGGCTGCAGTACATTTTCCCAGGCAGCAGAGCCGGTTTTTTTGATCAGCTCTGCAATTCTCTGTTTTGTTTCTGCTCCGGATGCAGTAAGAAAATGTCTTTTCTTAAACCCTATCGAGTCTGGTATCTCCGGGAGATGATATTGTTCAGGATAATTGGAACGGATGAAAAAAATATTACTTCCTGCGTCGGCGGTATAAATAGAGCCTTCATTGCTTTTGATGATATACGCCATTCTTTCCTGTGATAAGCCCGGCATATTTGATCGGGTAAAAGCTTTGAATTCAATACCGTTGAAACGGGCAATACCCGCTTCTGTAGCGACCCATAAAAAACCGGTTTTCTCATCCCATTGCAAACCCTTGATGCCATTTGACGGCATGCCGTTGTCGGTGGTATATTGTTGTATGCTATAACCCAGGTCGGCCTGGGTAAATGCAGGAACAGCGAAAAGGGGAAAAAAAATAACCAATATCAGGAGCCTGGTCATAAGCAGTTTACTCTAACAAGTTACTGCATCCGGCTCAATAATTCACATTATAGAGAGTGGCCAGTTCCATCAGTTCTTTAATATTACCCGCATTGGTTTTTTCGTAAATACGGGTCTTCATCGTGGAAACGGTATTCATTTTCAGGTTTAGTGTTTCGGCAATTTCTTTGGTGCCGATCCCTTTTAAAACATAATGAAGTATCTCCAGTTCTCTTGGGGCCAGTGCTGTAAAGGGGTTGTCCTGCATCTGCAGTCCGTTAGCTTTCCTGAGCGGGGCTTCATTGCGCAGAAAACGCTGTAACGACTGCTGCATTTCTTCTTCTCCAACAGATTTGGACAGGTAATACTGAATGCCATATTGCTTCAGCGCTTCACCATATACTTCGGCGGGCTGCATGGAAAATACCAGTATCTGCAGATCAGGGTACACCCTTCTTATGTTGGGTATCACTTCCAGTGTGCTTCCATCGGAAAGTATAATATCCAGCACCAGGTGAGTATATTTTCTTTTCACCAGTTCTTTCATCAGCTCATTGCAGCTGGCCGCCTCATGGATATCTTCATAACCAAGATTAAGCTGCATAAATAATTTGAGTCCCTTACGGATCATGCTATGGTCGTCTGCTATCAAAATGCCGGGCTGCATATTTTTCCTTTATTGTATTAAAATTATTTCAATTACTAAAAAGATTTGTAGAATTATTTCTACAAACAACTACCTCACCAGGGCCACCGTTCCTTTAAAAACCTGGTTCTTTGCGTCATTCAGTTTTACCAGGTAAACAAAAACGCCTGCAGGCTGGTCTGCTCCTTTATGCCTTCCGTCCCAAGGGACGCTGTAATAGTTCTTAGTCACATAAACCGCCTCTCCATACCGGTTATAGATCGCTACCTGTGCTTCGGGGTAAAGGGCCAGCCCCGGAATATTCCATTTATCATTCAGGCCATCATTATTGGGCGTAAAGGCATTCGGAATATAAATGTCGGATACCGGGGTTACCAAAACATCATCCGCAGCCATGCAATGGGTGCTTTTGTCAATGGCCTGTATGGTATACGTGGTCGGGACATCCGGTGTGCTAAGAGGATTAAGAATAACAGGATTGTCCAGGAATGTTGCGGGTGTCCAAGCAAAATCATAATTGGCCGGGTTGCTGATACTGGCATCCAGGGTGGTGGAAGTGCCAAGGCGAATGAATTTATCCGGCCCTGCGTTGATAGCAGGATTGGGATTAATGTTAACTGTCAGAGTAAAAGGTAATGACCCGCAACCCTGTGCCGTTCTTACAATAAGACTGATAGTGTAAGGATTGGCGGAATTATAAGTATGCGTGAATGGCGGCACAGCCGAGCTGGTTCCATTGCCCATGTTCCAGTACCAGTTGCTCACGCCGGTTACGGCAGACGTGATAACAACAGGTCTTTGCACACAAAGTGTATCACTGGCAACAACAAAAGAGGCAACCGGGTTGGGATTAATGGAGGAGATAGTGGCAAAAGCGGTATCACTGCTGCAACCTCCGCTGAAACTTACCCAGTGCCTTACCGTGATGTTGGCGGCGATGCTGGTATAAGCATGCGATATAGAGGGGGATGTTGCAGAGCTAAAACTTTGCCCGTCGCCATAGTTCCATTGCCAGGTGGGGGGATTACTCCCACCCGGGGGTACCGAAGAGATAAATGTTTGCAAACTGTCTATGCATGGTTTTCCACTAATTGTAAATGTTGCGGTGGGTTTGCTGCTGACATTGACTGTAACCCGGAATGTGTCGCTGCTGCAGCCGTTGCTGCCGGTAACCACTAATGATACGGGATAATTGCCGGCAGCAGAATAAGTATGATAGAACGGATTATTGTTTGTTCTTGTAACCGTGTTGCCGTCAGCGAAATTCCATTGCCAGCTGGTGATAGTTCCGGTAACAGTTGCAGAGGCATCAATAAAGCGGATAGAATCACCGAGACAAACATTGCCGCCAGTACTGAAACTGGCAACCGGCTTAGGTAATACGGCAACCGGCATAAAAGCCGTATCACTTTTGCAGCCATTATTAGAAACAACGATCAATGAAACGATATAATTGCCGGCAGATGTATACCGGTGATAAAAAGGTGTATTGTTTGTTTTTACCAATGTAATGCCATCACCAAAATTCCATTGCCAGCTGGTAATAGAGCCGGCAGCAATAACAGAAGCGTCTGTAATTAAGATAGAATCTCCTGCACAGGTGGTAGGATTTTGGTTAAATATTGCAACAGGGCTTTCCCAAATGGTTACCGTTTTGATCGTATCACCTACACATCCATTGTCAGCAAATACCTGGTAGCGTATATCATGTGGTCCTGCTGTTGCAAAAAGTTTAGCGCTGTTCACACCAGTCGCTGTAGTGTTATCATCAAACAGCCAGGTATAGTTTACAAGGTTAAATGTGCCGGGTATGGAAGCGCCGGTAAAACGAATAGTATCGGCGAGGCAATTGGGTGAAGGAAAAGTAAAATCAGCTTTTGGTCCCGGCTTAACAAGAATATTGATCTCAGCCGTTTCAGTATGGCTGCATGCATCGATATCCGGCGAAGCGTAAGTAACCGGAATAACATAGGTACCCGCATTAGCAAAGACAAAATCCTGCTGTAGTGTATAAACGTAATAGGTCCTTCCGTTTATCAGTTCTGTTCGGATAGGAACCGGGTTTGCAATGACCGAGTCTGTATTAGGGCTCATCCCAGTCACATTGCCCAGCTTCCAGTGAATATTAGTGAGGGCATATGCTGTTTTGATAAAAAGCCGGACAGATGATTTTGGACAAGTAAATGTATCAATGCTTCCTGTTGTGTTATACGTGTTTTTTATTTCAGTGACAGCATTCAGGTTGTTCACGAATGTGCCTACATTATAACCATAGCTTTCGGTGATACCAACTCCGTAGGCTGTAGCGATAAATGTAGAATCACAACTGACGGAATGCTGTGCTGCAAGGCCAACCAATCTGCGAACAGCTATCGAATAGCTGCCATTGGTCGGATGAGTGATATACTCTGAAGCAGTGACAGGCGTGCCGTCAATAACAAGCGATGAAATAGCTGAAGTAGGAGCAATGACATTAACAAAGTTCAGCGAGATGGCCTGGTTGCGGGTATTATAGAACACAGCCCTTTTTACTCCCTGCTCGATCGGGCTCAGGTAGATCATCTCAGGGTCGCCAAAGGGATTGCTTCCTGTACCGGCACATTCATTGGAAGATACAGTATACTGTGCTACCAATACAGGCTGATCTGCTTCAATATAATCACCGGAATTACTCTGGAATTGGTAATAAAAATTATTGATCAATCCTGTCAGTATTACCCCATTTCGCCTGACTACGGTTGTTGGATTCCGGACGGCCACACGGTAAACATTCAGAAACGGAATGCTGATATTGCCCGCTGTGTTGTTAACGGTATGATAGGTCACGTATCTTGTTCCCCAGGCATTGGCCGGAAATATTTGCTGTTGTAGGATCTCGCCGCCGTTCCCGCTGCAGATAATGTTTCGGCTACTGCCGGAAAAAACGGCTACAGGATGGCAGTTGCCGTCAGCACCGGCAACAGACACTATTTTACTTCCTGTCATGTCTTTGCTGGAGAGTGCCCCGGTCCTTCTTCCAAACACATTATAGATCTGTCCCCTGTTCAAATTCACTATATAAGTTTGATTGGGAAGCCATCCTCCTTCAGTACTGTCGGAGGGAGTGATCTCCAAACGGGTATTATCTTCTGATGCCACCACATAAAACCAGGAATAACTGTCAACATAGTTGGAGACCTGTGTATAATTAAGCGAATAGTAAGTATATCCATAAGTCTCTACCGGCATCAGCATAGTAGCAGCAGAGGAAAAGATACCGTATTGATGTGAGTAGGCTACGATAGGCACATTGCTGCTAATGTGAATACCCCTGTTAAAAAGTCCCTCACTTGTCAGGCGGGCATCATCAGCACCGCTTTTTGGAATGATAACAGAAAAATCAACTGTGTTGGCCGGGATATTCACTGTCTGGCTCCAGGAAGTCCCGGTTACTGAAACTGTTACAGTTGCAGCCTGTTCGGCACTCAGGTACAATACATGTGTCTGGCTGTTGACGGGAGGGTCCTGTGTAAACAATACATTATGTCCGTAACCCAGCCAGAACTCTTTGCCTTTGTTTGATTTATTCTGCGCAATCGCATTTGTAAAACAAAGAAGACCAACAAGACAGCATGAAATATTTCTAAAGAAATGCTTCATAAAACACCAACTGAAGTTTCGGCTCACAGTGTAAAATTCCTTAAAAGAAAAGGCTTACAGATAGAATTAATTCTACAAATTTTTTTTACAGAGTAATGAACTTGCAGCCTCGTTCAAAAAATGGTTTCCGAAAAAAAGTAAACAATACCAGGACAACATGCTGACACTCTTAATCATTGCACTCCTTTCCGGAAAAAGCCCCAAAGAAATCAAAGAGATTATTATAAAGAAAAACCTGCTGCCGGCTGGAACAAGAATAATGCTAACCTTCGTTTTTTTGTTCGTTGTTTCCGGCCTTTTTGCCTAAACCCGCCAAACATGTTTTAGCATCCCGGTTGATAACAGGGGTAGCAGCATGAAACATTATTGCGGTATAATAACATAAAATAGTTGTGCAAAGTGTAGTTAATAGTTGGCAGCGGTCCTTTACGGATCGCTGCTTTTTTAATTTACATGTTTCAAAACTGTAAGCTGAATTTGCGGCTATCTTATCAGCACGAATGTTCCTTTAAGCGTCTGTGGTTGGGGAGAATTCATGTCCGTGTATTGTAACACATAAATAAACACGGCTGATGGCAAGGCAACGCCGCTCAGCTTACCGTCCCAGCCCCTGGTCTTATCACTTGTCTGGAAAACGACCTCGCCCCAGCGGTTGAATACTTTTAAATTGAATTGCGTTACTGTTTCGGTGCCCAGTGCTTTAAAGAGATCATTGAGACCATCATTATTGGGAGTAAAGGCATTAGGAACATGAACTTTGCATACACCGTTTACAACGGACATATCATCAGCGGTAGATCCGCAATTATTGGTAGCGGTCAAAGAATAAGTTCCGGTTTGTGTTATTGTGTAAGTTGGAGCCGTTGATCCATCCTGCCAGCTCAATTGCCAGGTTGGATCGAGAACGGGACTCAACACAATATTGGTTTGCGGGCAGATCGCCTGGTCGGGTCCCAGGGTGAACTTTGGCTTCGGGTTATAATTGACAGTGATCGTGTCTGATTTTCTGCAACCATTATAATTGACCTGTACAAAATAAGTTCCCTGCTGGCTTACCTGGTAAACCGGGTTGTTGCTTCCATCCTGCCACAGGTAAGATGAATTCAGGTAAGTAGCATCAAGTGTCATAGTAATGCCTTCGCAAACTGTGGCGTCATTACCCAGGTTTACAACAGGCAGTGGTTTGACAGATGTGATGATAAGACTGTCCCTGAATACACAGCCCTGCCGGGTGACCTCGCACCAATAAATACCGGCTTGATATGCTTTAATGGTTGAAGTGGTAGCGCCATTATTCCAGAGAAAACCGGTGGCATTGCTGACAGTTGCGTTCAATGTAAGCGTATCATTTTGACAAATGTCTGTATCGGGGCCTAAATTAAAAACAGGGAATGGGTTAAGTGTAATGCTGATACTGTCTCTTGTTGTACAACCGCTGCTATTTCTTACCTGCACCCAATATAAACCGGAAATAGTTGCTGAGAAGGTAGGATTGATTGAACCATCCTGCCACAGGTAAGTAACATTGGGGCTGGTAGCATCCAGTACAATAGGACCGTTTCCACAGGTGGTGATATCATTGCCGAGATTTACAACTGGTTTGGGCACTACCGCAGTTACAACGAGGGTATCCCTGAAAATACAACCATTGTTTACTTCGCACCAGTATAAGCCTGCCTGCCCAACTCTTATAGTGGCAGTGGTTGCCCCGCTGCTCCACAAATAACTGATGGCGCTGCCAACCGTAGCATTTAATGTCAGTGAGTCGCCTTGACAAATGGGTGTATCGGCGCCGAGATTAAAAACGGGGATGGAATTAAATGCAATATTGATGCTGTCTCTTGTTATACATCCACTGCTGTTTCGTACCTGCACCCAATACAAACCGGAAACAGTTGCTGTGAAAGTCGGGTTGGTTGAGCCATCCTGCCAGAGATAGGTAGAGTTAGTGTTTGTAGCATTAAGGAGTATGGGGTTGTTACCGCAAACCGAAATATCATTACCCAAATTTACAATTGGTCTCGGTACTACTGCTGTTACAGTAAGGCTATCCCTGAAAATACAACCATTGTTGACCTCGCACCAGTACAAACCTGCCTGCCCAACTCTTATTGTCGGAGTAGTTGCTCCGTTGCTCCATAAATAACCGATGGCGCTGCTGACTGTAGCATTTAATGTCAGCGAATCGCCCTGGCAAATGGCAGTGTCAGCGCCCAGGTTAAAAACAGGAATGGAATTAAATGCGATATTGATACTATCTCTTGTTATACATCCGGTATTGTTCCGTACCTGTACCCAGTATAAACCTGAAACGATTGCTGTGAATGCCGGATTCGTTGAACCATCCTGCCAGACATAAGTGCAATTGGGGTTGGTGGCATCGAGCAGTATCGGTGTGTTTCCACAAACCGAAATATCATTACCCAAACTTACAATTGGTCTCGGTACTACCGCTGTTACAGTAAGGCTATCCCTAAAAATACAACCATTGTTGACCTCGCACCAGTACAAACCTGCCTGCCCAACTCTTATTGTCGGAGTAGTTGCTCCATTGCTCCACAAATAATTGATAGCGCTGCCAACCGTAGCATTCAATGTCAGTGAATCGCCCTGGCAAATGGCAGTATCAGCGCCCAGGTTGAAAACAGGAATGGAATTAAATGCAATATTGATACTATCCCGTGTTATACATCCGGTATTGTTCCGTACCTGTACCCAGTATAAACCTGAAACGGTTGCTGAAAGTGTAGGGTTAGTTGAACCATTCTGCCAGAGATAAGTGCAATTGGGGTTGGTGGCATCGAGCAGTATCGGTGTAATTCCGCAAACAGAAATATCATTGCCCAGGTTTACAACAGGTCGTGGTATAACCGCCGTTATAGCCAGGCTATCCCGAAAAATACAACCCTCTTTATTAACATCACACCAATAAATACCGGCTTGATATGCGTTGATAGAAGAAGTAGTGGCGCCATTGCTCCAAAGGTAGCTGGTTGCACTGGTCACCGTTGCATTTAAAGTAATCGTATCATTTTGGCATATTGCCGTATCTGCACCTAAAGAATAAAAAGGTATGGGTTTGAATGTAACATTGATACTGTCCCTGCTTGTACAACCCATACTATTGGATGCCTGCACCCAGTATAAGCCCGCTGTTGTTGCTAAAAATGTAGGGTTGGTAGAACCATCCTGCCAGAGAAAAGTATTGGTGCTCCCGGCGGCGGTGGAATTAAGCAGCACACTGCTGCCGCCGCAAACCAGCGTATCGGGGCCAAGATTGATACTGATGCCGCTTGTGCTTACTTGTTTTCTTAAAGTATCAGGCCCGCAGTTCGTGAACTTTATCAACTCTACATTATAAACACCAGGTGCAGAAAAAATATGAACAGGATTGTTCTGTACAGAAGAGTTATTAGCGCCGGATGCAGGGTCGCCAAAGTTCCACAATACAGATGATACACCGGCAGGCGGGGTGTAATTAAAATTTACAGTCGATCCCGGGCAGTTTACAACATAGGTAAAACTATCAAGCGGGTAAAAATAGCTTTGAATGAATGTAGGTAATCCAAAAGAAGATGACTGAGAAGCAAGCGTCCATTGAATAGCATTAGTGGTAAAAACACAACCGGGCCCATATACATTGGGGTTGCTGATGGAGGCAATATGCTTGTATGTATTCTTGGCCATATACATTTTTCCATCCGGCGCTACTTGCAGGGCAGCATAGGTTTGTATCGGGTCTGAATTTTGAGAGATAACCTGTTTGGATGCTATGACCGCTGCGGCAGAACCAAGGGTAGCATCATACTGGAAAAGTGCATTTCTTCTTTGTGCATTTGCGGGATCGGTGTAAAAAACAGTTGTATAAACCAACCTGCTGTCTGGTGAAAACTCCACCCCATAAGAAAGATAATATGGGTCAGTTGCAGAGAACAGGCCATAGCTATTGGACACAACACCGGTGGCATTATTAAAATCACTTACATCAACATTAACGGTCCAGTGTGCCGCAGCAATTTTTTTTCCATCAGGAGAGGCTTTCAGGTAACCCAATGATGAGGAATCGGTAGAAGAAGGAGGAACAACACCCGGGAGAACGGACCCGGTATTGCTGATCACCGGCGTTGCATTAACACCCGCTGTGGTCACCAGAAAGGCATAATAAGCATCAGAAGCAGATCCATGGGTTAGCACCCAGATATCCCTGTTGTTGCAATGTTTGACAGCCGTAACTTTTTCAACAACGGGTGATTGCAGCGGCACATTTTTTAATTCTACATCTCCGTTGCCGCCGGCCAGGGTCATATTAACAACAGAATACCTCAAGCCATTTGGCCCGCTTTGCGCATCCACGGTAAATACATAATAACGGGTGGGATCATTGATCCATGGAACGATGACGCCCGACTGGGTGGAAGAAACATTGCCAAATAAACCAGTGCCATTCGGCATTACCTGGTGCAACCTGTTTCTGATAGTAATCCCATCGGTATAGAACAGGAGATTTCCATTCGGATCACTGATGGTGGCTACCCCTTCGGTTGTATTGAGAAGGCCATCATTTAGCGGAACAGGAGCGCCGCCATTAAAATCCATCCCAAGGAAACGTCCGAAATACCAGATATTGGCTTCCTGCTGCTGGGCAAACAGACCTTTTGAAGCAAGAAGAAAAAGTAAGACAACACTATATTTCAGGACAAACCGCATACAATCAGTCAAATGTAATAAACAGCACCCGGCTATCTAAACCGGGAAGCTAAATTCCGCAAATATTCTCTAACGGGAGTAGAACTAATTCTACAAATTCTTTTTCAGGAGTAAATATCATTGCAGTCGCATTTTATCCCTACCCCTCAATTAACCAAAATTTTTAAACGTTTTACAATGGCAAAATTCTGCTTAAAAAGAAAGATCGGGTCGCCTGCAATCTTCTTTTTCTTGTTCTTGTTCACTGGGTTCAACTCTGATGCACAGGTTGTTAACCCCCCCATGGGTTCAAGCCCCTGGAAATTTGCAAACCCAACCCCAATCGGGTATTCATTTTCCGACATGTCGTTTATTGATAATAATAACGGTTTAGGGGTCGGCTTCAATGGAGGAATAATGAAGACAACAGACGGGGGCCGTAACTGGCAGGCGGTTGCTTATAAGTATGCCACCAACACCGGTTCAGTGACGTTGGGTAGTTTTAATGATGTACACTTTGTAACGCCAACAGTTGCTTATGCAGTCGGTAGCGGTGGATTAATGATCAAGAGTACAGATGGTGGTATCAACTGGACTCCGATAACCACACCGCTTACTGGATTGGGCAGAAATATTAATGCATTACATTTTTTGAACAGGGACACAGGTTATATCGGCGGCGCAGCTATTCTTACAAGCAATACTACCGATATTAACTGTGCTCCTAAAGTATATATTACAAGAAACGGCGGCGTAACCTGGGATTCATTGGTGACACCGTTCAGGCGCCGACAGGATAATGCAACGATGAGTGGTTTTAATACTGCCGAAATTCACCGGATTCATTTTGTCAATGACTCAGTTGGATATGCCAGCGGATCATGCGGACAGGCCATTGCAAACTACAGTTCCATACTCTGGAAGATCGAAAAGAATGTAGTTAAAGATTATAGTTTACACAGATCCAAGTTTGGTATTACAGCAACAACCGGTTCTTATACCCCCGCTACCCAGACATATAAAGGTGTGGTTGGAGTGAACGACTCCCTGGTGTTGGTATCAAGTCTTAACAATAACGTGGTGATAAGAGTAAAGACCGGAAAGAACGACAGTACGGCTAGCGCAGTTCCTGCTGTTTGGGGTAACTATGAGCCCGGCGTTTATGAAATATTGATCTGGTTGAATAGTACGGCTACCCCTGTCCCAGCTAACCTGGTAGGTAATGTCGCCGGCCAGATGCAGCAGTTAAAAAAAGACTCCGGCGGAAAGATATTTTTAACAGCGGGGGGCAGTATCCTGAACAGTACCGATAATGGTACTACCTGGTCTTTTACCAAACCACATCCCCCTACCGTGATTTATCCCCATTGGCAATTCAGTGCGATGGATGTAACACCTAACGGAAGAATTGTAATTGGCTCTTTTAACGGGCTTACCTATGATTCATTGCCCGGGTCTGCCGGCTGGCAAACGGTTTATAATAATGTAAAACCATTGTTTTTTGCTTTTAGTGATATGGACTGGGCGGATTATTGTAACGGTGTAGCAGTGGGATCGACGGGAACAATCATAAAAACAAGTGATGGAGGCAAAACATGGGTAAATAATTCAAACCCTGTATTTGAGGCGGCGCAGATCAGCCTTGGAGCTGTGCAATATCATGCCGTGAACAGCATGTTCTTCAGCGCAGGAACAAGTATTTATAAATCTGCCGATCAGGGTACTACCAACGATGTGATCTTTACAGACCCTGTTGCGAATAGTACATTACAATCTTTTACAATGGTGGGCCAGAATATAGCTTTTGCAACCGGTTATCGTTTCAGCCCTGCTGTGCAAAGAACAGCGATCTTCCGCAGCCTGAATGCAAACGCTGCATCGCCAACATGGGATACAGTAAAAACATTCCCGGTCGGAAATCTTGCTCCGCAACTTCGTAACATAAAATTTGCTAACCAGGATACCGGCTATGTTTGCGGCAACCGGAGCAAAGTGTACAGAACAGTTGATGGTGGAGTTACCTGGACAGATATCAGCCCTGATACATTGGCCCCAAATAATAACCTCACCTATACAGCACTAAGTGTTGTTAACGGGAAAACGGTTTATGTTGGAGGCAGCAGCAGGAAATTATGGAGGTCAACTGATGCCGGTGCTACCTGGACCGACCTGACCCTTGCCATACCTCCGGCGCCCACACCTATTGGCAGTTTCACTTCCATCACTAATATCCTTATGAATGATGCCAACAACGGGTATATGCATGCATCAAACATTGTGATGAAAACATCCGATGCCTGGGCTACTTATACTTATGATCTTGCACCAGGCAGTTTTTCCAACATTGCATTGTATCCAAAAATAAATGCACCGATCGATAGCAAGAAACTATACGGAATGCCGCTGTCTGCCGGTTCTCCTGTCAATAGTACAAACACAGCCTTTTTGATAGAATATGGTATTGCTGCAGCCTATACTCTCTCCTCGACGGAGACTGTAGTGAATGCATCCTGCACAGCCCCTGCAGGCGGAAGCATTACAATAAATGCAACCGGCAGCATTGCTCCTTATACTTATAGCATCAACGGCGGCGCTTACCAGTCATCCAATGTATTCAACGGATTAACACAGGGAGCAAAAACCATTTCGATCAAGGATGCTGGTTGCCAAACCATCACTAAAACAGTGAACGTTGGCTTTACAGATAACCTGACACTGACAGCTAATAACGATACACTGGTTTGTTCCGGGGCTCCTGTTCCAATGCTCGCAACCGCTAACAGTGCAACTGCAACCTATTCATGGTCACCTGCAGCTGGGTTATCAGCCAATAATATCAGCAACCCTGTGGCAACTGTTACTGCTCCTGCTACCTACACTGTAACGGCAACGTTGAATGGTTGTGTAAGAACCGAGCCTGTTACTATTTCTATCAAACCCAACCCGATCATTAATGCAGGACCAGATAAAACCATTGTAGAGGGAGATGAAACGCAACTGACCGGAAGCGGGATC
>DATDIX010000224.1:0-2810 GCA_036520835.1 Chitinophagaceae bacterium | reverse complement strand
GCTGGTTCGTTCTACCGATTCCCGGTGATTGCAAAATATAATGGTGGAGCGGTTGCCCAACATACAGATCAGCCGGAAAAGGGTTTCCAGTTTATCCTTTCCATCGCTCAACAGCGTTTTAACGGTAAGCCCTGTCTCTCCTTCTGTATCATTTAAAAAATCAAGTTTTACCGGGTCGGCCATACCAATGAAGCCGGGTATTTCTACCGCTTCAGTGGCAGAAGTAAGTATTCTTTTATTGATCGCCTTTAAAGAGCCGATGATAAAAGACATTTCATCCACAAAACCCAACTCCAGTGATTTGTCAAATTCATCCAGCACCAATGTTTCAATGCTATCAGTCGTGATATTTCCCCTGCGGATATGATCAGCGAGGCGACCAGGGGTACCGATGAGTAAGACCGGAGGCTGCTTCAGGTTATTCTCTTCTGTTTCTCTTAAATGACCGCCATAGCAGCAGGTTACTTTCCAATTTGTACCCATGCTTTTAAATACGGATTCGATCTGCAGGGCCAGTTCACGGGAGGGCACAATGATAATGGCCTGTGTTTTTGTATTCGCCTGGTCTAATAATTTAACAAGAGGTAACAGGTAGGCCAGGGTTTTTCCTGACCCGGTTGCGGATAACAGGAGTATATTATCATGCTTCTCCGCGGCTTCTATGGAAGCCCGCTGCATTTCGTTGAGCGATTTGATCTTTAGTTTCGATAAGATACTATCTGTAGAGATATTTTTTACCGTCATGAAGCAAAAATAAGCTTGTTTGTTCTGGGCGGGGCAGTGTTTTATTTAAGGTGCTGTTTCATTACACATCACCTTCATCAAATGACAATACAAGGTTCATGATCTTTGATTCCACCTTCCGGTATTTGACGGCTGCTTTGTCCAGCATCATCCTGGAGGCCTTCGCTGTATCAGTGCCGGCATATTTATCAGAGAGAAAGATGACCTCTGTTATTCCTGACTGGATAATGGCTTTTGCACATTCATTGCAGGGAAAAAGAGCTGTATAAATTTTGCAACCCTGCAGGTCCATGCCGATGTTATTTAAGATCGCATTCAGTTCCGCATGACAGATATAAGGATACTTTGTAGTAAGGAACGCTCCTTCCTTCTCCCAGGAAAATTCATCATCATCACAGCCGATCGGAAGCCCGTTGTACCCCGCTCCTACGATCTTGTTTTTATTGTTTACAATGCAGGCGCCTACCTGTGTGCTGGGATCTTTACTTCGTTTGGCAGATAATAAAGCTATGCCCATAAAATATTCATCCCAGGAGATATAGTCTGATCGTTTTTTCAAGATCGTTGTTTTTTATTGGCAAAACGGAGGCGGTTCTTCGTGTACGAATTTATGGTATTGGCTTAAATAATTATTCCATTGCCCATAATGAATACCAGGGGAGGGAAATCTGTCTTACAATAATTTAAGGCCATAATGACCCAAAAGGGTAAACAGCATGCAGCGGGTCAGGACACCAATACAACACCAGGTCAGCAATTTTTTCAGGTTGGCATTAAAGCCAACGCCAACAGCAATACTTATGGGGGCTCCGACAGAAAGAGTTCCTAAAAAACCTAAACCTACGATACCATATTTGTTCCAGATACGGGTGACTGCCGGGTGTTTATTTGTTTTTTCCTTTACTGGTTTTTTCTTATGAAAAAAGGCCCTGATCTTATCGCCTAAAAAAGCGGCCACAAAAACTCCGGCCAATCCGCCTGCAATGCTTGCAAAAAAAATTGTCCATGGTGACAGGCCAAATGCAAATCCCGCCGGGATGGCTGCATAAATTTCGAAAGTTGCCAGGCCCGCAACCGTCATTGTTTTTAAAAACATAAGTGATGGGGAATGTGTGATTTTGTATAAACGGCGAAATTAGCTGAAAGAGCCCGGTTAAAGTTGGTACACCCTGTTAATTTCTTAGATATTTCAGTTAACGGATACCTGGCGGGATTATCCAATTTATAATTAGTGCCCGCGCAAAAGACGGGAGCTTGTTGGCAAATTAAGCCAAACATCAGTTACCTTTAGGCATCGCAATGATTAACTATAAAAACTGATACCATGCAATTTACTGCTCAGCAAATAGCGGGCCTCTTAAAGGGACAATTAGAAGGGAATGGGGATGCCGTTATTACCAAATTATCAAAGATAGAAGAAGGAGAGCCCGGCTCTATTTCTTTTTTGGCCAACCCATTGTACACTCCTTATCTCTATACTACCAACGCATCCCTCGTTATCATCAATAAGGATTTTGTAGTGACAGCACCGGTTTCCGCCACTTTACTGCGGGTAGAAAGTGCGGAGAATGCTTTTGCCACTTTACTGGAAATGTATAACCAGGTAAAATTGAATAAGAAGGGGATTTCAAAAATGGCGTTTATTGCCGAAAGTGCTACGGTGGGAAAAGATATCTATGCCGGTGAATTTTCCTTTATCGGCGAGAATGCAAAGATCGGGGACAATGTAAAAATATATCCACAGGTATATATCGGGGACAATGCCGTGGTGGGTGATAACACTACTTTGTTTGCCGGTGTAAAAATATATTCTGAAACAGTTATCGGGAAAAACTGCATCATCCATTCCGGCACGGTGCTGGGCAGCGATGGCTTCCGGTTCAATCCTGAGAATGATAATAAAAAAGTACCGCAGATCGGCAATGTGGTGATCGAAGACGATGTCGAAATAGGCGCCAACTGTGCTATTGACCGGGCCACCTTAGGCTCCACCATTCTCCGCAAAGGAGTAAAATTTGACAACCTCATTCATATTGCACATAATGTAGAGATCGGCGAGAATGCAA
>DATDIX010000223.1:0-7129 GCA_036520835.1 Chitinophagaceae bacterium | reverse complement strand
TTCAAAGGTTGGCAACCCTGTAAGGTGGTGAAGCAAATGGTTGGCAACCCCTGGCTTTTCGACAAGCTCTGAGGTTGGCAAACGCAGGCTGATGAAAGTTTTTTTCAGATTGTTTCGGCTTGTTTGTAATGTCCGTTCAATATGATAATCCTCAACAAGCCTCGCAATGACGGGGACTCCGAAGAACGGAACGGTCATTAAAACCCCGGAGTGTCCGTCATTGCAAGCAAAGCGAAGCAAGGAGGGAATGACCAGTCTTTTACCAGGTGTCTTTCAGACAAACTTCTTTTCCTCCCTTCCCTGTACTTCTTTAAATTGTATGCACTAAAACCAATTGCCATGCGCTTTCCTGCATTTCTGCTCATCGTTGTATTTCCTGTTTTTACTATTGCTCAAAACCTGCCTACCATAGAAGACAAAACAAAGGGGCTGAAAAAGTATGAGGGCTTTCTGAACTATTACTGGGATGAAGCCAGCGGTAAGATCTGGCTGGAGGTGGATAAACTGAATACGGAGATCCTCTATAATATCTCATTGCCCGCAGCACTCGGCTCCAATGATATCGGGCTTGACAGGGGCCTGCTCGGCGGGGGACGCATTGTCTTATTCAATAAAGTGGGCCGCAAACTGATGATGACAGAACCGAATTACAGTTACCGGGCCGTCACCACCGATAGGAATGAACAGAGAGCCGTGGAGCAATCCTTTGCCCAAAGCACTCTCTGGGGTTTTAGCATAGAAGCGGAAAGCAATGGACATGTGCTGGTCGATGCCACTGACTTTTTACTGCGTGATGCAATGAAAACCTGCAACCGGCTGCGCAGTATGCGGCAGGGTAATTATGTATTGGATAAAACAAGATCGGCCATCTACTTGCCGCAAAGCAAAAACTTTCCGCAGAATACGGAACTGGAAGCGACGATCACCTTAGTTAACAACGATGGGGAAACCGGCAATTATGTAAATTCTGTAACGCCATCTTCAGAAGCAATCACGGTGCGGATGCATCATTCCTTTGTACAGTTGCCCGATAATAATTATAAACCAAGAGTGTTTGATACCCGCAGCAGTTTTTATGACTTTTCTTATTTCGATTACAGTACACCAGTAGCGGAGCCGATCGATAAACATTATATCGTTCGTCACCGCTTGCAAAAGAAAGACCCGTCTGCTGCGAGGAGCGAAGCGGTAAAACCCATCATCTATTATCTCGACAATGGCACCCCTGAACCGATACGCAGCGCCTTGCTGGAAGGGGCGCAATGGTGGAACCAGGCATTTGAAGCTGCCGGTTATATCAATGCCTTCCAGGTAAAAATTTTACCGGATGATGCCGACCCGATGGATGTGCGGTACAATGTGATCAACTGGGTGCACCGCTCCACCCGCGGTTGGAGCTATGGCGCTTCAGTCGTTGACCCGAGAACAGGTGAGATCATTAAAGGCCATGTGTCGCTGGGTTCATTAAGGGTCAGACAGGATTATTTAATTGCACAGGGTTTGTTAGCGCCGTTCGAACACGGTATGCCGGCAGATGATAAGATGCTCCAAATGGCTTTGAACCGGCTGAAACAATTATCAGCGCATGAAGTGGGACATACCATCGGACTGATGCATAACTATGCGGCCAGCGTGGTAAACCGTTCGAGTGTAATGGATTACCCGCACCCGGCGGCTATGCTGGATGCAAAAGGAGACATTGATATCAGCGATGCGTATGACCTGAAGATCGGGGAATGGGATAAGGTATCCGTCACCTGGGGCTACCAGGATTTTGCAAAGGGAACCGATGAAAAAGTGGCATTGGATAAAATATTGAGTGATGCGTATAAAAAAGGATTGCAGTTTATCAGCGACCGGGATGCAAGGCCGGCAGGTGGTTTACACCCTACAGCACATTTATGGGATAATGGCAAAAGCCCCGTCGATGAATTAAGCAACGTAATGAAAGTAAGGGCCACTGCATTGAGCAAATTTGGAGAGAACAATATCCGTCCCGGTATGCCGATGGCTTTTTTGGAAGATGTACTGGTGCCGGTATATCTCTATCATCGTTACCAGGTGGAAGCCGTGACCAAGTTGGTGGGCGGTATGTATTATACTTATGCCTTGCGGGGTGACGGGCAAATTATTACCCGGTCGCTTTCCAAAGACGAACAATCAAAGGCATTGAATGCGGTGATCTCTACGATCGATCCTTCTGCGCTGGTATTGCCTGATCGTATTATTAAATTAATTCCCCCGCGACCAGCAGGTTATGATTATACAAGAGAACTCTTTAAGAAAAGAACCGGTCTTGCTTTCGATGCACTGAGCCCGGCGGAAACAGCGGCCGATCTTCCCCTATCCCTTTTATTCAACAGCGAAAGGATGAACAGGATGGTGGAGTACCAGGTGCAGTATGGCGGGCTCGGCCTGCATGAAATGATCACAACATTGATGAATGCTACCTGGAAAGCGCCGAGAAAAAAAGGAATGGAAGGGTTGATACAATTGCAGACTGAGCAAATACTGTTGACGTATTTATTAGCCGCTACGGTAAATGATAATAATTCTTTTATCACGCAATCGGTGATACTAAGATCACTGGGCGACCTGAAAACTTATATTGAGGGCAAAAAGAAAGCGGTTACGGATGCTACTTACAGCGGTCATTTACTATTTGCCCTGGAAAGAATGAAGAAGCCGGAGAATGCAAAGCCAACGATACATGCTGTTATGCCGCCAGGTGCGCCAATCGGGTGCGGGGAGTAATAGAAGAAGATAAAATCCGCTGGTTTTGTCGTGCTTTTACCGGGCTCCGCGGAAGCGGCAGCTCATAGCATTTATACCTTCTATCCGTATTATACTGCAAATCATATTAATAAATCATCAACTCATACAAAGTCGCATTGCCACCAACCGAACTGGCATTATTTTCGTATAACTTATTAAAGACAAAACAGACTATGATGAAAACAATACTTATCCTGCTGGTGGCCACCGTCGCATTGGGTTGGGTGGTATTATATATCGTTCGCCGCGTACAAAGCAATATGATGCGCCGCAAAATAGCAGCCCAGGGTTTTGAAACAGCCACGGATGTGCTGTACCCCCGTAAGCGCAGAATGTTCAGCAAATACAGGATCGGGCCGGTATTACCGAATTAATCATAGTGGGTTCATCCCACTTGTTTATATAAAGGATCATCCAATCAGGGCTTCGCTACGGCGGAGCTTTTTTTTTGCTTCGCTGCCTGCTTCGTTCCTCGCAGCGCAATGACATGGAGGGGACGAAAAGTCTTTAATGGCAGAGCTTTTTATTGTTCTCACGCAAAGGCGCAACGACGCAAAGAAAGAAAACCATGTTCCTGCTCATTGAACTTCGTGGTCCTTTGTGCCCTTTGTGCTCCACTTTCCTTCGAATCATATGAACAAAAAAAAGACCCCGGGTCGGTACCCGGGGTAACAGTATTATAATTCGAAATTGCTTTATTATTTGGCAAATTCTGCTCTTATCACATTCAGCGCACCGCCTGCTTTGAACCATTCGATCTGCTGTTCATTGTAGGTATGGTTCACCGTGATCTCATCTGTGCTTCCGTCCTTGTGGTTAAGCACAACGGTCAATGGTTTGCCGGGTGCAAAAGAAGTGAGACCTGTGATATCTATGCTGTCATCTTCCTGTACTTTATCATAATCGGCTTTATCAGCAAATGTCAATGCGAGCATGCCCTGTTTTTTCAGGTTGGTCTCATGTATGCGTGCAAAGCTTCTTACCAGGATGGCACGAACACCAAGATGACGCGGTTCCATGGCTGCATGCTCCCGGCTGCTGCCTTCCCCATAGTTCTCATCTCCTACTACAATGCTGCCAATATTTGCCGCTTTGTAGGCACGGGCCGTGGCAGGCACAGGGCCATACTCACCGGTCAATTGATTTTTTACGCTGTCTGTTTTTTCATTAAAAAAATTAATAGCGCCAATCAGCATATTGTTGCTGATATTATCGAGATGGCCGCGGAATTTTAACCACGGGCCTGCCATGGAGATATGATCGGTGGTACATTTCCCTTTAGCTTTGATCAGCAGTTTCAACCCATGCAGGTTTATGCCTTCCCATGCTTTGAAAGGTTCAAGTAATTGTAAACGTTTTGAATCCCCAGCCACTTTTACCTGTATACCACTGCCGTCTTTGGCAGGGGCCTGGTAACCGGCATCTTCTACCGCAAAACCTTTGGGTGGCAGTTCAAAACCGGTTGGCTCTTTCAATGCCACATCTTCCCCTTTTGCATTCTTCAGTTTATCCTTTAAAGGATTGAAAGAAATAGTTCCGGCAATAGCCATCGCTGTTACGATCTCCGGTGATGCAACAAAAGCATGAGTGGAGGCAAGTCCATCATTGCGTTTGGCAAAGTTGCGGTTAAAGGAAGTGATAATAGTGTTTTTCCTGTTGGGGTCATCAATATGTCTTGCCCACTGACCAATGCAGGGGCCACAGGCATTGGCCAGTACAACACCGCCTACTTTTTCAAATGTATTAATGAAGCCGTCTCTTTCTATGGTAAACCTTACCAGTTCACTGCCGGGAGTGATGGTAAATTCAGAATTTGCTTTTAGCCCTTTGCCTACTGCATCTTCCACTATCGAAGCACTGCGGCTGATATCTTCATAAGAAGAATTGGTGCAGGACCCGATCAGGGCTACTTCCAGTTTTTCCGGCCAGCCATTTTCTTTTACGGCAGCTGCCATTTTTGAAATGGGTGTAGCCAGGTCAGGCGTAAAAGGACCGTTGACATAAGGCTCGAGTGTATTTAAGTCAAGTTCCAGCACCTGGTCATAGTATTTTGCAGGATCAGCCATTACCTCTTCATCAGGGCGAAGGTGTGCTTTGATACCATCTGCCAGCGCTGCTACTTCTTCACGGCCTGTTGCCTTCAGGTAGCCGCTCATCTTTTCATCATAAGCAAATAAAGAACAGGTGGCTCCTATCTCAGCGCCCATATTACACACAGTTCCTTTGCCGGTAGCACTCATGCTGTCAGCGCCGGGGCCGAAATATTCAACGATAGCACCGGTACCTCCCTTTACAGTCAATTGACCAGCAACCCAAAGGATCACATCTTTACAACTTGTCCATCCGCTCATCTTGCCGGTAAGTTTTACACCGATCAGTTTTGGCATCTTCAATTCCCATGGAAGACCCGCCATTACATCTACTGCATCAGCGCCACCGACCCCGATAGCTACCATACCTAAACCACCGGCATTGGGTGTATGTGAATCGGTCCCGATCATCATACCGCCGGGGAATGCATAATTCTCCAGTACTACCTGGTGAATGATACCGGCGCCGGGTTTCCAGAAACCAATACCGTATTTATCAGAAATAGAAGATAAGAAGTCATATACCTCCCGGTTGGTCTCGATCGCTAATTTCAGGTCTTGTTTGGCCCCGATCTTTGCCTGTATCAGGTGATCGCAATGCACGGTAGAAGGAACAGCGACCCTGTTACGTCCGCAGGTCATGAACTGGAGCAGAGCCATCTGGGCAGTAGCATCCTGCATGGCTACCCTGTCGGGGGCAAAGTCCACATAGTCCTTGCCGCGACTATGAGGTTTTGCAGGCAGGGGGCCCGACAAATGGGAGTAAAGTATCTTTTCTGAAAATGTAAGCGGTTTTCCAACGAGCTTCCGGGCAGCTTCGATCTTACCCGGCATTTCTTTGTACAATTTCTTGATGAGGTCGAGGTCGAATACCATGAGAGTTGATTTGAAGATTTGGAAATTAGGTAATGTGTTGATGGCAAATAGACCAACAGGCAGTCACTCAGCAAAACCGGGCTCTCATTTCCAAATCAGCACATTGCCAAATCAGCACATTTTGAATTGCAGCGAATTTACGAAAAACAGGCATGTGAATAAGGCTTATTGCAGGTTTTGACCGGATTTTTTAATTTAGCGATATGAACAAATTCAAAAGCTTTGTGGAATGGAATGCCTTTGGCGTTTGTTCAGCCATCGGCGCCCGGATGGGAATTGCCACCAGTAGAATCCGCCAGTATTTTATCTATACCTCCCTGCTGACGATGGGCTCCCCTATTATTATCTACATGGTGCTGGCTTTCTGGAGAAATATGCGGAAATATGTGAAAGCGGCGAAGCGGAACCCGTGGTATTATTTGTGAATGGTCAATGGTGAGTGGTGAATAGTGAGTGGAGTGTCCCACTGGTATATCTCCTTTCCGTATAATGAATAAAAAAAAGCGCAGAGAACTTTGCTTCCCTACGCCTCTTCGTGAAATATCTCATCGATCTCAGATAACGACTTTATTGTCTGCCGTACTTACTTTAAAATAAGTGCGGTCGCCGGAACGGATCACGGCCAATGTCAGTTTCTTAAAATCACTGGCTGAAAAATTACTGTTGCCATCTTTTGATTTCATTGTACCGCTTATACTGACTAATATCCCGTCATTGTAATCAACATTATCAAACTTTAACTCGATACCTTTTTCTTTCATTTGTTTGATGAATTCATCCAGTTGCTGTCTCGTTGTTTTTTTGGTGATAACGACCAGCACATCTTCTTCACCGGTTATAATATTACCAGTCGGATCAATCGCCATCACACTGGCTCCTGCCACGGGCATAGGTGTCATCGGAGCAATAGTTGTATAGCCGGACCCGGTATTGACAACAGCTACCGGTGACGCTACACCTGCTTCAGCGCTGCTTACATTAATGATCTTTCCGTATTTTTTTTCAAATTGCCGGCGCTCGTTGATGTTGGTAAGATCATATTCTTCTGTGGTGCCATTCTTTAAATGCATCACGGCTTTTTTTGCTGTTATTTCAAAATCTTCGCAAAGAACCGCGAGGTTATCCACTCCATCGGTTTTCAGCAATCCAATTGACTTTATAGGAGCAGCAGGCGGTGTAGGTGCTGTGGGTGCTGTTGGCAAAACACCATACTTACTTTCAAAAACTTTCTTTTGTTCCGGGATCTTCAGGTCATATTTTTCTTTTGTTCCATCCTTCAGAATAATAGTGGCTTTCCCATTATTGACATCAATGCTTTTTACATGCGAAGGAAGGTCCACCGGTTCAGGTGGAGCAGGCGGCATGGGAGGTGCCGGCGGAACGGGCGG
>DATDIX010000222.1:0-13196 GCA_036520835.1 Chitinophagaceae bacterium | reverse complement strand
CAAATGGAAAAGCGATTCCCGGAGCTGAACGGCTACAAAATCATTTTGAGTACCCGCTTCCCGTATGCTTAAAGCTTCGCCGCAGCAAAAAATAGGTGTAACAAAATGAGCGAGGCAAAGGTTTATTTTCTCTGCCAGCTGTGCATTGGTCTCATTAAAATACTCCCTTCTTTCACTATGACCCACAATACAATAAGGAACACCTATTGAATGAAGCATTTCGACGGATACCTCGCCTGTAAAAGCCCCGGATTTTTTATGATAACAATTTTGGGCAGCAACATAATAGTTCCTGGCATCTTCCACCCCGCTCCTGGTCATTAACAGGTAAGGAAAAGGAACGGCAAAAATAGCCATTTGGCCCTGCGCCAGTTTGATCCTTGCATCCAGTATTTCATCCAGTAGTTTTTCTCCCTGCTGAAAGCTGAGGTTCATTTTCCAGTTAGCGGCTGCGATCTGTTTTCTCATAACCAGGTTTAAAATTTCTCAAATATATATTTTAAAATATTTCTTTCCTTATCCGAAAGCACTTGCTTTTTTAATTGTTTCCACGCTTCTATATCCGTATAGGCCTTATCTAATTCATAGCGTTTCACTCCTTCACTACCCCACGAAAAACTGGGAATGAACTTCGGCGTAAGACCATTACCAAATACATTGCAGCAGGCCCCGATGATCGTCCCCGTATTGATGGCCGTGTTGATGGCTGTCCGTGAATAATCTCCCATCATCACCCCGCATTTTTTACCTGCCTCCATTTCACCAGTTGGTATCCATACCCTTACTTCACCGGCATTATTCTTTAAATTGGAGTTGGTGGTCCCGGCGCCAAGGTTGCACCACTCACCTATTACCGAATCGCCAAGATAACCATCATGCGCTTTATTTGAGTAACCGAACAGCACAGAATTTTTTATTTCCCCGCCAACGGCACAGCAAGGACCAAGCGTAGTAGCCCCGTATACTTTTGTTCCCATCTTCAGCAAAGATCCTTCCCCCATAGCAAATGGCCCCCTGATCATTGATCCTTCCATTACTTCTGCATTTTTGCCGATATAGATGGGACCCGTTGAAGCATTCAGTATGCAATGCTCCATCTTTACTCCTTTCTCAATAAATATTTCAGAGGGCTTGGTGACCTTATTGGTTTTAGAAATGGGCTGCGACTTTCTTTTCCGGGTCAGCAATTCAAAATCTTCCCGGATAGCCTGGTCATTCAATTGAAAAATATTCCAGGGAAACTGGATAGCTGTTACTTCTTCCCTGACTGTTACAGCTTTCTTTATCCTGATCTTATGCTTTTCTTTTATTTCATCTTTTGTAAACCGGAAAACGATCCCGTCGCGGCCTTTGACAGAAAGGAATTCCCCGTTCTGCAGCTTTTTAATGGCCTTGACGAGCTTTCGGGTTGGCAATACATTCCCATGTATCATATAACAGATCCCACCATCCGCGGCGGCATCACTTATGTTTACTGACCGGTCAAGGTCTTTGTAGTCATCTTCTTTTTTGTCAAAAGAAGGCAGCCCCAGCATTAGTTCCCATTTTTCACGGATGGTGAGTATGCCCACCCGGATATCCTGTATCTGCCGTGTCAGCGTGAACGGCTGCAGGTTTTCTGGCTGGCAAAACTCTTCGGTGAAAATGATCTTGTCCATTTTGAGGTTAAAGTCTTCAAAAATAAATCTTTCAGTGAGGATAATGACATGATTTTAAAATCGGCCTGGATGCGATAATACCATACCCGGCAGGCCCGGTACACAGGTCATCTGCCCCGCATTTAAAAAAGCAGCTTACATACGGCGGAGGACAATAAAAAACCTCCCGAAGAATCAGGAGGTCTTAAAGTATAGCCATGAAAAACAAACTCTTTTCCCGGAATACCGGGATTAAAGCTCTTCACAATTTAATATTATTCCGCTTTTTTTGCGTATTTCTTTTTGAACTTATCGATACGTCCTGCCGTATCTACCAGTACATTCTTACCGGTAAAGAAGGGATGGGATGTATTGGAGATTTCCAGCTTTACCAGCGGGTAGTCTTTACCATCTTCCCATTTTACTGTTTCTTTTGTAGCGGCTGTAGAGCGGCTCAGGAAAGAATGCCCGTTACTCATGTCTTTGAAAACAACTAACCGATAGCTATCGGGGTGGAGACCTTTTTTCATAATTCCTTGATTTAAAGGCAGCACGGATTTTGCCGTACTGATTAAAAGATAAATTTTAAGTCGGCAAAGGTAGGCCGGGAAAGCCTTCTGTCCAAATAAAATTCAAGGTAAAAAGGCAGGGCCCAAATGAAAGAAAGCACCGGATTTTGTCCATATATTCTCTTTCGATCATATACTTTAAAATCTGATGCTCTCGGGAATTGTATTCGCCGGAACGGCTTTTACAATTCGTGTCGCATTTGTTTTGTTTCCAAAATTCTTGCAACATTTGTACAAGGAAGTTACGTTCCTGCTATAGCCGTTTCCAAATTTCCCGGGCCATTTTTATGCACCGCTTCTGCACGGCTTATCCACGTATCCTGAACTGGAACAAGTGATTTTTTACTCTTTTTAGCTACGCATATTCACATATTGCAGCGGTATTCCGAGGTTACCCGTTTTGCAAAGCTGGATGACAGCCTGCAGGTCGTCGATCTTCTTTGCCGTTACCCTAACCAGGTCATCATTAATGGATGCCTGCACCTTCATACCCGAGTCTTTTATAAGCTTTACGATCTTTTTAGCGTCTTCCTGTATCAGCCCGTTTCTCACTTTCACTTCTTTTTTCCAGAACTTGCCGCTCTGGGCGCCTTCCTTAGAAGCATCAAAGGCTTCGGGTGCAATACCCTGCTTATGTGCCCTGCTGATAAGCACATCAATTAACTGGCGCATCTTCATATCATCATCCGCTTCCAGTTTAAGAAGAAACTCTTTTTTGTCGAGATCAATGACGACATGAGATCCTTTGAAGTCAAAACGGTTCGTGATCTCTTTGGTAGTTACGTTCACGGCATTATCCAGTGCCTGTGCTTCTACTTTGCTGACGATATCAAATGAGGGCATAAAGAGTGGTTGATAAGTTAATAGGTTTACAAGTTAATAAGTTAACCGGATGGGGGCAAAAATAAAACCATACAGTTAAGAAACCAGCATTAGCCGGTGTAGTAAAAGAGCTATAAAAAAAGAGTCCCCCGTAGAAACGGGGGACGATATTCACATGAGAAAACTAGAAAGAGTTATTATTGGCCGCCCTGGCCTACACGGTTTTGCTCATCCTGTGTAGCGCTGTTGCGGCGCCTGGGTGATTGATTTTGTTGTGCTGTTTTTCCAAACCGGTAAGTAAAGTTGACTGTCACCTGCCTGTTATCCCAACGATTTGAAATTTTTGTATCTACTATCCCGTATTGGGTTTTGCCACTATAGCGCTGTATCCAGAAAGGATCACGAAGATTTAAACGAAGGGTTCCCTTCCCTTTCATTATTTGCTTTTGTGCGCCAAAACTGATCACATACATCGGCTCATTCATAGTCAGCTGTTCAACTCCTTTGCTCCGGTAAAAACCGGTTACTTCCAAGCTGAATCCCGTTTTTATTGTAAATGTCTGGGTCATATTCACCATAAAAGCTGTATAGGATACATCCAGCGGCTCATTATTGTACAGGCCTTCGTAATGATTATTATAAACATTGGTAAAGAGGTTCAGGTTCCACCATTTTGTAACGGGAACAGGAGCGGTGATCGCAATACCCATGTTCCGGAACCGGGCCACGTTATCAGCAGTAAGGTATACGATGTCGCCGTCCGGTTTTAATATCTGGGAAATGACGGATGTAGTGTTATTATAATTCAGCGTGGTAATCAGCCTGCTCTTGTATGAATGGCTGAGTTCTATATTATGGGTGAATTGCGGCATCAGGAAAGGATTCCCTTTTCTGAAAGACAATGAATCAAGAAAATAGATAAAAGGGTTCAGGTCCTGGTAATTCGGACGGGTGATCCTCCTGCTGTACGATACGGTAAGCTGGTTGTCTTTATTCAACCTATAGCTGATAAATGCGCTTGGGAACAGGTTGGTAAAATTTCTTTTGAAAGTTGAATCATTTGTTACCTGGTAACCTTTGGCAACGGTGTTTTCTAATCTCAATCCACCCTGGAATGACCATTTCTTTACCTGTGTATTACCGTTCAGGTAGACAGCATTTATATTCTCATCATAAATAAAATGATTGGACCGGGCATCCACTGTCCATTTTACTCCATCCCATCTTACATATTCTACCAGGTTATTATTTTGAACAAAACTGCTTTTGATCCCTGCCTCTATCCTGCCGCCTTTCCTCAAAGGATGAATATAATCTGATTTCAAAGAGTATATCCTTATTTCAGAAGGCAAATGTCCCTTAAGTTGCAACTGGCTCCCAACCGGCTGCCCTGATCCATTATAAAAATCGGTTGTAAGCAACATATCGGATACATTGTCATATGCCACAAAGTCGAAATCGACACCCAATTCCCTGCCTGCTGTATCAAACAAATGACGGTAATTAAAATTGGATGTAAGGTTTTTGAATTTTATCCTGTTATCTGTATTGGAGACCAGCGAAGAGGTTACCTGGTGATTTTCATCAGACAGTGTCGTAACTGTTTCAGGTGTGGGGTGCCCGGAAAACTTGAACCCACTCACCATTACTCCAAAAGTATTTTTCTTATCAGCAAAATAATCCATGCCAAATTTCAGCGTGTGATTATTGTTGCCAAATTTGAAACGGGTTTCCACCTCGTTATACCCCAGTATGTTCATATCTTCATCCAGCCTCGTCCTTGATATCTCGAGCCTGTTCCTTCCGCGGAAATAGTTTGGATTGTAGTTACCAAAAAGATTGATCTTATTTTTCCTGTAGTTAAACGTAAAGCTGTTCTGTGATTTCGGGATCACATATAAAGTGCCTTCAGGAGTTGTAAAAAAACTTGTGGTAACCCCTACCATGACAGACCCGTTAAAACCGCCTGCCGTTCCTTTCTTCGTCTTGATATTAATAACCCCGGCATTACCCGACGCATCATATTTGGAAGAAGGATTGGTCATGATCTCGATCTGGTCGAGGGAAGATGCCGGTGTATTTTTCAACAAGGCGGCCAGATCTGCAGAAGACAGGTAGGTAAGTTTGCCATCCATCATTACGATCACGCCGGCTTTTCCACGCAAACTGATATTACCATCATTGTCAACCGTAATACCCGGCGATTTTTCCAATACTTCCAATGCCGTTGCCCCGGCACTGGTAGGTGAAGCTTCCACATTTACTATCGTTTTATCGATCTTTGTTTCGATAAATGGTCTTTTGGCAGTCACCGTTACGCCACTTAATTTTTTTGCGGCTTCTGTTAATGTGATCGCCCCGAGATTGACCTCAGGCTTTTCTGCGGTGACCTCAAATGCAGGGCTGAATATTTTTTCGTAGCCGACAGAACTAACGCTTACGATATATTTCCCTTCAGGAATATTGACAAATTCATAGTCCCCTGTTTTATTAGCCACAGCAAATTTTATGGAAGAAGAGTCTTTAGCCTTTAAAAGTGTGATCGTAGCGGATTGAAGGTTTTTCTGAGAACCGTCTTTAATGCTTCCGGTGATCTTTCCGGTTCCTGTTTGCGCTTTGGCAAACGATACGAAGGTGAGAACAACAGCCAGGAGTAAAATTACCTTTCTCATACTCAGGTTTGGGTTTATCTCTTAAAGATGATAAGAACAGGTTTGTTTTCTGACCCAAATATGATAAGCTTCGTATTTCTTGGTGTGAAGGGATAAAAATCATTACCGATACATCAGCGGTCTGAATCCCTTATGAAAGAAACAACTTGTGAAAAACTGTTAAAAAAGCGAGTGGTGAATGGTCAATAGTCAATGGTGAATTGGAGCTTGTATGTTGAAGTTCCCGTCACAATTCAGCACTCACCACTCACTACTCACCACTCATCACTCACTATTTACCTAATTTGTTCCTGTGCCCACCCTGTTCTGTTCATCGGTTGAACTGCTCTTTCTTTTACGTTCAGGCGCTATATTAGTTTTACCAAAACGCCAGGTAAAGCTCAGGTTAGCCTGCCTTGTATCTCTTCTGCCTGCAATATTCACATCCACATCACTGTATTTTGCATAGCCACTGAATTGCTGGGTATAAAATACATCACGCAATCCCAGTTTGAGTGTGGCTTTTTTCTTCATCAGTTGTTTGGAAAGGGCTGTGTTCAGCGCTCCCATACCATTAATGACCAGCAGGCCCTCAGCTCCCTTTGTACGATACCAGCCACTTATTTCTGCAGTCCAGCCTTTGCCCAGCGTAAAACTATTGGTCATATTGGCCATCAGCGTGGTGAATTGTATATCCACCTGGTCAAATTCGTAGATGCCTGAATAATGATTATTGAAAACATTTACATACATATTACTGCTCCACCATTTTGTAATAGGGATATTGGCCATCAGCGCAATACCAAACTGCTTCATGCTACTGAAATTCTCTTTGGTCTGATAAGTCTCATTCTTTTCTGTATTCTGTTTTAATAACTCGGTAATGATATCGTTGGTCACCGTATAATTCAATGTAGTCGTCAGGATTCTTCTGAATGTATGGCTGAACTCAATATTATTCGTGAATTGTGGTTGCAGGTAAGGATTACCCTTTCCATAGGTTAACGAATCCAGGAAGAATATAAATGGATTCAGGGAAGCATAATCAGGACGGGATACCCGGCGGCTATAGCTCAGGTTGAACTGGTTCTTTTCACTGGCTGCATAGCTCAATCCGACATTGGGAAATAAATTGGTGTAATTTCTTTTGAAAGACGAATCATTACTTACCTGGTATCCTTTAGCGACAGTATTCTCCAATCTTAATCCTGCACTCAGTTCTACTTTTTTGAAAGATCCTGAGAAGATGGCATAAGCTGCGTTAATATTCTCATCATAGATAAAATGATTACTTCGCTGGTCATTTACCCAATTGCCCCCGTTGGTATTCCGTAAATAATCTACCTTGTTATCGGTATTCACAAAACTTGATTTCAACCCTGCCTCTATCTTCATTCCCTTTCTTAATGGGTGCACATAATCGATCTTGCCGCTGTAAATATTGATAATGGAAGGAATGGTACCTTTCAGCACAGCATCACCGGTCTTCAGGTCATCGGGGTCATAACTTTGTGTGGTAAGCATCGTATTGCTCATATTATTATAATATACATAGTCAATATCTGCCGTGATCTCCCTGCCTGTGGAATCGAACGTATGCTTATAATTGAAATTGGTGGAAACATTGGAGGACCGGCGGGTGTTATCTCCTTCCGATACCAGTTTGGATGTGATATTACCAACCGCATCCCTGATATTGGTATTGCTGAAAGGGTTCTCTTCACCAGTATTGAAATTGCCGTTGACAACAATGCCTGCTACATCTTTCTTTGAAAAATTATAATCAATACCCGCCTTCATGTTATTATACACCCCTTTGAAATGCGGCTTTGATAACTGGTCAATTGTTCTGACCATTGTATTATTCTCATACAATTTGCGATCGATGGAAAGCCTGTTGAATCCTTCCCAGGTTCCAGCATTATATCCCCCGAAAACATTCAGCTTATCATTGCGGTAATTAAGATTGACACCCGCATTTACCCTGCCATATACACCCTGTGTATACCCAAGGTTAGCCGTTCCATTCATTCCCTTCACTATTCCTTTTTTTGTTTTGATATTGATGATGCCTGAATTGCCTGCAGCATCATATTTGGCAGGTGGATTCGTCATGATCTCGATCTGGTCCAGGCTGCTGCTCTGTAAATTCTTCAAAAATGCAGCAAGATCAGCCCCGCTCATATATGTGGGCTTGCCATCAATTAGTATCATTACTCCCTGTTTACCTTTCAGGCTGATGTTTCCGTCATTATCAACCGAAACCCCGGGTGATTTTTCCAATATCTCCAATGCATTCAACCCGCTGTTGGTAGGCGATGCATCCACATTGATCAGTGTCTTACCTGCTTTTTGTTCGATCATAGGTTTTTTAGAAGTAACAGTAACTCCACCTACCGATTTGGCAACCGGTAGCAGTTCGATAGTTTTTAAAGTAATGTCTGAATTAGACTGGCTGATCTCAAAAGTTTCTGAAAAGCCCTTTTGATGTCCGACAGCTGTGATGGACACCATATATTTCCCTTCTGCAATTCCTTCAAAAACAAATTTTCCTGTTTTATCTGCTATACCCAACTTGGCCACAGAAGAATCCTTTGCCCGCAATAAAGAAATGGTAGCCGATTCTATGATTTTTGTGCTCCCGTCTATAACGGTACCGCTCACTTTTCCATTTTTCACCTGCGCAAAGCTGGTAAAGTAAAAGGCAGTAAAAGCAACTGTCAACAGCAAAAAGATCTTTTTCATCGTAATAGTTTTATTTGAGTTGTTCTTATGTTTGGTTATTTACAGGTCTGGTTCAGTTTATTAACAAAAGCCCGTTCTTGCTCACGGGCTTTTGTTTGCACACAAGGAAATATGAAAGAACTTAGTTTAGAATTGTCAGTGATAAGGTTCAACAGTTAGTGGTCTTTTTAGCTCCCCCCTCCTTTAACGCGGTTCTGCTCATCATTTGCACCACCGTTCTTCCTGTTGCTTCCGGCTTTTAATTTCCCTTTATTAAATCGATAAGTAAAAGTCACACTCACTGCACGGCTATCATTCACATCTTTAAACTGCATATCTACGTTGCTGTACTTACTGTAACCTTTGAAAACACCGCCGGCAAATATGTCACGTACATTCAAGCGGACACTGGCTTTATTTTTCATGATCTGTTTGCTGAAACCTGCATTCACTTGTCCGATAGGTTCAATGAAGATCACACCCTCCAGGCCCTTTGTCCTGTAAAAACCACTCAATTCAGCGCCCCATCCTTTACCCCATTTGAATTGCTGCTGTATCTGCATCATCACACCTGTGATCCCGATCGATATATTCTCGCCGTTCACAACACCATCAAATTGGTTGTCGTAAACATTCACATAGATATTACCGCTCCACCATTTGGTTATTTCTTTATAAGCGCTGACAGATAAACCTATCTGCTTACGGCTGGCTATATTCGCTTTTTTGATATAAGTTTCATTGGTCACTTCGTTTTGTTCTATCACCTGCTGAATGATATCAGTCGTGTTGCTGTAATTGGCCGTTGTTGTTAAGAATCCTTTATATGTATGGCTCAATTCAATATTATGGCTGAACTGCGGCTTCAGGTCAGGATTTCCCTGTTCAAAAGTGTACCTGTCCAGAAAATGAATGAATGGATTCAATGCTTCATAATCCGGGCGGTTGATCCTCCTCCCATAATTGATCACGAACTGGTTCTTTTCACTGGCTTTATACTGCAGGTAAGCAGTCGGGAAAAGTTGGGTATAGTTTCGTTTGAACTGCTCACCTGTTGTTAACTGGTTACCCTTTGCATTCGTATTCTCAACACGAAGACCAAATTGACCGCTCCATTTTTTACTGATGGGCCTGCTATAGTTCACATAAGCCGCATTGATGTTTTCTTCGTACACAAAATGATTGCTGCGGTTATAGTCATGCACAACCTGCCCGTTCTGAATGCTGTCATAGCTCGCATTATTATCTGTCTTTACAAAGCTGGTCTTGATACCTGCTTCAAATTTTGCCCCTTTCTTAAGTGGTAACGTATAATCAACTTTACCGCTATAGATCGTTATATCCTGCGGAAGATTGCCCATCAGTGTGTCAGGTGCCTGTAACAGATTTCCAGCATTGTCATAATAAGAACTGATAAGCGGCTGCACACTGGTTGAGCGATATTGTATGTAATCCAGGTCGGCTGTTAACTCCTGTCCTGTTGAATCCAGTAAAGTGCGGACGTTAAAATTGCTGCTGAAATTCTTCCATTTCTCATCATTCCGGGAATAAGCTGTTGTCATGTTTGTCAGGTTGCCCAGGGGATCATATATGTGAGTAGTCGTATTGCTCTCCCATGTGCTGGGATTATAATAACCGTTCAGCACAACACCGAAGGTTGTCTTTTTACTGGCTGAATAATCTACCCCGATCTTACCACTGTAGAAATGGCCTTGATTTTCCATGGCAGATTTCTGGTCAAATATGGAGAGAATATCCTTGGTCGACTCGTCACGGAAATTGCGGGTGATATAAAGATCTTCCCCGCGATGATTGCGGTTATAGTTCAGGTTAGTAAACAAATTCACTTTACCGTTACGGTAGTTGAAATTCACCCCTTCATTGAACCTGGGGTACCGGCCCTGCGTATAACCAGAAGTAATGCTTCCGTTATAACCGAACTGTTTGTTCTTTTTTGTTTTGATATTGATCACTCCTGAGTTACCGGCTGCATCATATTTTGCCGGAGGGTTGGTCATGATCTCAATCTGCTCGAGCTGGCTTGCATTCATACTGCGAAGCAGGTTGGCCAGGTCAGCACCGCTTAAATAGCTGGGGCGGCCATCAATATATACCACCACACCCTGTTTCCCTTTCAGGCTGATGTTGCCATCTTTATCAATTGAAATGCCCGGGGACTTTTCCAGCACTTCTAATGCAGAGTTACCGACATTGGTGATCGATGCTTCCACATTGACGATCGTTCTGTCCAGTTTCTGTTCGATCAGGGGCTTTTTAGAAGTTACAGTCACGCCTCCAACCGAACTGGCAACCGGCACCAGTTCAATGGTCTTTAAAGTGACACTTGAATTGGCAGCGGTGATCTCAAAGGTTTTAGAAAACCCCTTTTGATGACCTACGGCAGTGATAGAGACCAGGTAGGCACCTTCTGCAATCCCTTCAAAACTGAATTTGCCGGTCTTGTCGGCAACACTCATTTTAGCTACTGAGGAGTCCCTTGCCCTCAACAAAGTAATTGTGGCTGATTCGATGGTTTTGGTGCTGCCGTCAATAACGGTACCGCTTACTCTCCCATTTTTCACCTGCGCAAAGCTGACAAAGGATAAGGTTGTTAAGGCGACCGTCAGCAAGGTCATGAATTTTCTCATTTCGATTTATTTATTATTAGTACTTGTTTTTAATCATTACAGTCCAAAGATAGGTACTATGTAATACAAAGAACATTGTTTTCAACTGAACGGCTGTATTTATTGATGATCGGCTGATTAACATGACCCCCATGTGACGCAGAGCTGGCAAACCGGTTACAGTTCCGGGGCTTTTTCTGACGAGCGGCAAGAAACTGAGATGGGTGGATACAGGGATCAGAAATACATTTCCGGGGCCAAAACTAGCCCTGCTGGCAGGCTGCGGCAAGCCAAAACTGACGGCTTGCAGGTTTTCTGTTGTGAAAAGGGGTTATACCATAATGAATTGTTCAGAGACCGAATTCAGCCCTGATGCCGTCATGGTAAGTGCGGCCTGAAGTGATGCGGGTACCATTTTTATCCTCCATAATAAAAAGATACCGGCTGTTGAAGTGACGGTGCATTTCCCGGATCTTTTCCTTATTAATGATATAGGATTTATGGATCCGGTGAAACTGGGCGGGGAGCTTTTCAGTAAGTGTGGTCAAAGATTGATCGGTCAGGTGTTTTTGTCCATCCAGGGTAAAAACAAAAACATATTTATCCTGTGCTTCCAGGTAAGCGATATTCTCAAAACGCAACAGGGTGATCCTGTCACCCGTCTTAATAGGCAAGGCGGTTGCCTTTTGCGGCGCCTGGAACTGCCGGATGATATCCTGCAACCCACTGATATTAATAGCCTGGTTCAGGCGTCCAAATTGTTTCAGCTTTTCTATGCTTTGCAGCAGTCTTTCCTCCTTTATTGGTTTCAGAAGATAGTCAATGGAAAATGTTTCAAATGCCTTGATGGCATATTGCTCATAAGCCGTGGTGAAAATAATATTGGGTTTAGTGCTCAGTCTTTCGATCACCTCAAAGCCGGTAAGATCGGGCATTTGTATATCAAGAAATATAAGGTCAGGTTTTAATTCTTCTGTCTTTTGAATAGCTTCCTTGCCATTTGCCGCCTCGGCAATTATTTCAACCACGTCTTTATGCTCCTGCAAAAGGCTTTTCATCAGCCGCCTGGCTGCTGGTTCATCATCAATCACGATGGCCTTAAACACCTGGTTCATTTTTCATCAGTTTATGAATATGAATAGAAACCTGTTTCCTTGGGTGATTAGTAAAATGGATCTCATACTGACCGGGAAAAAGAAGATCAAGCTTATCAAAAACACTTTTTACGCCATAACCCGGGCTTATTTCGTCAGGGAATTGCGGGCCATTATCTGCTATATTGATTATCATCCCTGTATCTGCTTCTTTTACTTCAAGAAATATCTCGGTCATTTGACCTGTTGCTTTTAATCCATGTTTTACCGCATTCTCCACCAATGGCTGCAGAAGAAAACGGGGAACCAGGTAATGTCCTGCCTCTTCCTCTACCTTTACCGAATAATTAAGCTGGTCTTCAAACCGTATTTTTTCAATCTGAAGGTAAACCTCTGTCATGGCTACCTCGTCATTCACCGTTGAATAATTATTATGGCTGTAATTGATACTGTAACGAAAAAGATCAGCCAGGGCTATGGTCATTTTTCTTGCTTTTTTCCCGTCAGTGATGGAGAGATCAGCAATTGAATTCAGGGCATTATATAAAAAGTGGGGATTAACTTTCGAATGAAGGGCATCCAATTCTGCTTTTGCTTTCGATTCCCGGAGACGGCTTAGTTCCAGTTCCTTTTCATCAAATTTTCTTTTTTGCTGTATATCAAGATAGCTGAGAACTGCATATACCAGCCCGATGGTGGCTGTCAGGTAAATATTTGAGATCATACTATACTTCAGGTAGACCAGGTATTCCTTGTCAGAGCCATAAAGAAAGTAAACAGTTAAGATATTAATCCCCATAGAAGTGATGATGAGGACGGCGAGTATCAGCAGCTTATGCTTTACAAAGGATAATGCTTTCAACTTTTTATTTTCCGCCACCACCCTCACAATGTTAAAAACGATCAGTGTATATAGTGTGGTGACTCCGACTTCGATACCGAAAGTGCCCAGCCAACCGTACTTTGCCAGCATATAGTAAAAGCCGCCGCCAAGCGGGGTGAGTGATAAAGAAAGGAAGAATATGCTCAGCCATGCCGCTACATTCTTCCGCAATAATTCATTCTTTATACT
>DATDIX010000221.1:0-7496 GCA_036520835.1 Chitinophagaceae bacterium | reverse complement strand
GTCGTTTAAGTTTTTTTATTTGCCGTCAGGCAGGTACAAAAATAAGCCGGCAATACTAAAATAAGAAATGAGTTTTAGTTCTTTTTTCTCACAAACAAAAACACGGCCCCTGACACAAATATCCCGGACAGCACGATGATCCATTTCGCCGCAACAATGAAGTGATACAGGCCAAACTCATTTCCGATCACAGGAGCCTTCATCCATTTTAATAGACATAAATTTTCATATATATCGCATACCCAGGCTACAGCTAGCAGCACAGCCAATGCGAAAAGTAATTTTCCGGGATTACCGGCAACTTTTCTTCCTGCCAGTATACATAAAGCGGCTATCCCCGGGAAAACGCCGGCCATAAATACAAAATCAAAATGGAGGTGGTAACTGAGGATGCTCCTAACATGGTCATCAAGACCAGTCATTATAGCCATTACTTTCTCTTTTGAATAAAAAAGCTCCAGCCCCATGATCGTGAATTTCTCTCCGTTTACCCGGAGATCATTCTCCATCCATTTCATACAAAAGGCTGCGGCCAGGAAAAGGCCAATGCAAAAAAGAAATATTTTTCTCCAAAAGGCGGTGCTAAAAGGCATATAGTTAAGCTGTTATTTTACAGGTTATATCAAATAAAAGTACGATCCTTGCAAGCTTTTTTCTATTTTCGTGAAAATGTGTATTTTAGACACAACCAATTAAAGACTAACCGACAGAACCAACGATTGCGATGAAGCTTCAGTTTTATATTCGTTTTCATACAGAGTTCAGACAAAGTTTATGGATCAGCGGGAATATTGACGAGTTGGGAAATGACGATCCTGCCAATGCTTTCCCGATGGAATACCTGGACAGTGAATTCTGGAATGCCAGGATCGAGGTCAATAGGAAAGGACTGCCCAAAAATGGTATCCGTTATAAATATTTCCTCAAAACAAAAGAAGGAGAACTCGTTGGTGAATGGGGACATGACCGTGTAATTGATATTTCCCGAAAAGAGGTGACTGAAATAGAAACAGTGGATACCTGGAACCATGCCGGTGAATACGAAAACTCATTTTTTACTGCGCCTTTCAACAATGTTCTGCTGAAGCAGCCCGCCGAAAAAAGCAAAACAAAACCACCAAAGAACTTCACCCATATTTTCAAAATAAAAGCTCCCTTGCTGAAAAAACAGGAAGCTGTTTGCCTGCTTGGTAATTGCGGTCCGTTGCACAACTGGTCAACTGCTGAACCTGTAATATTATCCAAAGATGGTGATTGGTGGTCGGCAAAAGTGACCCTGCCCAGTAATGATCTTCCTGCATCTTATAAATATGGCGTCTTCAATACCAAAGAAAACAGTTTTGTAAGATATGAAGCCGGTGACAACCGGTTAGTCTACGATAGTGGAGAAAAACATAAGGTCACTATCCTGCATGACGGGCTTATTCATTTGCCAAATGATACCTGGAAAGGATCAGGCGTTGCCATTCCTGTTTTTAGCTTAAGAAGCAAGAACAGTTTTGGCGTAGGCGAGTTTGCCGACTTAAAACTCCTGGCCGACTGGGCCAAAGAAACCGGGTTGAAACTGATTCAGATCCTGCCGGTCAATGATACGATTGCAACCAATAGCTGGATGGATTCTTATCCCTATGCAGCGATCTCCGCTTTTGCGCTACATCCTATATACATCAACCTGGCAAAAGTGGCCGGAAAGAAACATGCCGGCAAGATCAGCTCCCTGAAAAAGAAGCAAAAACAACTGAACGATCTCCCGGTAATGGATTATGAAGAAGTGATCCGCTTTAAGACAGCAATGCTTAAAGAGCTTTACGAAGTAATGGGACAGGATTGTTTTGAATCAGAAGATTACAAAGATTTTTACGAAGGTAATAAACATTGGCTGGAGCCCTATGCCGCCTTCTGTTTCTTCAGGGACAAATATAGCTCATCTCATTATGAACGATGGAAAACGAATGGGGAGTATAAGAAAGATGAAATTGACAGGTTGTTTTCCAGCAGGTCTGCTTCGCAAAAGGATATACTCTTTTATTGCTTTGTTCAATATCATCTGCACCTGCAGTTAAAGGAAGCGGCCGACTATGCTCATAAAAAAGGGATAGTACTGAAAGGAGATATTCCGATCGGCATTTATCGTTACGGTTGCGATGCCTGGGTAGCGCCTGAATTATATAATATGGATGAGCAGGCGGGTGCACCACCGGATGATTTTACTGCCGTGGGGCAAAACTGGGAATTCCCTACTTACAATTGGAAACGGATGCAGGATGATGGCTTTGGCTGGTGGAAGCAGCGGTTTGAGCAAATGAGTTATTACTTCGATGCGTTCCGCATAGACCATATCCTTGGATTCTTCCGCATATGGAGCGTTCCTGCACATGCGGTGCAGGGCATCATGGGTCGTTTTGTTCCCTGCCTGCCTGTACATTTTGTTGAATTCGGGGAAAACGGTATCTGGTTCGATGACCAGCGGTTCTGCAAACCATTTATCAATGATGCAGTATTGTATGAAGTGTTTGGGGAATATGATGCGCCTGTCAAATTAGAATTTCTTGTGCCCAATGAATTAGTTGGTTATGACCTGAAACCTGAATTTGCCACGCAACGACAGGTAGAAGCTTATTTCAACACATTGCCTGAGTCAGCTTGTAATGAAAAATTAAAGCTTGGTTTATACGATCTTATTTCTAACGTGATATTCTTTGAACAAGAAGGATCAAGAGGGCAGGAGTTTCATTTCCGTATCTCGATGGAAAAGACCCTGTCATTCAAATACCTGATCCCGCATATACAGAATAAATTAAAAGACCTCTATGTAAATTACTTTTTCCGCCGCCAGGATGATTTCTGGAAAAAAGAAGCGATGCAGAAATTGCCTCACCTGAAAAGCGCTACCAATATGCTGATCTGTGGCGAAGACCTGGGTATGGTGCCGCATTGTGTGCCGGATGTAATGAAACAATTGGGTATTCTCAGCCTGGAGATACAACGGATGCCGAAAGACCTGAATAAAGAATTCTCCTATCCTGATGATGCGCCTTATATGTCTGTAATTACGCCCTCTACACATGATATGAGCACTATCCGTGGTTGGTGGGAAGAGAACCGCCAGAGAACACAGCATTTTTACAACCATGTATTGGGGCAATGGGGCGATGCGCCTTACTTCTGCGAATCATGGATCAACCGGGCTGTGGTGATGCAGCATTTGTATTCCCCGGCTATGTGGAGCATTTTCCAGTTGCAGGATATACTGGGTATGAGTGAAACACTAAGACGGGAGAACCCGCATGAAGAAAGGATCAATAACCCGGCCGTGGCCAAGCACTACTGGCAATACCGCATGCATACTTCTTTGGAAAGCCTCATTAAACAAAAAGAATTCAATAAAGAGTTGAAAGAGTACGTGGAGAATAGCGGGAGGTAAAAAGCAAAATGCAGCCTGTAAAAATGACGTCCGTCATTAAAGTTTGCAGCTATTTTTACATTTATTATTTTACATTTTAAATTTTAATTCCCGTGAAGGTTTCCTACTATCCTTACAATCTTCAATTCCGTCATCCCTTTACCATTTCCAAAGGAACAAAAACACATCAACCGACCCTGGTCGTGGAGTTAGAACATTTCGGCATCAAAGGTTATGGTGAGGCGCCCGCCATTGCTTACTACAATATACCCGTTGAAAAAATGATAGAAGATATAGAAAGAAAGAAAACCTTTATCGAAAAATTTGCCTTCACTGAGCCGGAACGTTACTGGCATTACCTGCATCATTTATTACCCCAAAACCATTTCCTGGTTTGTGCACTCGATATAGCCGCATGGGATATGTATGGCAAACTGAAGAATAAAAAACTATACGAACTCTGGAACGGCGACATTTCAAAAAACCCGGTAACGGATTATACGATCGGTATTGATACCATTGATAAAATGGTAGCCAAACTAAAAGAAAAACCCTGGCCCATTTATAAAATAAAGGTGGGCACCGCCGACGATATTGCTATTGTAAAAGCATTAAGAGAAAATACAAACAGCATACTCCGTGTCGATGCTAACGCTGCCTGGGATGTGGGAACAGCGCTAAAACTCATTCCTCAATTAAAAGAACTGGGAGTAGAATTTGTCGAACAGCCATTGGCAAAGGACGACTGGGAAGGAATGAAGATCCTGTACAAAGAATCATCATTGCCATTGTTTGCAGATGAGGCCTGTGTTTTTGAAAATGATGTAGAAAAATGCAGGGACCATTTTCATGGCATTAATATCAAACTGACCAAATGCAGCGGCATCACCCCGGCGCTCAGGATGATCAAAAAAGCGAGGGAACTGGACCTGAAAGTAATGATCGGGTGCATGAACGAATCCACGATCGGCTCGGCGGCAGTCGCTCATTTACTGCCCTTTATTGACCACGTTGATATGGATGGCCCGCTTTTACTGGAAGAAGATGTGGCGACAGGCATTGACTTTGATAATGGGAAGATCATATACAGCGATGCTCCCGGTTTAGGCATCAATTACACAGGTTTGTATAAAAAATGATCCCGGAGGCCATTTAAAATATAGAAAAGCCATAACTTGAAATACGGTTTCCTTGTTTTGAACTTCATCTGCGGAACCAGGGTTCATGAAAAATTGCTGGTATGAAAGAATACAGTGTATTTGTAGTTCTCTTATTGGCAACATTAATTGCACCGGCTCAACGGGTGCATATAGGAGTTTTTGGCGGCCTGGCTGCTTACAATGGCGATCTTACTGAAAATATTTTTCCTAAGAAAGTAACAAATGGCGCAGTTGGTATTACGGTGAATTATGAATTGAAAGACCAGGTCATTCTTCGCGGCGGGCTCACCTATGCGATTGTTGGTGGCGCAGACCGCTTTAGTGATAAGCCAGACCTTGTGGTTCGCAATCTCAGCTTTGAAACCTCTTTGTTCGAATTCAGTTTATTGGGAGAGTATTATTTTTTCAATTTATATGACCAACGTGTATCACCTTATGTGTTTGCAGGATTAGCTGTTTATCATTTCGATCCTTATGCATACAACAATGGTAATAAAATTTATCTTAAACCATTAAGCACAGAAGGGCAGGGGCTGGCCGGCTATCCTGACCGCAAGTCGTACGGCCTGACACAACTGGCCATACCTTTTGGTGGCGGTGTAAAGTATGCCATCAGCAATAACCTGCGTGTGGGTATCGAAGTGGGAATAAGAAAATTATTTACCGATTATCTTGATGATGTCAGCACTGCCTATATCGATCCTAACGATCTGCTGGCAGCTAAGGGGCAGTTAGCTGTTGATATGTCATACCGCGGTGATGAGTTACCCAACGGCAACCCTGGCTATCCCGCCAAAGGCGATATTCGCGGGGGTGCAAAAAAGAAAGATATGTATTACTTCACAGGCATTCACCTTACCTACAGATTGGGCGAAGGTGGCGCCAACAAAAGAAAATATGGTTGCCCTTCTGTACCATTATAATTTTTAGTTGCCCCGCTGTGTATTATCATCATCATTAACTATTCCTCAACTACCTTTGCAAATATTTCAACGGAATGGCCTACAAAAATCAGCAGCAATTCATCGAAGCATTGGAAAAAGCGGGAGAACTGGTAAGGATCAGATCCTATGTTGACCCCAAGCTGGAAATAGCAGAGATAACAGACCGTATCAGCAAATCGGGCAATGGCGGCAAAGCATTATTATTTGAGAATACGGGTTATGATTTCCCTGTATTGATGAATGCCTATGGCAGTGAAAAGCGAATGTGCATGGCCCTGGGAGTTAATCACCTTGATGATGTTGCCAGGGAGATAGAGAATCTTTTTAAATTACTATCATCTCCCAAAGAAGGGATACTCGATAAACTAAAATTACTTCCCAAACTGGGCCAGTTTGCCAGTTGGATGCCGAAAATAAAAAAAGGAAGAGGAGAGTGCCAGGAAGTGGTGATGAAAGATCCTGATATTACAAAGCTGCCTGTCATTACCTGCTGGCCAAAAGATGGCGGACCCTTTGTCACATTACCAGTTATCCATACAAAAGACCCTGTTACCCATACACGGAATGTAGGCATGTACCGCATGCAGGTATTCGGGCCTTCCCTTACGGGTATGCACTGGCACAAACATAAAGTAAGCGCCAAGCATTTTGCTGAATATAAAAAACTGAACAAGCGGATGCCTGTTGCCGTGGCACTGGGCGGCGATCCTGTCTATGCTTATTCAGCTACAGCGCCATTACCTGAGAATGTTGACGAATATATGCTGGCCGGTTTTCTTCGAAAGAAAAAAGTGGAGCTGGTGAAATGTATCTCGCAACCCGGTGTGGAAGTTCCGGCAGATGCAGATTTCATCATTGAGGGTTATGTTGATCCCGGTGATGAATTAATATGGGAGGGTCCGTTTGGTGACCATACCGGCTATTATTCATTACCTGACTGGTACCCGCGGTTTCATATCACAGCGATCACACATAAAAAAAATGCAGTTTACCCCGCTACCATTGTTGGCATACCGCCACAGGAAGATGCCTGGTTAGGAAAAGCGACAGAAAGAATTTTCCTGGCGCCGATCAAAATGACCATGGTACCCGAGATCATGGATATGGATATGCCGGTTGAAGGTGTGTTTCATAATCTTGTTATCACTAAGATCAAAAAAGATTATGCCGGGCAGGGGCAAAAAGTAATGAATGCGATGTGGGGCGCCGGGCAAATGATGTTCAATAAAATATTAGTACTAACCTCCCCAAACCCCTCCAAAGGAGGGGCTTTAGAAGACTCCGATAAATTGACAGATTATGAAAATGTAGCAAGGGAAATTTTCAAAAACCTGAATCCCGCAACTGATATCTATTTTTCTACCGGGCCGATGGATGTGCTGGATCATAGTTGCAGCAAATTGGGTTTTGGCGGCAAGATGTGTATTGACGGAACAAAAAAGTTTGAAGAAGAAACTGATGATAGTTACCGGTTGCCGGTTGCTGGTTACCAGTTAAGCGAAGAACTGATCAGGTCGAAGTTTCCTGAAATAAAAGCGGTGAATGTTGCTTTATTGAAAATGGATATTCCCTGCCTGGTCTTTTCGGTGGAAAAGAACAGGAAGGCACATATCAAAGAATTGCATGAGCAGGTATGTGCCTTGAAAGAAATAGAAGGAGTGAAGATGATCTTATATGTTGAACATACTGTTGATGCCAATGACCTTCCAACCGCTTTATGGCGCTTCTGCAACAACCTCGACCCTAAGAGAGACTTTCACCTCTATAAACGTCCCGCTGACCACTCACCACTGACCACTCACTATACAGCCTGCATGGGCTTCGATGGTACCCGCAAAACAAAAGAGCTCGATGATTTCCACCGCGACTGGCCGAATATCATTGTAGCAGATGAGGAAACTATAAAAACTGTGGATGAAAAATGGGATTCATTGGAAATAGGACAATTCATACCGTCTCCTTCGCTCAAGTTCAAAGAGCAGATGTACG
>DATDIX010000220.1:0-6008 GCA_036520835.1 Chitinophagaceae bacterium | reverse complement strand
CTTACTATCAATGCTCGGAATAAGACCAACAATTTTGCTTTACTTATTACGGATATCGGCAATGGCGATGCTGCGTGCAGAATGATCGGCGCCAGCGGCGGTAGCCTCGACCTGATCAATTTTAATTACGGACATTCACCCACCTGGAAATATACCAATAAGCATGCAAAATGGATGGTAAATAACAATGCATTCGATGGCTCATCCGAGAGCTATACATTTGAGCACGAGAACCAAGCCCCTACAGTTGCCTTAATGCTATTGAAAGGCCAGGCTTCCCAGACAGGCGATATGCTGAAAGTGAAGAACAGCAGCGGCATTGACCTGTTCAGGATATTATCGGATGGCAAAGGATATTTTGCCGGCGGCGTAAGTATCGGGACCACCGTAACCGATGCTGCTTATAAATTATGGGTGGAGGGCTCTATCCGTACACGCAAAGTAAGGGTTGACCAGGGCGCATGGCCCGATTATGTTTTTCACCACAACTATCCCTTACTCCCGCTCAGCGAAGTGGAAAAATTCATTCAGCAAAACAATCACCTGCCCGAAGTGCCCTCCGCTAAAGAAGTTGAGGAGAACGGGCTTGACCTTGGGGACAACCAGGCCACACTCCTGAAAAAAGTAGAGGAACTGACCCTGTACCTGATAGAACAAAATAAAAAGATAGAACAATTGCAGAAAGAAGTGGACACACTGAAAAAACAAAAATAAAGAGGACAAATAAGGTTGATGATTAACCGAATCAATTCTACAGAAATATGCCAAAAGCATCTCAATATATACGTCCGGGATTTTTGAGCCTGCTGATAGTACTGGGTTATTGCGTATGGGGCCAGCCTGCGGCAAACAAACCCAATACACAAACCCAGGCACCTGCAGCCGTTGTTGTAAATACTGTACCACCCGGCTATGTGATCAGCGGGCAAAACCCGAAGATCAATTATGTGCGCACCAAAGAAGCGATGGGCAGAATTACCAGTGAAGCCACATTCAATACTTCAGGCTATGCAGATGTAAAAGAAATGACAGTGTATGCAGATGGGCTTGGCAGGCCCCTGCAGGCAGTGGCAAGACAGGCTACACCCGGGCCAACACCCAAAGACATGGTGATGCCGGTAATTTATGATGAATTTGGCAGGGTGCAGTATCAATATTTGCCTTATATACAAACAGCCGGGACCAGTACTGCCGATGGAAAATTCAAATTAAACCCCTTTGCTGACCAGGCCACGTTTTACCAGAATACAACCATGAACCCCGGCTTTACCGGCGAACAGGTTTATTACGGCAAAACAAATTTTGAAGCTTCTCCTTTGAACCGTGTTGAAAAAACAATGGCGGCTGGGAATAGCTGGACCGGGAATAGCCGGGGAATAGAACAAAAGTACCTTATCAATACGACGGCGGACGCCGTTCGCATCTGGACGATTACCTATAACGCACTGACATATACCAACCAGGATGAGAACACCAACGTTCCGGTAAGTTTAGCGGCCTACAACGCAGGGGAACTATATAAGACCATAACATTAAATGAAAATGGTAATGCTGTTGTGAAATATACAGACAAAGAAGGAAAACTAATATTAGAAAAAGTACAGGCAGGAACGATTGCTTCCGATTATAGCGGGTACAGTGGTTTTCTTTCCACCTATTATATATATGATGATCTCGGCCAGTTACGTTATGTTATCCAACCCAAAGCAGTGGAAGCTATTAAGACCAGTTGGGCACTGACCTCTGACCTGGTCAATGAATTATCCTTTCGCTATGAATATGACAGCCGCCAGCGGATGATCGCCAAAAAAGTACCCGGTGCAGGGTGGGTGTATATGGTATATGATAAACGTGACCGCCTTGTATTTATGCAGGATGCCAATATGCGCAGCGCCAATCAATGGCTTACTATTTTATATGATCAGTTGAACCGGCCTGTCATGACGGGTATAATAACCTATACCGGCAACCGGGATGCCCTGCAAACTTATGTGAACGGGACAAGCGGCTCGTCTTCTGCTATTACCGTAAACGGATCAACAGCTCCTTCCATACCGGCTGATGCAGGCTTCAGTGTAAGAGAGACGGGCAGGGTTTTGTACCAGGCAAGCAATAGCATCAGTTTTGAAAGCGGGTTTGAAAGCGAGGCCACGGCAGAGTTTACCGCAGAAATAGTAAGCGGTGGCAGTGGCGGCAACTTCAGTGATAATATCAGTGTATATGATAATCCACTGCCACCAGGCAGTAATTTTATTGCCCTCACGATCACCTATTATGATGGTTATGCCTGGACCAATAAAACTTATACTGCTGCTTATAACAGCCAGTTGGATGCAGGGAATAACCTGCATGCGGAAACAATGCCTTCCACTCCTTCCACTGCTGTAAAAGGATTGGTGACAGGAACCAAAGTAAGAGTAATAGAAGATCCTGCTAACCTTGCTGCCGGTAATTTTTTAACGCAGGTTAGCTTTTACGATGACAGGAACCGGGTAATACAAATTAACAGTGAAAATTATAAGGGCGGGGCCGATATTGTCACCAACCGGTATGATTTTACCGGCAAAGTGCTATGCAATTATGCTGTGCATAATAACCTGCAGGGCAACCAAAGCAATCTCCGGGTAAAGACCAATATGGAGTATGACCATGCAGGCAGCCTGCTGGAAACATGGAAAACGATCAATGATGATGCGGCTAAAAAAGCCCTGGTCGGCAAACAAGAGTATAATGAACTTGGCCGGCTAAAGGAAAAAGAACTGGGGAGAACCAAAGATGCCAATGGCGCCTATACTTCCACACCCATTGAAACGCTTGATTACAGTTATAATGCCCGCGGCTGGCTGAAAGCCATCAATAAGGATTTTGCCAATAACTCCGGCGCCAATGCCAATAACCGTTGGTTTGGTATGGAACTGAATTATGATTGGGGTTTTGGCAATGTTCAGTATAACGGGAATATAGCGGGAAGCAAATGGCGCAGCAAAGGTGATGGTGAGAAAAGGGCTTATGGTTTCAGCTACGATAAAGTGAACAGGCTGATGGGCGGGGACTTCAGCCAGTCTGATGGCAGCAGCTATGCCGATAATGCCACGATCAATTTCGATATGCAGATGGGGGACGGAACAGATGCCGCCACGGCTTATGATGAGAATGGCAATATCAAAGCCATGAAGCAATGGGGGCTGAAGATAACCAGCAGTTCATTGATAGATGACCTGCAGTACAATTACAGGTTTAACAACAGTACACAAACCAATAAACTGCTGAATGTAACAGACTTTCAGAATGATGACCAGACCAAACTCGGAGATTTCAGGAGTTCTCCTTTATATACAGCAGCGCTAGGCGGACCCAAGAACAGCAATACGACGGATTATACTTACGACATTAATGGGAACCTGAAAAAAGACCTGAATAAGGATATAGGGAATAGCAGCACGGACGGGATACAATATAACCACATGAACCTGCCCTGGAGAATTACAGTGAAAAATGCGACCGGGGATAAAGGCACTATCACGTATATCTATGATGCAGCCGGCAATAAACTGGAAAAAAGAACAGCCGAAACGGGCCAGCCGGTAAAAACCACTTTTTATGCCTGGGGCGGCGTATATGAGAATGATATATTACAATTCTTGGGGCATGAAGAAGGGAGGATACGTTATAAGCCTGCTGTCGGGGCCACACCCGCTTCTTTTATATATGATTATTTTATCAAGGACCATCTGGGTAATGTGCGGATGGTATTGACCGAAGAACGGCAGAATGACCAGTATCCTGCAGTGACATTTGAAACAGCCGCTACCGCCAATGAACAATTATATTATGACAATGCCGGTGTACAGGTGACCACAAGACCGGATAATTTTTATAATCAGACCAGTAATGGCGATAAAGTACAGTTGCTGCGGAAAAGCATACAATCCATCGGGGCAGGCAAGCTGCTGAAAGTGATGGCAACGGACAAGCTGCATGTGCAGGTGGACTATTATACGCCTGATGCAGCGACCAATAACGCAGGCGCTGATGGTTTAGCCTCTGTATTGACCAGCCTGGTAAGTATCATAAATGGAACGACTACTTTGCCCGTTCACGGACAAGGAACCACCATCACCAATAACCTGCAGAACAGCGCTCCGTTTACGGGTTATCTGGCTCCGCAGGGCAGTGGAAGCGGCAGCCCAATGCCCAAGGCCTATCTTAACATCCTTTTCTTTGATGAACAGTTTAAATTTGTAGAGCAGGGGAGCGAGATCATACAAATGAACAGGAAAGGCAGCGGCGAACAGTTATCCAGGGTATTGGGCAATGCCAAGGAGGCGCCGAAGAACGGGTATGCGTATATTTATATAAGCAATGAAAGCAATAACCTGGTGTATTTTGATAACCTGTTGTTGACACATGAACGGGGGCCGGTACTGGAGGAAACACATTATTATCCGTTCGGGTTGACGATGGCCGGGATTAGCAGTAAAGCATTATCTTTTGGGAAGGATAATAAGAACAAATACACGGGGAAAGAACTACAGTCAAAAGAATTTACTGATGGCAGCGGATTGGAATTGACAGATTTTGGGGCAAGAATGTATGATGCACAGATCGGAAGATGGCACTCTCTTGATCCTTTGGCTGATAAATACATGGACCTGAGTCCTTTTCATTATGCCTATAATAATCCGATTGTTTTCAAGGATCCTGACGGTAAAGATGTAATCATATATAATGAAAGAGGGCAAAAAGTTGCGACATTCAGTAATAATGGGAAAATAACAATTGAAAATGGAATGGAGCTTAGCGGTGCCCTGAATAGTTATAAAGCTGCCAGGGAATATTTAAATGGAAAATCTACGAAGTTATCAACACTGGAAAACAGTAGTTTAATTACAGAAATATACATTACAAATGAATTAGTAAAAACATCAAGGGGCCCATTTTTTGATACAGAGAAAAAGGACGGAACCGAAAATGTTAGCTTTGGATGGCGAGATGTCAACATGAATGGTACGACTGAAAGTGGAGAAATATTAAATGCCAAAAGAACAGATCCGAAATATAATGGAAAAATTGAATGGAATCCAGTTTTGGCTATGCTTGATGCAGAAGGGAACAAGCATTCTCCTGCATTGTGTTTAGACCATGAAGCGAGCCATGCTGTTCATGCCTTGAATGATTTGTTACAATATATAAAGGATATGTTTAACAATACGAATGATTCACGTAAGGATATGGAAGAAGTGAAGGCAACTGCAGAAGTTAATCAAACTTCCATAGCTTTGAAAAATGATGATGGAGGAAATGGGGGAAGAACCACACACGGGTATATAAGATTTTATCTTGCATTAACAACTTCAATTCGTGAACTTTTTATAAACAACTCAATAAATAAGTATATGGATAATTTTCAAAACACTAAACCGGATCCGAAACTCAAAGCTTTTTAAAAACAGAAAACAAAATGTTTATTTCAAATATTATACAAAGGGCTCAAGTTTTGACCCTTTTACTGGCAAGTTTGATATTGGCAAGTGTTTTTCAGGGTTACAGAAATAAACCTGAGCAGGATCAGCACTATTCAAGACTGGAGATTTATTGTTGGTGTTTTTCTGCCGGTAATGACTCTGTTACCGATGGTGGAATTATTATCACGAAACTTAATCAATGTCAAACCATTGCGAGAGTAGAACCTTTTAAATTGATCAAACCAGAATTCTTTTTTGATTCAACAGGTGATATTAAGGTTGTGGGTGCAATGCAAAGATTGATCTTTGATCAGAAAATAAAATCTGAGGAAACGAGCACAGGTAATGTCGATGCAAGGTTTGTAATGGTTTTCCGAAAAAGCGATTCCAAGGCAGATATAGTAGCTTACCATTCGGGAAACAAATTATCTTATAATGATAGATATTTATTTACTTACAATTTTAATATTATGGATTCAATAAGGAGTATTTTACATAAAGACAAAATCTCCTGTAAGTAATGTATCTTCTGTTCTTCTCAGT
>DATDIX010000219.1:0-29870 GCA_036520835.1 Chitinophagaceae bacterium | reverse complement strand
ATCAGCTCCCCCTACCCTGAACGGCATAAAATCACATTGCAGATCCATTATCAAACTTGGATTGATCCGGACACCATACCGGAAGAGCATATCGGTCAGGTTAAGATTCCGGTCATATGCAATGGTCTGTGTTTTTAAACGGATACTGTCTTCATCGAAAATAAGGTTATCAATAAAAAACAAAAGCTTCCCTCCCCGCATCACAAACTGATCTATTTTTAATTTTTCCTGCTCGGAAAATGCAAGACTGGGCTTTACGACTATTAATACTTTAAATGTATCGGGGATGAAAGGTTGTTTATTCAGGTTCAGTTTAAAAAGCTGGTAACTTCCCGATAAGCTCTGCTGCAGGTCTGCTGTCCTGGGGTCATTAAATTCGATTGCTCCATTCATCTGCTGAAAACCGATATCGGGCTCCCCATTACCTATTGAATAACCCACCAGTGGTTTATTGGGATGCACAAGCGCATCCAGGGTTTTGGCAAACTGGTATTCCATTAATGCTTCAGCGCTGTTCATCTCCACCACACTGATGGCACGTCTACCCCCGCTGTACAGGCTTACCAATTCCTGTCTTCCTTTATATGTTACTACTGCGTAGGGATAAACCCTTTTATTTTCCTGGCCTTCTTTTACCTGTACGCTGAGGTTGATCTCACGGGCACCTAACTTTTGTAACGAATCTTCCCAGGGCCTTCCGCTGAACCCGGGTATTTCATCCTGAGGAGAAATAAACCTGTAATGGATCTTTGAACTGTTTCTTTCCTTTACCAATTGCAGAAATTCTTCCGTGCTGTTTGCCAGTTTCCTGAATCCTGCCGGAAAATCACCCTTTAGAAATACGTCTATCTGCACGTCATCATCAAAGCTATTGACAAGTTCCCTCGTTGCTTTGCTTAGCGTATACCTCTTTTCTTTAGTAAGATCAATACGTGAATGAAATGCTGAAGCCAGGAAATTGATCCCGAATAAAACAACCAGCAGCGACAGCCAGCCGTATCTTGAAGTAAATATTTTTTTTATCAACTGGGTCATTTAACGTTTTAACAGGTTCCGGTTAGTGATAGTGAGAAAAAGAAAGATCACACTGAGGAAATAAATGATATCCCTCGAATCAATAACACCCCGGCTGATACTGCTGTAATGAAAATCAATACCGGCCATTTCGATATAATAATCAGCTCCTCCCTCCAAACCGGGAAGCTGGCTGATTGCATTAAATCCATAATACAGCAAGGCGCAGGCAATAAGGCTGATGATAAAGGCCACGACCGCATTATTGGTAAAACTGCTGGTACAGATACCAATGGCAGTAAATACAGCAGCTAAAAAGAATAAGCCTATATACGAACCGATCGTGGCGCCGGTATCTATTCCTTCACTGGAGGAAAGCTGCTGGATGGAAAAAAAGTAAACTATGGTCGGTAACAGGGCAATAATGACCACGAACAGGCTCCCGAGGTATTTCCCACCCACTACCTGCCAGCGGGTCAATGGTCTTGTCTGCAATATCTCAAAAGTGCCCGCTTTGAACTCATCGGCAAAACTGCGCATGGTAATAGCCGGGATGAGCAACAGGAGTATCCAGGGAGCCAATTGAAAGAATTTGTCCAGCGTGGCATAGCCAAAATCAAGGATATTATCATTAAAGACAAATAATACCAGCCCATTGGCCAACAGGAAAACGATAATGGCAATATAGCCTGTAAGACTGCTGAAGAATTGACGGAGTTCCTTTTTACAAACGGCCCACATAGATTGGATAAAGATGCAAAATAAAGTAATCTCTTTACAGAAATAAAAAATCCGCCTGCCGGCGGATTAAATAATTTATAAAACAGCCTGTTAAACGGCAAAACTCTCACCACAACCACAGGTACGGCTGGCATTGGGGTTACTGAAATAAAATCCTTTGCCATTCAGCCCATCCGAAAAATCAAGTGTGGTATTCACCAGGTATAAAAAACTTTTCAGATCGGTCACCACTTTTACGCCATTATCCTCGAAAGACTGGTCCATGGGTTTTTGCTCGTTATCAAAATCGAGCTTATAGCTAAGACCCGAACAACCGCCTCCCACCACGCTTACACGAAGAAAGTAAGAAGGGTCATTGACCACGCCGGCATCGGTCAGCAATTGCTGCACCTTGGCCTTCGCCTTGTCACTTACGTAAATTGCGTTTTCTAATGCTACACTCATAATTTGGAAAATAGTGAATGGAAAATGGAAAGTGGGGATTAAAGACCCATTTTCAACTTACCACTATCCACTCTCGTTTTAATGAACAACACTTTCCTCGAACTTCAGTTCAGGCAAACCGTTCTTTTTGCGGTAATCATTTACCGCTGCTTTGATCGCATCTTCTGCCAGCACAGAACAGTGGATCTTTACAGGAGGCAGGTGAAGCTCTTCCACGATGGTCATATTATCAATGGTCATCGCTTCATCTATTGATTTTCCCTTCAGCCACTCGGTAGCCAGTGAGGAAGAAGCAATGGCAGAACCGCAGCCAAACGTTTTGAATTTAGCATCTTTAATAAGACCGGTAGCGTCATCTACCTCAATCTGCAGGCGCATTACGTCACCGCATTCGGGTGCACCCACCAAACCAGTACCTACATTTGATTTGCTTTTATCCAGTGTCCCTACGTTCTTGGGATTCTGGTAGTGGTCTATCACTTTTTCTGAGTATGCCATGATATTAAAATTTGAAGATTTGGAAATTTATTAATTTGGAGATGGCCAATTTTTAAACGATTTGAAATCATCTCCAAATTTTCAAATCGTTACATCACCAAATTAGTGGTGAGCCCATTCAATGCTGTTCATATCAATGCCTTCCTTATACATTTCCCAGAGCGGACTCATATCTCTCAGTTTATTCACTGTATTTGTTACTTGCTGGATCGTATAATCAATCTGTTCCTCTGTCGTAAACCTTCCTAATCCAAACCGCAGCGAGCTATGCGCCAGATCATCGCCAAGACCTAACGCTTTTAATACATAAGAAGGTTCTAATGATGCAGACGTACAGGCCGAACCTGACGAAACTGCAATATTTTTATTGAAACCCATCATCAATCCCTCTCCTTCCACATATTTGAAAGAGATATTTGTTACATGCGGCAACTTATGTTCTTTATCCCCATTCAGGTATGATTCTTCTATTTTCAGTAAAGCATTCTGCAGTTTATCCCGCAATGCACTTACTCTTTTTGTTTCTTCTTCCATTTCATTCAGGCATATCTCGCAGGCCTTACCAAAGCCAACGATACCGGGCACATTCAGGGTACCGCTTCTCATTCCCCTTTCATGACCGCCGCCATCTATCTGTGCTGTTACTTTTACACGGGGATTTTTCCGGCGAACATATAATGCGCCTACACCTTTTGGTCCATACATTTTATGCGCAGAAAATGCCATCAGGTCAATTCCGTCCTTACTTACATCAATTGGCACTTTACCTACTGCCTGTGTTGCATCGCTGAAAACAAGTATGCCTTTCTTTTTTGCAATGGCGCTGATCTCTTTCATCGGCATAATAGTACCGATCTCGTTATTGGCATACATGATAGCGATCAGGATAGTGGAAGGCCTGATCGCCGCTTCTAATTCTGCGAGATCAATCAAACCATTATCTTTTACTTTCAGGTAAGTGACCTCTCCACCCTCTTTTTCTATATGCTTGCAGGTATCCAATACTGCTTTATGTTCAATATTGCAGGTGATGATATGGTTACCTTTGCTGGCATACATTTCAAAAACACCTTTTATAGCCAGGTTATCACCTTCTGTTGCACCGGATGTAAAGATTATTTCTTTAGGGTCAGCGCCAATCAGTTTAGCCACCTGCTCACGGGCATAGTCAACTGCTTCTTCAGCCTGCCAGCCAAACGGATGGTTACGACTGGCCGCATTACCGAAATTATTGGTAAAATAAGGTATCATGGCTTCCACCACTCTCGGGTCGCAGGGAGTGGTAGCATTATGATCCAGGTAAATAGGGAAATTCAACATAAATTCTACTTGGTTTTTGCGTATTACTTAAACACGAAATTACTTCAAAAGGTTCTATTTATGGGGCTTATTTTCAGTCTAAACGCTAATTTTACGGAAATCGGAAGCAAGAGTCCGGGTATAGGCCCAAGGGGTAAAAACCACACCTTGAAGGGAAGAATTCCAGTTAATTATACCGCAGGTACCTGACCTCATTTCTCCGATCTACATACTTATTATGCAAAAAGTTGACCATATTGGCATTGCCGTAAAAAGCTTATCGATTTCTGTCCCCTTATTCGAAAAACTGCTAAACAGCCCTTGTTATAAGACAGAAGAGGTGGAAGGAGAAAGGGTAAATACTGCCTTTTTTCAAACCGGGGAAACCAAAATTGAGCTGCTTGAGAGTACCACCCCGGAAGGCGTTATTGCCCGGTTCATTGAAAAAAAAGGGGAAGGCCTGCATCATATTGCTTTTGATGTAACCGATATTGAAGCCGAAATGAAACGGCTGAAAAATGAAGGTTTTGTTTTGCTGAATGAAACACCGAAACCCGGAGCTGATAATAAGCTTGTCTGCTTTCTCCATCCAAAACATACGAATGGTGTCCTGGTCGAATTATGCATGGAAATGAAATGACCGGCTTATTCGGATGATTTGTTTCCCGACCCGTTTTCTTCAACCAATGAATCTGAATTGACAATTCCGAGTTTTTCTACGGCCAATTGGGCAGCGATCTGTGAAGCATCTTTTTTATTGAAAGCTTTTCCTTCTGCAATATTTTTTCCGTCAATTACAGCCGCAACAGTAAATAAACGGCGTCCATTTTCCAGGCGTTCATTGATGGTCTCAAACTCCAGCACTTTCCCGTTCTTATTGGCCCAGCCGTATAGTTTATTCTTATGGTTGATCTCTAATGCTTCAAGATCATCCATGAACATGTGCGGAAGGATAATACTCTTTAAAACCCACTTGCTTGTTTTCTTATATCCAAAGTCAAGATAAATGGCGCCTACTAATGCTTCTAATGTATTGCCAAAGATCTGGCTCACTTTCAGCGAGCCATCCATTTTGTTATAAAGTGTTACTTTTTTTAAACCCATCCGAACGGCAATTTCATTCAATTGCTGGCGGTTGACCATTTTACTGCGCATTTCCGTCAGGAAGCCCTCTTCTTTGTAAGGATAGCGTTTAAAGAGATAATCAGCGACCAATGCGCTGAGAACAGCATCGCCGAGGTATTCAAGTCGTTCATTATTCTCATCCGAACCTTCCCGGACTGAACGATGAGTAAGCGCTGTCTTATAGAGGGAGATATTACCCGGCTCGAAGCCTAAAATATTTTTAAGCTCTTTTTTAAAAGTTGAGCCGGAATGTTTCTTAAAAAGGTTGGTCAGGAAATCCACGGAAGTTAAACTACGAAAAAAACTTGAAAAGGGTTATTAGTTGGCAGGTTTAAAGTTAACAGGCATCCGGCACATATGAATATATAATGCTATGATAAAACAAGTGTTATCGTACGCCTGTTAACCTTTGAACTTCTTTACAATAACACAGGCATTATGCCCACCGAAACCAAATGTATTACTCAACGCAGCATTTACCGTCCTTTTTTGCGCCTTATTGAACGTAAAGTTGAATCGGGGATCCAGGTCAGGGTCGTCAGTAAAATGATTGATGGTGGGAGGAACAATATCATGAACGACCGATTGAATACAGGCTATTGCTTCTATTACGCCAGCCGCACCAAGACAGTGACCCGTCATACTTTTGGTAGCACTGATATTGAGTTTATATGCATGCTCACCAAATACCTCTGTTATGGCTTTCACTTCCGCAATATCCCCAAGTGGTGTTGAAGTTCCGTGGGTGTTGATGTGATCTATTTCACCGGGCTTCATACCTGCATCGGCTAATGCAGCCAGCATCACGTTCCTGGCACCCAATCCTTCCGGATGCGGGGCGGTAATATGATGGGCATCTGCCGTAGCGCCGCTACCAACTACTTCACAATATATTTTGGCCCCTCTCGCTCTCGCATGTTCCAGTTCTTCCAATACCAATACGCCGGCTGCTTCTCCCATCACAAATCCATCGCGGTTCTTATCATAAGGACGGCTGGCCGTTGCAGGGTCATCATTTCTTTCACTCATTGCCTTCATCGCATTGAAACCACCAACACCAGCTTCGCTGATCACCGCTTCACTACCTCCTGTCACAATGATGTCTGCTTTACCAAGACGCAACAGGTTATGTGCTTCCATAATAGCGTTTGTACTGCTGGCACAGGCGCTGACAACAGCGAAGTTGGGTCCCCGGAGATTATGCCGCATGCTTATTTGCCCCGCAGCAATATCCAGGATCATTTTAGGAATAAAGAAAGGATTGAACCGGGGGGTTCCGTCTCCTTTTGCAAATTCAGTCACTTCATGCTGGAAAGTGATCAATCCCCCGATACCGCTAGCAAAAACAACACCTATCCTGTCGGGATTGATATTGTCTTTATTCAGCCCGGCATCTGCCATAGCCTGGTCGCTGGCCACTAATGCAAATTGCGTAAAGCGATCTATTTTCCTGGCTTCCTTTTTATCGAGGTGCTGCACCGGATCAAAATTCTTTACCTCGCAGGCAAATTTTGTGCGGAACTTACTTGCATCAAACTGTGTGATCATGTTTGCACCTGAAACGCCATTGATCAATCCGTTCCAGTAGTCATCTAAGGAATTGCCCAACGGGGTGATAGCACCCATGCCAGTAACAACTACTCTTTTAAGTTCCATATTGCCAATCGTATTCGTTGTTAAGATAAAACCGCCTTCCCTGCGAAAAAACAGTCAGAAGGCGGAGTTTATTTATTCCATTCCAATCCCGCATCATGCGGAACTATTTGCATTATTTAGCATGCTCTTCCAGATAAGAAACAGCCTGACCAACCGTAGTGATGGTCTCTGCCTGCTCATCGGGAATGGAGATATTGAATTCTTTTTCGAATTCCATAATGAGTTCAACGGTATCCAGTGAATCGGCCCCGAGATCATTGGTGAAAGAAGCTTCGTTTGTTACTTCTGCTTCGTCAACACCCAATTTGTCAACGATGATCTTTTTAACTCTTGATGCAATGTCTGACATGTCGTATAAATTTAGTTATTGGGTGCAAAAATATACTTTTTGGGTAAACCAACATCGCAAACCCCATTTTTTCCCTTTTTGAGGCAAACAACTGGAAACGAGTTGATAGAGACCGGCAATTCACAACGCACCGGGATAAAATTAAAAATATAAACGGTTGGCTGTATCGCAGGTTCTTTGTAATTTGAAAGCCTTCCATCATTTATCCCTTTTACAATGGCGCTAAAAATCATCGATCACGGCACGGCTGAATACCGGCAAATGGTAAAATTGCGGGATGATATTTTGCGCAGACCCCTCGGGCTCACCTTCACCCCGGAAGAACTGGAAGGAGAAAAGGATAATATGCTTATTGCTGCTTTTGAAGACGAACGCATCCTCGGCTGCTGTATGCTGGTAGAAGAATTGCCCGGAACTGTCCGTCTTCGCCAGATGGCTGTTCTGAATGACCTGCAGGGTAAGGGTATCGGGAGGGCATTGATGAATTTTGCCGAGAACCTGGCAAGGGACCGTGGATATAAAACAATACGCATGCATGCAAGGTCGAATGCCGTCGGGTTCTATGAAAAAGTAGGATATAAAGTCCGCGGCGACCAGTTTATCGAAATAACCATTCCCCACTATGTAATGGAGAAACAACTGTAGTGATGAGTGCACTCTCTATACCGCAAGATTTCCCTCACAACTGACCACTTACCATTCACACTATTTCCTTATTTTCTCCTTCAGCAATTGCCGCAATTCAAACACTTCATCCTTATCCCTGCACCCGCTTTTGGGCACCAGAAAAAAAGAACGGCTGTCGAAGTACAGGTGAAAGAAATGGGGGCTTTCTATAAAACTGCTCAATGCCTTCCATGGCCATTTACGTGAGCCATTCTCATGTGCTAGTGTAAAATCTTCCTGTTCAAAATGCATGGTGAATGCATGCTGAAATGTCTCCGCTCTCCGGTATACTACACCCGGCAGTATAAACCAGAAACTGACCATCAACACTACCCATAGGCCCGACCCAACCAAAAAAGCAACCGGCGTGATTTTCTGCAATGCATATAGCGTAATAGATACCAATGCAAAAATGTTTACAACGATCAGCATGGTCTTTATCTCGGGACGACTTATAAAATGATAGCGCAGGGCCTGAATGACCTGCTTTTTTTCGTATGCAAAATGAATGGTCATATTCTTTTTTGCTGGTTAATTATTGATAACAAGATTACTCAACTGTGCAAACCTACAATCAATTTTAATCCGCCGGATACCCTGTATATATCTCTCAAGATTACTTAACTGCTCTTCCCGGGCTGGCTTACCCGCCAAATAAAAATCCCGGAACTGGCGTACAGTCCGGGATTGATAATGGTATTGATGAATATTACTCTGCAATATTTGATCCGGTTGCAGGAATATTGAATTTCCTGGCCACCTCCTCATACGACATTTTCTTCAGTTCTGCCTTTGTATATCCTTTGGCGGGCCCGCTCGTCATCCTGCCGCCGGATATTGTTCCGGGGATAATGATATAACGAAATCCATATCCTGCAGGAACTGTTACCCCACCACCACCTGTCTGAACAACCCCGGCATAATAAATAATTTTTCCGGGAGCTATCAGGTAAGATATATTCAAAGCAGGAGTTCCGTTAGTAATAAACGGTAACGTATATGCGCTGACCGCAGGGACAGCAGTCGAAAAATAAGCCATTACAACGCCGTTATCTACTATAGCCGCTGTTATAGACGCAGTAGTTCTGATCGCTCTTCTTACAGTAGCAAGATTAGTCATGGTCGTATCAGCCCAATTCGCTGCAGTAAAATTAAACCATGCAGAATAAGTCACACTTGAACCGGAAGGGCCAGTGGGCCCAGCGGGGCCAGCGGGGCCGCTTCCACCAGCAGGACCTTGTGCACCAGTAGCACCAACAGGGCCTTCAGGGCCTTCTTTAGTACAACTGACTATTATTAATGCAATAGCAAAAAGGTAGAGGGAAGGAAGTCTCAACTTTCTCATAACGTTTGTTTTGGCAGTTAAATTAGTTTCTTTAAAAGTGAACGGAGGTGTCCGTTAGTCCAACAGGATTAAAGGTAGGGGAAAATATCTCAATCTGTCATGGCTTATTTAAAAAAATTTCAGCCGGATGGGTTTTTGCAAACCAACCGTTAACCGCTACATTTGTTTCAGTTACAAATCATTTTTTATGCGACGATCCACCCGGCTCTTTCTGGTTCTGGCTATGGTTTTTTCAATGGCTTCCAATGCCCAATTTTCAAAAGGTAACCGCATGGTTGGCGCTTCCGTTGGAAGTATTTTTTTGAATTCCGGCAATTCCGATCATACCGTAACCTCCATTGGAAGTCTCTCTGTAAAAACGACCGGTTACGGTATAAATTTTACTCCTTCGATGGGTTGGTTTTTATCAGAAAACACAATAGTAGGCGTTAGTTTTCTACTTAATCCATCCAGCGATAAAGTAAGTTCTGAAGAAAATGGCAGCACTTTTCAAAAAGATGAATCCCGCTATTTGAACGTTGGTCTCGGAGGATTTATCCGAAATTATTTCCTGAAGTCAGGGTCCTTTTTACCTTTCGGGCAATTTGGTTTTGACGCCGGTATCACCAGCCGAAAAACTGAAGGTTTCTTTTATGGCGGAAGTGGTGCTACTGTTTATAAGGATACCTATGATGGTAAATCTTCGGGGGGATTTTTTACAAACCTGGTGATGTCCCTTGGAGCTACAAAGATGCTGGGAAAACATACTGGTCTTGATATTCAATTGGGTTATAATTTCCACTATACCAAAAACACCATGAACATCACAACTTTCCATGATGATGGAATTGATGGGGTCATAGATGAAACGAAGCCAAAAGAAACAATTACCAAATCCACCAATCACCGGTTTCTAATTAGTGTCGGTTTCCAGGTATTCCTCGAAAAAAGAGGTAAAAAATAACGTATCGTATTACAACGAAAATCCCTGACTTAGCGGCCAGGGATTTTTTTATGCGGTTAACTTGATAATTCAGTCTACTTATTCATCATTTGCTTAGCCTCAATACTTAACGTAGCATGAGGAACAGCCCGCAGACGTGCTTTGTCGATCAGCCTGCCTGTAACACGACAGATCCCGTATGTTTTATTTTCAATACGCATCATGGCTTTTTCCAGGTGATCAATAAAAGTGATCTGGCGGCTGGCCATCTGGCTCAACTGTTCTCTTTCCATGCTCACACTGCCATCTTCCATGGTCATATAGCGGGCTTCGTCCATATCTCCGCCTTCATCTTTGCGGGTGATCAAACCCTGCAGGTAAGCCAGTTCCTTTTTAGCAGCATCCAGTTTCTTGGTAATGATCTCCCTGAATTCTGTCAGGTCATTATCTGAATACCTCATTGAAGGGCCGTTATTCTCGTACATAGGGGTGTCTAATACAGATTTTGTAAATTCTGGTTCATACTTCACTGCGCTCTTTATCGTCGTTTTGGGTATAACCATTTTAGCCGGCTTTGGCGGCTCTTTCTTTATTACCGGCTTAGCCGTTGGTTTGATAGACACCAATGACTTGGGGTCTACCGCTCCGTTTTTCTTTACCACGGGCTTGACAGCCACCACAGGTGGTGGTGCTACAGGCTTTACTACTTCAGGTTTGTGGGCCGGTTTGGCAGCCTGAGCAACAGGTTTCTTTACCGGCTCAACTTTTTTGTGGGCTGACTTGGCAGCAGGTTTCTTAGGCACAGGTTTTTCCTTCTTTTTAGGTGCAGCTTTTTTAGCTGCGGGTTTAGGATGAGGCTTTTTCGCCGCCGCCTTCCGCGGGGCTGGTTTGGCAGGCTTCTTTGGAGCCGGTTTTTTCTTTTTAGCCATACAATTAGCCTTTTTTTGAAACAATCACTTTTAGCAATACATCGTTAATGTCTATTTCGGTTCCACCGGGTATTTCGGATACTATTTCCAGCTTATCTGCGAGAATTTCGGCGCAAATATAGTCTTTAAACTGAGCCAACGAATTTTTCATTCCATTAGCGGCTATTACTTTTACTTCTATCCTGTCTGTCAGGTCGAAACCCTGGTCTTTTCGGATTTTCTGGATCCGGTTCACGAATTCACGGGCATCGCCTTCTGCCTCCAGTTCCGGCGTCACGGTAACATCCAGCGCCACGGTTAAACTTCCCTTATTTGCTACTGTCCACCCCGGAATATCCTCGCTGCTGATCTCCACATCGGTAACCTGTAATATTACGGGTTCGTTATCAATTGACAAATAATATTGCCCTTCTTTTTCCAGCCTTGCTATGTCCTCCTGGGAGAATTGTGCCAAAGCTGTGGATACCGCTTTCATTTTTGCACCCAGTTTTTTGCCAAGAGCTACAAAGTTTGGTTTTACCTTTTTACTGATAAAAGTATTATCCGCATCGAGGTATTCAATCCCCTTCACATTCACTTCAGCCTTTACCAGGTCCTCCACTTTTTGCAATTGTTCTTTCATGGAAGGATTCAGTACCGGGATCAGTACCCGCTGCAATGGCTGACGAACTTTGATATTCACTTTCTTTCTTAACGAAAGGATGAGTGAAGAGGCGTCCTGTGCCAGTTGCATTCTTTCTTCCAGCCCTTCATCAATCACTGATTCGTTCGCCACCGGGAAATCGACGTGGTGAACCGATTCAGCAGTGAAACGACGGGTGATAGCATTCAGGTTTTGGAAAACAGCATCGCTGAAGAATGGCGACACCGGGGCGACCAGCCTTACAATAATCTCCAGGCACTCATACAAAGTCTGGTAGGCACAAATCTTATCCTGCTCATACTCCCCTTTCCAGAAGCGCCGCCTGCATAATCTAACATACCAGTTGCTTAAATGTTCATCCACGAAATCTTCAATCAAACGACCAGCCTGCGTGGGCTCATAATCGTCCATGTATTCATTTACCCTTTTCACCAGGGTATTCAATGAAGAAAGTATCCAGCGGTCTATTTCAGGCCTTTGCTTAACCGGTACATATTTTTCTTTAAAAGCAAAGCCGTCAACATTGGCATACAGTGCAAAGAACTGGTAAGTGTTATATAATGTGCCAAAGAACTTTCTCTGCACCTCTTTGATGCCGTCCAGGTCAAACTTCATGTTGTCCCAGGGAGAGGCGTTTGTCACGAGATACCATCTTGTTGCATCAGCGCCAAATGTCTCGATCGTTTTGAACGGATCCACCACATTGCCCAGCCGCTTGCTCATCTTATTACCGTTCTTGTCAAGTACCAGGCCATTTGACACGCATGTCTTATAAGCTACGCTGTCAAATAACATAGCAGCAATAGCATGAAGAGTATAAAACCATCCTCTTGTCTGATCAACACCTTCGGCAATAAAGTCGGCCGGGAAGCTTTGTTTAAATGTTTCTTTATTCTCAAACGGAAAATGCCATTGGGCATAGGGCATGGCGCCACTGTCAAACCAAACGTCAATCAGGTCGGGCACCCTTTTCATAGGTTTACCTGATCTGCTTACCAATATGATGTCATCAACATACGGCTTATGCAGGTCTAAGTTGTGAGTTATGAGTTGTGAGTTATAAGTGCCTAAAACTTCATCAGCTTTTTTGGCTTCAAGCTTCAAATCTTCGATAGAACCTATACAAATTTCTTCTTCCCCATCTTCGGTTTTCCAAATCGGCAAGGGTGTTCCCCAGAAACGGCTGCGGCTCAGGTTCCAGTCAACCATATTCTCCAGCCAGTTGCCGAATCTTCCTTCACCGGTTGATTTCGGTTTCCAGTTGATCGTTTTATTCAACTCCACCATCCTATCCTTAACTGCCGTGGTTTTAATGAACCATGCATCGAGAGGGTAATACAAAATCGGTTTATCGGTTCTCCAGCAATGCGGGTAACTGTGTTCGTATTTTTCAACCTTGAATGCCCTGTTTTCTTTTTTCAGTTTCACGGCTATGTCAACGTTCACATCGACATAATCTTTCTGATCTTTATAATTCTTTACATAACGGTTACTGAATTCACCTAAACCATCTACAAACTTTCCCAGCCTGTCAACCATTATTAAAATACCAATCCCATACTTCTTGCCCACTTTAAAGTCATCTGCACCAAAAGCAGGAGCCGTATGAACGATGCCCGTACCATCTTCGGTGGTGACAAAACTGTCAACCAATACCCTGAATGGATCGCCGCCTGATTTATCCGGGCTGTTGGCTTCATAAGGAAGTAATTGCTCATAACGACATTCTTCTATTTTCGAACCTTTGAATTCAGCCAGTATTTTCCATTCATAAACTCTATTTTTGGGCTGACCATGTTTATCAGGTGTGTCATCATTAAAAAAATAAGTCCCCTCTCCAATTTTAATATCTGACACTTCAAAACCGGTTAGATCAAAATATTTTGGCATTAATTGTTTGGCTAAAACGACATTTATCTCATTGTCCAGATAAGGATTTTGTGTTTTTACGAGAACATAATCAATGTTGGCACCAACTGTCAATCCAAGATTCGAAGGCAATGTCCAAGGCGTGGTCGTCCAGGCTAAAAAGAAAACTTCTTCATTAGCTGCCGCATCAAAAAGAAATTTCGACTTCTCATCTTTTACCGCTTTAAACATCGCCACGGCACTCGTATCCTTTACATTTTTATAAGTTCCCGGTTGATTCAATTCATGCGAACTCAATCCTGTTCCTGCTGCGGGTGAATAAGGTTGTATACTGACGCTTTCATACAGTAACCCTTTTTTATACAACTCGCTCAGTATCCACCACAGTGTTTCAATGTATTCGTTCTTGAAAGTAATGTAAGGATCGTCCAGGTCAACCCAGTACCCCATCTTGCGGGTGATATCATCCCATTTGTCTTTATACCTGAGTACCGCTTCCCGGCATTTCTGGTTGTATTCTTCTACCGATATTTTTTTACCGATATCTTCTTTGGTGATGCCTAATTCTTTTTCTACACCAAGCTCAATTGGCAATCCATGTGTATCCCATCCGCCCTTTCTTTTTACCTGGAAACCTTTCATGGTCTTGTAGCGGCAAACGAGGTCTTTTAATGTGCGGGAAATAACATGGTGAATACCGGGCAAACCGTTGGCACTGGGAGGGCCTTCATAAAATACAAAAGGGGTAGCGCCGTCCCGTAAGGACACACTTTTTTCAAAAGCCTGTTTTTCAGACCATCCGGCCAATATTTCCTGCTCGAAAGCAGGCAGATTTAATCCTGTAAATTCCCTGTATTTAGCTGCCATAAACCTTTTCCCGCCTGATTTTTAAGGGGGCAAAGGTACGGGAAAACAAAAGTCATCGAAAGGAAACCATCAGAAGAATTAGCTGACGGGACCGGCCGGTGATCATGCTTTTTTACTGCGTATCCGGCTCATTGTTTCTATGGTCATGCCCAGGTAGGAAGCAATATACTTTAGAGGTATCCGGTTGGCCATATCCCCTTTGGTGTCTAAAAAATAACGGTATCTCTTTGTGGCATTGGGTATGCGGCAGATAAAAGCTCTTTCTTCCGCATCCTTATAATACTGCTCCAGTATTTTCCTGCCTACAATATTCATTTCGAGATAATTTTCATATAAATATTGCAAAGAGGCGTACTCCGTTACCACAAGATCACATTCCTCAATTGCCTGTATATTCTCCAGTGAAGGCTCCTGCAGGTTAAGCCCCCGTATAGAAGTTACCATCTCATTCTCTGCCGTCATCCAGGTAGTAACCTCTTTGGTGCCATCCTTTATATACCCGCGGATAACACCCTTGCGTACAAAATAGAGATGCCGGCATATTTCCCCTGCTTTCAGCAAAAAACTTCCCCGGGCAACCCGCTGGGGGTATGTATGCTGATTAATAAATTCGACAGCCTCAGCGGGAATGGGATAAATTTGTTTAACAAAAGAAGCCAGGGGAGATTCACCTCCTGCCTTATCCCATGATTCTTCTGGTCTTTTTTTCATAATACGGTCCATCGGTCCATAAATGTATCATCAAAAAAATAAAAAAACCTTCTAAATGAAGGTTTTTTTCAATATCTATTATAGCAATCTCTTTTATTAGTTTTGCACAGCCAGCTTATCATTTCCCAAAAATCTCTCCAATAAGGCCTTGATCTTCCCATCAATTTCTGCCGTTTTTACTTTTCCGGCTGCCAGGTCTTTTGCCAGCTCAAACAGGTATTCATGGAGGACTTTCCCATCCACTTTTGTTTTTAGTTGAATGGTATCGACCGTGTTTATATAATCGGCCCACACTTTCCGCACCCTCGACCAGTACTCTTTATTCCTTTCCCAATAATCCCTGGCGGCAGCGCATTCCTTATCGGCGATCCGTTTATAGGTATTAATGCCTTTTTCTTCCACCAGCAGCTTGTCAGCCCCATCTTTCCGGATGATCTTCTGGTTATCCTGCTCATGCACATACCCGCTGTCGGTAAGATTCATGCGATTGGTTCTTTTCAGTACATTATAATCACTCCTCACAGAATATTCCCTTCTTGGCAATGGGGCATCGGTAGTGTTTTGCCAAAAAATCTTTCCGTCTAAGTTGACAAACTGGCTGAAACCCTGGTAACGTGGTTCGTCACTTACTTCCCATACCGTCTGTGTCCATTTTCCTTTTACCTGTTCGGCAGGCACCGTTTCTTTCACCCAGGTTTTATCTCCTTTGAATTTCCAGATAACCGGGTTTTCGTAGGTCCATTCTTCCCGCCAGTGTTTTACTATCATTGTGGGGGAAACAACCAGTAAATGCTGTATGACGATCTTTTTATCGGTCACTTCTATTGGCAATGCCAGCTCTGCCGTACCGCCTGTTTCTTCTCTTTGATGGTATTTATACTCAGGGTCGGGAGAAAATGTTTCGGCATATTTAAAATCAACTTCGAAACATCCGCATAGTTTATCTATCACCTGCCTGTCTTTTGGGGTCTGTGCCTGTGCCAAAGCAACCAATAATACGGTTGCTGCTAAGCCTGCTATTCTTTTCATTTCGTTTTACAATTTGCTGACAAAGCAACGACAGAACCATAACAAAGACTTACGGAATCAGTAAAAGGGATTTACGCAAAAAGAAAAAGCATTCCGAAGCCGCAGGAATGCTTTCTGTATTTCAAATGTTGCTATCAATATTAATATATCACCCTCTTTTTACCAATGCATACTCAATGCTTGGATATCCCCTGACGCCGCCATCTGTCAAAGCGGTGAACCTTACTTTATAATAATTATTGTCCGCGTCTCTGACTATATAGTACCTGTCGGCCCAGGTCTGCGCCGGTGAAGGAGTTGTTCTCCTCCAGTCTGCGCCAATGCTTGTTTGCGAGGTATTCCAGCTGGTAATAGTGCCGTCAGTAAGATTGGTTTCGCCAAATGAAACATATTCCTTTGTTGCTGTAAGCACCCTGCCTACGGCTACATTCCTGTTTTGAATGACGATGTCCTGGAACAGGTAAGGAACTTCACCGCTGCCAAAATTGGTCACATTTCCAAAATAGGTCCAAGCAATATCCCATTTCTTTTTTTGCGGCTCAACGCTTACTGCACCATTCTCAAAAGAGATATACTTAAAAAAGTAAGCATCTTCTTTTGTAATTTCTATGGATGAAAATGTGGTAGCAGCAATATCGGCATGCTGTAAGGTATAGCCACCACTGCCATTGCGGATGATACGGATCTTTTTCCATCCCCGTGCCGGAGCTGGTGTGCCTACGCCGGCACCGCGGTTTACAATGAATACTTTATTATCTGCAGCCGTGGCGGCTACTAACCCGATCGCTGTTCTTGTAATATCTCCATTGGGATAATCCACATATGCCATTTGCGATGTTATGGGAGCAAAGGGGCTATACGCCACCTCAGCAGAAAATCCCACTGTATCTGCAGCAGTAACAGCATTCAGATCGTTCTTATTGATCTGTTTTGCCATCATACCTACAGAAGAATTAAGAATAACCCGGAAGCTGTCAGCACCGGCGGCTGTATAAAAACCAAGGTCCCAGTTTGTACGCAATACCCCTGTCTGCCTGTTAGCGCTGAGATCAATAAATACTTTATTAGGATAAGTGGCCCCTCCACCATTGATCATGTAAGTGGAATTGGCCGCTACTAGTTCGGCAAAGCTCAATGTATATTGTTTGGTAGTGCCGATCAATACCGGCGCCCCGGAACTATACAGGTCAAATATGATCTTCTCATCGCCATCATACAAAACACCTGCTACTTTATTAACTGTAAAAGAGGCCTCATTATTCCCGGACGGAACAGTAATGGATAATGAACCGCCGGTGGCTGCGGGCATAGTGGTAAAATCTGTTCCGTACACCGCCTGCTGCGGGGTAAGGTTGATAATAAGAGGAATGTCTTTATCCGTACCCCTTGAGAGTTTTACTTTGACTACAATAGAATTTTCTGATTCTGTTATACCCTGTGCATTTGACTCAAATACCACATAGTTATCTGGCTGTGACAAACCTTCTCTTTTACGGCAGGCGCCAAACAGTATAATAGCTGAAAGTGAAAAGAGAACAGATCTGCAAATAGTTCCTTTGATCATCTTGTGTATTTTTATTCGTTAATGATTTTATTTTTTCTCCCAGTTAAAAACAAGGCCGGCAAAGTAAGAACGGCCATAAGCGATATTCCTCCCGGTTCCTCCTGCTGTATGCACGCCACTGCTGTTTACAATCGTGTTGTTCACACGGTCCACATCAAACAGGTTCCTGATACCGGCATTGAATGAAAAATACCTGAATACGGTTTTGTTGAATTTCTTATTGAATGTCAGGTCAGCCATGTGGTAACTCTCCAGTTCTGATATAACATACTCCTGGCCCTGCAAGACATAGGATGGTTGTTTACCGGTGAATTTGTAAAACAGGTTCGCATCCAGGCCGATCTTTGAAAAATTATAACCGATAGTTGTATTTGCTTCAGGCGACCATTGCAATTGAGGCAGCGACTTGTCATCTTCTGAATAAGAATTATAAAACCCGGTATAACCTGCTCCCACTGTTATATTCCAGTTTTTATATTTTACCATAGTGGAAAAATTTCCCCCGGCTGTTTTACTGCTGGATACATTCGTCAGTATGAACGTATTGGGGTCGCTGGCAGAAATAGCGTAATCGATCAGGTTCTTTACATCGTTATAAAAACCATTCAATATAGTAGTATAAGCCACCTGCCCTGGTGTTATTTTTTTCCAGGTCAGTGATCCCGTAAAGCTGTTCGATGTTTCGGCTTTCAGATCAGGATTACCTATTATCTGGTGATTGGCATCAAAGAAGTTGAGGTAGAGCTCCCGCAGGGAAGGTGAACGGAATCCATTTGCATAAGACAGGCGCAGGTCAATAGTTTTTGACAAAACAAATTTTGTGTTGATGGACGGTATGACCGGCGGAGCGTCGTAGACTGAATTTTTTATGAACCGCAATCCCGGCCGGATACTCACTTTTGCTGAAGGCGTGATCTCTGATGTGATAAAAAATGCATAGTCGTTCACTTCATTTGTACCATCTTTCAGTCTTTCACCTTCGCCGCTTTCCATATTTATGTCAATACCGGGTTGCAGAGAAACAAGCGATGATAGCCTGTACAGCGCCGTTCCCCGGAAAGTAAAACTCTTTACCTCTTCAACGCTTTGGGTTGATGGTATGTCCATGCTTAACTTTCCTGTATTTTGACTGAGTACAGTTGAAAAAACTTGTCGACGGTAAGCAGTATAAGCAGCCTGCCCCTGGAAGGACAGGTTTTTGTTAGCAAAATAAGATGCCTGTAGTTGCTGCATTACCCTTGTTGAAAGATATTCCTGGTCGTGGGCAATTGAATCGCCGGCATCCGCCTGCCATTGTGTATAGTTGCCCGGGTTGGTAATGATCTCATCTAACCCGTCAATACGATAGCGTATATTGAATTTTGCAGAATGGTAACCAATAAAACCATTGGCAATGAGCTGGTCTTTCCAATGCCATGTCAGCTCACGACCGGTGCTGTCGCCTTTCCAACCCCCAAAATAGTTGTGTCCGAAACTGGCGCCTGCTTCCCATTTTTTATTTCTCCATGTCAACCCAACATACTGGTTGTGTACTCCCTGCTGAATGCCATATTCATTCCCGACGGTTTCTTCCTGCAGTCTTGCCGTCACTGAAAGTTTAGCTGCCTGTGCTTTTTTAGTAATGATATTGATCACCCCCGCCAGCGCATCAGCGCCATAAATAACGGACATCGGGCCCTCTACTATTTCAATGCGTTCGATGGAATTGATATCGATCTGGTTGATGTTGATCTCATTGGTAGTGCCCTGCCTTCCTGTAACCGGCATGCCATCCAGCAAAATTTTCACGTTCTGGCCACTCAAACCCATCATGGTAATGTTCGATCCGCCGGTAGCAATATCCTGTGAAAAACGGATGTTCAGTTCAGTAGTTAAAACATCCTGCAGTTTTGTTGCCGCCTGTTTTAGTATCCTTTCTTTGGTAATGACCCTTACCTGGTAAACAGAATTTTTTACCGATTGAGGTTTATACTGACCCGTAACGACCACTTCACCCAATTCCTTTGCCTTAGTAGTGTCTTCCTGCGCTTTTGAAGTAATTGCGAACACCAGTACCAGGCACGTTATAACTATTTTTCTCATAATTCTTTAATTGCGAATGCAAATTTGATCCAGGAAAAAAGGAGATTTATCATGCTTTTGTCAGGAAGTATGTTTTGAAAATAGTTTTACAAAAAAATGACTGGCAAATTGTTCAAATCATACTCCTGGCTGATACAGGTCATTTGTTATTCTCCTATAAATAAAAATTAACCGGTGCAAATGTGATGCGGTATGATAAACCGTCCTTAACGTACCGGGAAAAATGATTTACGTAATACGGAAACTGACCAACCGCTGACAATTGATGGCAATAAAAAAGGCCGCCTTGTTCAGACAGCCTTCTATAAAAAAGTAACAATTTGTTATTCCACTATTACGATTCCCTTTGCGAGTACACGTATCTCTTTCTCCGGTTTGGTTATAGCCGCAATTTCTTCTTTTGATTTTTTAGCGTCTTCAGCGTAGTGCTGCAGTTCTGCAACGGAAACGACTTTTGTTTTTACTTCACCATCGATCACGACAGTTTTTCCTTTTGCAGCCAAAGGCAGGAAGAAACCATAGTCTTTCATTTTTACCATGGCGGTAGTGCTGTCATTTACCTGCAGTTTCAGCCAGCAACCTTTTTTGGGGCAAACATCCACGATCTTAGCTTTGATCTTTGTATTCACTTCACCTGATTCTCCGAGCTTAGCCGCAACATCAGTAATGCTGACAGCGCCTTCGGTGCTTATTTTTTCGCCATACCATTCACCGGGTTTGGCATCACCAACCGGTGGCTGGGCATTTACTATCAATCCGAAAGACATTACCAGGCTGAGGGTCAATATTTTTTTCATACTCGTTTAATTAAATTATTACTGATCGGTTGACAAAGATAGTTTTTCCTGCCAAATAGTTGCTTATTCTATTCAGGAAGTGCCGGTGGTTTGAATTCAAGCGGTGGCGATGAAATGGCCTGGAGAAAACTGGTAAGGTCCGTTATCTCTTTATTTGACAGGTAAAGCATTTCAGTGTCGGTTCTGCCTGGCCGGGGCGATAGTTTATTATAATGTAAGATGATATCGTTTATATGGGTCATTATGCCATTATGCATCCAGGGGCCGGTTTTCATAACATCTCTTAATGAGGGTGTTTTGAATTTGCCGATATCCTCCTCTTTGTGTGTTACATTATATAAACCTTTGTCGTTTTCCGGGTTACCGTTAAGATGAAAGCCACTGTTGTGAAACTGGTTGTCGGTAAATAAGGGCCCGTTATGGCAATTCATGCATTTTGCTTTAGTACGAAATACATGTAATCCCCTCAGTTCTTCATTGCTTAATGCGTTCTTCTTTCCCATTAAAAATGTATCAAACTTACTTTGACGGCTGATGATCGTGCTTTCAAAAGCGGCAATCGCTCCGGCGATACGGTCAGGATCAATAGCCGGATCACCATAGGCAGAATCAAACAATGCAGCATATCCTTTTATCGCCCTTAGATTGCGTGGCAGTTCCCGCATATCGCTGTGCATTTCACTTTCGCTGTTGATGGGGGCAAATGCCTGGTCTTCGAGATCCTTTGCCCTGCCATCCCAGAAAAGTCTTTTATAGAACCAGCTGTTTTGAATGGTTGGCGAATTTCTTTTATTGATCGCCCCCGCATGACCGACGGATCTTTCCTTACCATCCGTCCATGATAATGCAGGCTGATGACAGGTTGCACAGGATATCTTGCCAGAACCGCTGAGCCGCGGATCAAAGAATAAAACTTTTCCAAGTTCAATCAAGTGCTTCAGTGAATCCAAATGAGGTTGCAATGGGCTTTCCGGAAGCAGTCCCAGTTCGTTCCATTGTATTCCGGAATCCACAAAGGGTTTTGGCCATTTATCCGGGGCTTGAGAATAGATGCGCCGTAAAGAAGTAGTACTATTAATAAAAGATAAGGAGACAATAATTCCAGCCAATAAAGTGGCGACGACAAGCCATTTTCTCATGCAACAAATTTAATGAGGCAGTCTCATTAATCATTCTTCCAGGTCTATTCATTTACCCATCTCACTTTTTCTTCCAATGGCTGCCGTTTTGCACCTGTTGAAGGAACGGCTATATGACCGATATAAAAGAAGCCAAGCAGTTTATCATTCTCTTCCAATCCAAAAAAAGGCCTTGCCGTTTCTTTATAGGTGACACCGCCGGTTGTCCAGTATCCACCCAGGCCATAGGCTGTAAGTGACAAATACATATTCTGAACAGCGCAGGCCACAGCTGCAATATCTTCTGTTTCGGGGATATTTTTATTGACGCTGCGTTTCATGCCAATAGCAATGATGTGCGAAGCTTTCAATGGTTGTTGTTGCAATTTGATATAGGTCGCCTCTTTAAAATTCTCCCCGGCCTCCTGCTTATACAGTTCACTCTGAAAAGCAGCTAGTTTTTTTAATCCCTCTTCCGTAAACACCGTGAACCGCCAGGGTTCTTCTTTTCCATGATTAGGCGCCCAGGTAGCATTAGTCAATATTTCTTTTATGATCGCATCATCCACTTTTTTCCCAGCCTCCAGTTGATCGGGAAAAACAGAGCGGCGGCTGCGGGCCAGTTGATTAAAAAGATCGGCAGTATTCATTTATAAAAAGATTAGTTGCTGCAAAAGTAAGTGTCGCCGGGTAAGGCGACACTGAATTGTTTTTAGTGATGCCATAAGAATAAGGCCGCACAATATCCACATTATTAATTGAAGATTTAAGGATGAAATAAGCTGATCAGTTGCACGGATTGCAATTCCGTGTCGGCTGTTTCAAGCATGGCAACAAGATCATCCAGTTCCCGCGGGCTTAATAAGAGCTGGATGCCCTGGCAGGGCGCCGGTATCATAATGCTTCGTATGGCCGGATTTTTCCCTTCCGGTTGTTCATCTCTTATTTTTTTTATCCAAAAACGAAATGCATCAAAGTCTTCATGGCTGAATGTCATTACAAGGTTGCTGTACGCCAGCTGTATCTTTTCGCAATCTGTACAACGGATGACGTACCCGGTTTTGTCGTTATGATACAAGGTCTGGTATTGGCACATGATTTTTATTTGTGCAAAAGTCAACGGATAATGGCGCTTGTTGTTACGATATCAGAAAGCCTTGTTGCGCAAAAAGGAAACTGACCAATTAATGACAAGACAGTATTTATCATAACTTGCGGGCTAAATATTTTTTATGGTATCAAAACCAATACAGGAAGCACTGAATAAACAGGTGCAAATGGAAGCAGAGTCTTCTCAGGCATATCTCGCTATGGCCTCATGGGCGGAAATACAACCCGGACTGGAAGGCGTGACCAACTTCTTTTACCAGCAATCGGATGAGGAAAGGGTGCATATGCTGAAACTGATCCGCTTCATCAACGAACGTGGTGGTTTTGCCGTAGTACCGGCGCTGGCGCAACCAATTGTTACGTTTAAATCCATTAAAAATGTATTTGATGAATTTTTGAAACATGAATTAAAGGTCAGCAGCAGCATTAATGAGCTTGTTCATCTTTCGCTGAGTGAAAAAGATTATGCCACGCATAATTTTTTACAGTGGTACGTGAATGAACAAATGGAAGAGGAAAGAGTGGCCCGCACGTTAAATGATAAACTCGAACTGGTAGGTGACGATAAGGGCGGTTTATATTTATTTGACCGTGATATTATGAATTACCGGGGCGCTGCTGGAGGAAAGAAATAAACTTTGACCATTGAAGAATAATTCAGTTCACATGAAGTTCCTGTTTGCCGCTGCCGCGTTTTTATTTTGCCAGCTGGCTTTTTCCCAGCCCGGAATAGAAAATCATTATAAAATTTATGACACCCGGTCCAAACAGGTAGCAACGATAGAGCAGGTAGCTGTTGGCTGCAAAGAAGCAGATGTACTTTTTTTTGGGGAAGAACATAATGACAGCGCCGGGCACCATCTTGAAGCAGCAATCTTCAGGGCTTTATATAATCTCTATGGGGACAAACTGGCTCTGAGTATGGAAATGTTTGAAACTGATTGCCAGTTGGTGCTGGATGAATACCTGGATGGCTATATCAGCGAAGACCGTTTTACCAAAGAGGCAAGACTCTGGAATAATTATAAAGATTACAGACCCGCTGTTGAATTCGCCAAACAAAATAAGCTGGACGTCATTGCCGCCAATCCCCCGAGAAGATATGTGAATATGGTAAGCCGCAAAGGAATGCGTTCGCTGGATAGTTTACCGAAAGCATCAAAAAAGTTTTTACCCCCTTTGCCGTACGATACACTTGCAGGAAGATACCGGGAAAAGTTTTTAGGAATCATGAATGGCAGCCCGGGTTCCGGTAATTCAAGGATATATTACAGCCAGAGCCTTTGGGATGCCGGCATGAGCTACAGCATTTATCAATACTGGAAAAAGAACAAGGATAAAAAGATCTTTCACATGGTCGGCCGTTTTCATTGCGATGAAAAGCTAGGCACCCTTGCCCAACTGCAAAAAAGGAAAAGCAGCTTGGCTATCTTAAACATCAGTTGTTTCAGTGATGCCTCATTTGCCGATCCGGACTGGGAAAAATTCAGCCACCTGGGTGATTATATCATTATCACCGACCCTGATCTGAAGAAAACGTTTTGAGGTGAAACATTAGGATTTGTAGAATTTCCCAATTTTTGAAATTCCAAAATTTCAATTTATTCTACCGGAGTAATAGCTCACAAGGCTTTAAGCCCGTATGTTTTTTGAAAGCAGTGGAGAAATGAGAGATGGAGGAATATCCCAATAACATTGATACTTCGGTAACGCTTAATCCTTTTTCATAAAGCAGGTAACGGGCATGTTCCATCCGCTGGCTCTGGTAAAAATCGAAGATGGTAGTACCGAACATTTCTTTGAACCCTTTTTTCAAATAACACTCATTGATCGCCACTTTGCGGCTGAGTTCTTTAATAGTAATGGGGTCCCCGATATGCTGGATAAGCACTTCCCTGGCTTTGACGATCTTTTCCCTGTCCGCTTCATTAGAAAGGAATTTACAATTGATAACATCTATTTCTTTTTCCCCGATCATACAATCCATACTGTAAAGCAGCAGCATCTGCATCTGGGCATTGATATAGATATTCTCGAGGCTGTCGGTATAATTATGATTGAGCAGGGACTCTATCACCATCCTCGTTTTACCGCATAAAGGCAGAATTTTGGTAAAAGACGACCGGCGTTTGAAATTCAGTATTTCCTCACTTAATGTATCTGTTGTATGCCTGGGTTTTACAAACTGGGATAAATGAGCGGGGGAGAATTTAAAACTCAGTACATCCACACTGCTTACTTTGTCTGAACAGTTTTTTGACAAACCGGCTTTACACATATTACATTCCGTGTCCTTTTGTTTGCAATACATGTTTCCGGAAACACAGAATTTCAGTTCGAGGTAATTTTCTGCCGGGTTGCTCTTTTCGTAGTGATAGGCCATGATGCCCGTATCTTCCATAGCCCTCCCGGCGGTATAGCTGTACCTCCTGATACTATACTGAACAGATCCGGGCAAATGGTGATCCCTTTCCTGCAGCAGGATCATTTGTTCCTGCATGGGAGCCTGCTTATACGCAAGAGCTAATATGTCGGGTTGACTATACATCTAAAGCGCAAATTTACAGACACTGGGTTGTTTTTCAACAGCCAACAGCATTAAAAGTTCTAAAGCCTGAGTTTTAGCATACTATAACTAAAAAAAATTCTGTTTTTGACCGTAACAATTACCTTTGCAGCGTCTCCGGTAAAACGGAGGCTTTTTTGTAAAAAACTGCATGATCCATCCGCATACATATATTCACCCGAATGCCCGGCTTGCCACCAATGTAAAGGTTGATCCATTTACTGTTATCCACCAGGATGTGGAGATCGGCGATGGCACCTGGATAGGCTCCAATGTAACTATTATGGAAGGGGCCCGTATTGGCAAAAATTGCCGGATCTTCCCGGGTGCGGTGATCGCTGCCATTCCGCAGGACCTCAAGTTCCAGGGAGAATATTCCAATGTATTTATCGGCGATGGTACTACTATCCGTGAGTTCGTTACCGTCAACCGCGGGACCAAGGACAGGGATAAAACGGTGATCGGGCGTAACTGCCTGATCATGGCGTATTGCCATTTTGCACATGATTGTTTGGTGGGGGATAATTGTATCATGAGCAATAACACGCAGGTGGCTGGTCACGTAACCATCGGCGACTGGGCCATTATTGGTGGCATGTGTGCCGTTCACCAATTTGTCAATATTGGCCAGCATGCTTTTTTAAGCGGTGGCTCATTAGTTGGTAAAGATGTGCCTCCATATATCAAGGCTGCCCGTACACCATTAAGTTATGCAGGTGTCAATTCCATCGGGTTGAAACGCCGCGGTTTCAGTATCGAAAGGATCAACCATATTCTTGATATCTACCGCATCATCTATAATAAAGGGATGAACACCACCCAGGCAGTTGAATACCTGGAAGAAGAAATGACTGCCACTGACGAAAGAGATGAAATTGTCACATTCATTCGTGAAAGCGGAAGGGGTATTATCAAACGTTTCACCAAAGGCAACGGCGATGACGATCTCCCTATCTGATGCGGGTAAACGCTTCAACCGGGAATGGATATTCCGCCATTTTACCTACACATTCGAAGAAGGACGATCGTATGCTATCACCGGGCCGAATGGCTCCGGCAAGAGTACTTTGCTGCAAGGTATTGGCGGGTCTATGCACATTAACGAAGGAAAAATAGAATATCGAATAAAGAACAAGGAACTGAAGAATGAGGAAGTGTATAACCACGTTTCGTTTTGCGCACCTTACCTGGAATTGGTAGAAGAAATGACGCTGAAAGAGTTCCTGCGTTTTCATCATGGATTTAAACCCTTCTTGCCGGGATTGACCATTGAAAAGATCATTTCTATCCTTAGTTTAGAAAAAGCAGCCAATAAGCAAATACGCTATTATTCTTCCGGCATGAAGCAACGGGTAAAGCTGGCACAATGTATATTGTCCGGTACAGCAATTGTGCTGCTGGATGAACCCTGTACCAATTTAGATGCGGCAGGTATTAAGCTCTACATTCAGCTTATTAATGATTACTGTAAAAAAAGAATGGTGATCGTCAGCTCGAACGATCACCAGGAATATGCATTTTGCGGAGAAAAGATCAATATTCTGGACTGGAAATAGAAACTATTTCTTTGCTTCTTCTTTCTTCCGGTAAGTATAGGTCCGCCTTAAAACTTTTGTTGCCTTGCCCTTATCGTCCCAGGTAGTACGTTGTGTCCAGTTGCCCTGTTCATCATGAGCATCATAGGTATATTTTGTAACCTTCGTGGTAGTAGAGTCTTTGACAGTGCTCGTATTGGTGCTTTCTGTCTGTTCTCCTTTATCATTATACTTATACTTAGTGACTGATTTTACTTTGCCCAGGCTGTCTTTGGTCGTAGCCTCCATCTGTAAATTTTTTTCATATGCACCGTCTCCCTCCTGCCTGAATACACTATCCTTATCATATTGTTTCCAGGCAAAAACCTGTCCGAATTCATTGCGTTTGATATCTGTGTAGTAATACACCAGTTTACCGGTAGAGTCAAAAAATTGCCCTCCTGTGTATTGCTCTTTTTCATCCAACTGTGTTTCAAAAGAACTGGAAAGTTTTCCTCCTTTCATGGTTTTCTGGTTTTTCCATAGTCCGCCAGGATATCTTTCAGACGTTGATTCTTCTTTTACAGTGCCTTTGCTGTCCTTGGAAACCGATTTAATATAATTGCCGTTTGCGTCATACTCCCACCAGTCTATGCAACAGGAATCCATTTCGCCCGGTTTGCCTGTGCTATCTGTTTTATAAGGAGATTCCTCTACGGCTTGTACATCTCCTTTCAGGTTTTCAGCAACCAGGTCGCTGATCATGACCTTGCTTTCTGCTTCCTTTTTTTCTTCGTTGTTACATGCGGACAGAATAAATAATCCTGCCAAAATAATTTGGATCTTTCTCATGTTGATTCAATTTTAATTTAAAATGAATAAAATAAATGAGGGCAGAACTAAACCAGCTTTTAAGGGGAGACAAAGACCTAATGTACTCATTATTTGCGAAGCAACTACAACTTTTACCGGCTACCTGGCGGCCAGCCAGTCCGGCTCCTGCGACATCCCGCGTCTTAACCGTTCTCTCCGCAATATTTCCGGTACGTCACCTAAATCTTTCCTTTTGTCCAAAAGTCAATTTCGTACAAGGTTTATAGGCTGATATTGTTTTGCTTTGTCAAAAAGAAGGCCATGACCAAACATATTTTTTTCTTACTACTCTTGTTTACTGCGGGCATTGGTAAAGCGCAAAACAATTACAAGGAAGTCAGTTTACCTGAACTGATGCAGAAAGTTCAACAGGGAAGTAAGGGATACATCATTCTGGATGTACGTACCCCGGGAGAATATGCTGATACGGTGGCCGGGGGTAAACATATCGGCATCGGTCGTATCAAAACTGCGATCAATGTTTCACTCCAGGACATAGTGCAAAAACCGGAAATCCTCAAACAATTAGAAAAGTACAAGGAAGAAGATGTGTATGTTATCTGCTCGCATAGTTATCGCAGCCGTCGTATCTCCAATTTGCTTCTCCAAAACGGGTTTACCAGCGTAAATAATGTAAAAGGTGGTATGACCGAGTGGTACCGGAATTATGACGAACTGAAACCGTATGCTGCTGCGATGTATGAAAACAATATTGCTTATCATAACATGGCCCCTGCACAGCTTTTTCAAAAGCTGGCATCTAAAGAGCCGGTCGAACTTATCGGGTTTAACAGGGCGCCGAGATCCTATTTTGATTCCCTGACCTATGACCTGCTCAGGTATTTTCCTGATTTTAAACCGGTGAATTATTTCGATCCGGCTGATTCATTAAAAGTACTGGAGAAAGCCAAAGCAGCCAATGGAAAACCGATCGTTTTATTTCAGGCGGTGGGCGGTGGTGCTGAAGACGCCGCCGAGTGGCTGGCACAAAAAGGAGTAGCTAATGTCAACTATCTTGTCGGTAGCCTGACAGGATTTTACGAATACCTGGTAAATTATCATGACAACAGCGACATAAACAAATACCTGTCACCCAAAAGCAGTATTCAATTCTTTACCCCGCTGAGTTTCTGCAAAACAAGATTACCCTTTCTTCAGTGGGTTGACCTGCGGCATGATACCATATATAATAAGATCACCAATGGCACTAAGCTGAATTATAAAACCATCAATGATGCCGTTAATTTTCCATATTATAAAACGGCTGATGACTTTGCCAGGCAATTCCCGGATAAAAGCAAACTCTATCTTTTTATTCCCCACCGTGGATATACCGGCCTGGAATTGGCTGATGCATTGGTAAAAAGAGGTTACAATATTGACTGGCTCATCGGGGGTATTGAAAGATGGGAATGGTACACTAATAATATAGACGGATTTGACTGCAAAGATTATTTAGTGCAATAAGAATCAGCGCTGGCTTGCGATCAGCAGGTTCAGGTCAGTGTATTTCAGATCAAACCTTTCGCTGAGATAGAAATTTGTCAAGGCTCCTTTGAAAAGATAGATACCGTTGCGCAAGTGTACTTTGTGCCATACCAATTTTTCAAAGCCACCTTCATCACCTGCTTCCAGCAATAAAGGCATCAGTACATTGCTGATCGCCTGTGAAGCCGTACGGGCAAAACCAGAAGGGATATTCGGCACACAATAATGGATGACCCCGTATTTCATGAATATCGGGTGCTCATGTGAAGTGATCTCGGATGTTTCAAAACAACCACCCCGGTCAATACTGACATCAATAATAACGGAACCGGGCCGCATATTGCTTACCATTTCTTCCGTCACCACCATCGGCGTTCTCCCCGTTTCAGATGCCAGGGCGCCAACTGCCACTTCGCATGTCTTTAGTTGCTTGGCCAGCATTCTTGGTTCGATCACTGATGTCCATAAGCGATGGCCTATATTATTCTGCAGGCGTTTTAAACGGTAAACGCTGTTATCAAAGACTTTTACAGATGCGCCCAGTGCCAGTGCGGCTCTTGCGGCATACTCACCTACAATACCGGCGCCGATGATAATAACCTTTGTCGGTGCAATACCGGATATGCCCCCCAGTAAAACACCTTTACCGTG
>DATDIX010000218.1:0-19310 GCA_036520835.1 Chitinophagaceae bacterium | reverse complement strand
CCGACTTGAAAGCGAAGGCCCGGTACAAGTGTGGATTTATGATGCTGCCAATAGGCTGGTTGGAGGACTTTCTGGCAAAGACCGTGCGCAGTACCGCTTTTCAGATAAGATAAATACCAGTGCTGGCCTGTACACATTTATTATTCAAGCAGACGGCAAAACCACCATGCGGAGACTTGTGGTCCGCTAGCCATTCTTCACCAATTATACAAATGCGATGAAAAATAATACACGATATATATATTCAGCTTTGTTGCTTTTGTTGTTTCTGGGCCTGGGTAGTTACCTGGCGGCCAACAACCTGCTGCATCTGTTCAAGGCTTCGGAAGAAACAACAACCGTGGATGCCGAAAGTGAAACCGGATCACATGTAGCCAAAAAAGAGAAGTTAGATAAGCGCCGATTCAATTTCGAAGAGGGAATCACCGAACAAAAATTGGTTTCAAATGAGGGTGGCACTCTTGCAATAAGAGGAGCGAAGCTTGAAATTCCCAGCGACGCGTTAAATACGGCCGTCAATATTTCCATCACAGCATTGACAGAAGCAGAGCTTCCACCCTTGTCACAGGGAATGGTCAATGTCACCACTAATGGAGGTGGATTTCGTTTCCTGCCACATGGAACACATTTTGAAAAAAAGGTCACAGTAACATTACCGTTTGATGCAATGCTCATACCTGTGGGATACGGTGTCAGGGATATCAAGACCTATTTTTTCAACGAAACGACAGCCCAATGGGAGACGCTTGAAAAAATAAATGAAGACAAAGAAAACGGGCAGATCAACTCGTTGACGAATCATTTTACTGATATGATCAACGGTGTGATCAAGGTTCCGGAAATGGCTTCGACTCTTGGCTTTTCTCCCACCATCATCAAAGACATTAAGGCAGCAAACCCCTCCGAGGAGGTTTCGATGATTGAAGTACCGACGGCAAACAATAAAGGAAATCTTAGTTTGAACTTCCCGATCAAATTACCGGCCGGTCGTAAAGGCATGCAGCCGGAATTGAACATCCAGTATGGCAGTGATGCAAACAACGGCTGGCTTGGAATGGGCTGGAATTTAAGCCTGCCATCCATAACCATTGAAACCCGCTGGGGAGTGCCAAGATTCAAGGGAGACGTAGAAACGGAGACATATACACTGAATGGTGAGCAGCTCGGACCCGTTGCCCATCGAGGTCTTGCAGTCAGTCGCAGCAGTGAAAAACGGTTTCATCTAAGAGTAGAAGGTAAGTTTCAAAAGATTATTCGCCATGGCAGTCAACCATCCAATTATTGGTGGGAGGTGTCGGATAAGGATGGCAAGCGGCAATTCTATGGTGGCAGACCGGGGCAGGGTGTTGAACCGGGAGGAGTACTGACAGACGGAGCAGGAAATATTGGTCATTGGGCACTGGTTGAAACAAGAGACCTGAATGGCAACTTCATAAAGTATCATTATAAAAAAGTCACTGATGTGGGCATACCGGGTGGTACCGTGCAGGGTTATCAACTCTATATAGATAAGATCACTTACGCGGGACACAATGGTGAGGAAGGAAAATATAGTGTTGTATTTACTACCGACCGCGATTTGGGAGAAACAAAAAGAAAAGATGTTATCATCAATGCAAGACTCGGATTCAAACAGGTAACTGCGGATAAACTCCGAAAAGTTGAAGTACAGTATAATGGGGCCAATATCCGGAGTTACGAACTGCAATACACGGAAGGAGCTTTTTTCAAGACCTTGCTGCAAAACATCATTGAGTTCGATGCGGCAGGCCTTGAATTCAGCCGTCACCAATTGGGATATTATGATGATATCCGGCAGGCCGGGATTTATCATCCATTCGCAGCACAACAGACCTGGGAAGCGCAGAATGATGCGGTGGGTGCCAGTTTTCTGAACCCGACGACTTTTATCGGTGATCATGCTTCGTCGCTTGGTGCAAGCAAATCATCCGGCTTCGGAGCAGGGCTGACGGTTACGGCAGGCCCGTTTGATTTTTTACTTTTTACAAAAACTAATACTGCGGGTGCTTCATTTGGCTATGCAAACAGCAATAGCGAAGGCATGTTGGCGCTCATAGATATAAATGGAGATGGACTGGCTGATAAAGTTTTTAAGGATGGCGGGCAATTATTTTACCGTCGCAATGAATCAGGGCCGGGAGGTCAGTTAAGGTTTGGAAGCCGGCGACCGATTTCAGGGCTTAGCGATTTTGATAAGTCAAAAAGCAGAACCCTGGAAGCAGGTATTGAATCCAATTTTGTGATATACGCCGGGGTTCAATACAGTAATACAAAAAATGAGCGGTCGACATACTTCGCTGATGCAAACGGGGATCAATTGGTGGATATTGTTAACCAGGGCACTGTATTCTTTAATCATCGCGGTGCCGATGGCAATCCTTTTTTTAATAGTTCGAGTACCGGCACACCCAGTCCTATTCAATCAATTTCGACTGTTGATGATGCGCTGGTGCAGATTGACAGTGCTGAGCTGGCTCAGCTCGAAAAAGATAACCCGCTGCACGATGTAGTAAAACTTTGGAAAGCGCCGTATGACGGGATCATTAGCATATCGAATTCGGTTCAGTTAATTGAGGACACGAGTCCCGAAAGACTGGGTTACACTGCCGCGGATGGAGTAAGGGTAGCTATCCAGCACAACGGTTCGGAGTTATGGTCTGAATTTATTGGGGAAGATGATTATTCGCCAAAGACTCCTGCTGGGGTCGGATCGATCGCCGTCATTCGCGGTGACCAACTTTATTTCAGAGTTCAATCAGTGTATGATGGCGCTTATGACCAGGTGTCATGGAATCCACGGATTACTTATACGGCTCATGTCCCCGGACTTGATGATGCCAATGGATTTGCTGTTTATGATTTCACAGCATCATCCGATTTCCTTGCTACCGCACCTATGTCGCTCGGCATGCCGATCAACGGGGAAATCAGGATTAGCGGGCTCTTGCAAAAACCTGTTACTTCAGACGATATCCATCTTGAAATTGTAAGAAAAACCACAACGTCTGAAACGGTGATTTGGCAAAACAATCTTGCCTGGGATAGTACATTATCTGACAGCATCAATTTTACGCAAGTTGTTGATAAAGGCGATGATCTCTTTTTCCGGGTTGGTTCTTCAAGCAATATCAAGTGGTCAGATCTTAGCTGGATGCCGAGAGTGTATTATATCGCATCAAATGATACGGCTGTCACGGAGGTGACTAATTCTCAGGGACAACCTACTATCGATTTCTTTCCGGTCGTTGATTACCGTCTCTATAATCGGAATATTAATCCGTCACTGGTTTGGGTAGCACCAGCAACGGCTTCTTTCAGTTTTACACCGGTATTGTCGTTGAACGCGGGGGTTAATGAAAGCGGGGATATCGGTTTTAGTTTAAAGAAAAAGAATTCCCTGCTGGCAAAAGAAACGATTCATGTCAGCCCTGGTGGACAAAGCGGGAATGCGACGATTAACCTTGATCTTAACCAGGGAGATAGTTTATTCGCAGAATATCATACACGCAGTGAAGCGCTGTGGAATTTTGTTAACTCCGCACAGGTTGAGATCGCAGGCGGTGCTACACAAACCATCGTCGCGGGTGCTCATGTTTATAGCGCTGAGACCCATCGTTTCGGTGCCATGTATCGCAATTGGGGGCAATTTGCGTACAATGGCAATGGCAATTTTGGAAATATCCCAATCATCGAGGATTCATTAGTTATTGATTCGTCATTGTCTAACCCGGATTCGATTGATTTAAGCAATGCCGCCAATGAACAGGATATGCAGGATGCATTTAGCAACGGCAATGGGAACACACCCAGCGATGACAGGTTTGTATATATGGTCCCCATGGCCAACAACAATACCTGGAACGGATATGACAATCTCACCTATGTAACTCCTGCCATCATTAGTGCATCCAGGATGGGTGATGATAACCTCTTGCCAATAAATCCTCTCCAGGGTCCTGGTGCAGGATCGGGTTCGGGTGCTTCGGCCATCAAAAAAGTAAGTCAGACGCACAACGTAAGTGTGGCGGCGGGATTCGGTTTGGGGGCAAGCTATAGTCATGGTTCGACAACACAGCTCTACGAATACACGGATATAAACGGCGATCGTTATCCTGATATCTTGTCAAAAAACAAGATACAGTACACGCTGCCTTTTGGAGGATTAGATGCACAGGCTGTTTCATTTGTGTATGGCGACGTAGAGCATAGCAGCCACAACACATTTGGTATCACAAAAGGTGGGACCTTCCTGAAATCTTCATCATTCAATTTTAGAAAGGACAACAGGGGCGCCAAAGCTGCAGGCGCTGAAGCAAGTGCAAAAGTGTCTGCCTCTATCACTGGCAGTTTTAATTTCAATGATGATAATACTTCCATCGGGTGGGTCGATATCAATGGCGATGGACTGCCCGATCGGGTTCACAGGGATGGTCGTGTGGAATTGAACCTTGGGTATAAGCTTGCCCCCCCGGAAAATTGGGGATATCTCGGGATTGGCGAAGGTAATAGCATTAGTTATGGCGGTGGGCTGGGGATCAACATCTCCAATTACAGCATTGCTGCCGGCATCGGCCTGCAGCGAAGCGAGAACAATCTTAACAAAGTGCTCCGCGATGTAAATGGTGATGGCCTGCCTGACTATGTTACAGACAGGGCACTTGATGTGATATTTGACAGTCACCCGATCGAAGTAAGCCTGAATACCGGTAACGGATTTGCTGCACCCGTTGAGTGGACCGGTGCTCATTGCATCAATGAAGATATCAGCACCGGTGAATCTGCCAACGTTGCATTCACAGCTTGTATACCTCTTGTACCACCTATACCCGTTGCGAAAGTTTGTTTTAATCCATCTGCTTCAATTTCACATGGGGTGAGCCGCGAAAGAGTGGAGATCATGGATATCGACGGAGACGAATGTCCCGATTTCCTGGAATCGGAAAAAGACAATGATTTAAAGATTAAGCTTTCATCTATCCGCCGCACAAATCTCCTTAAGCAGGTGAGTCGCCCAATGGGTTCTGAATTCCTGGTAAATTATAAGCGCATGGGCAATAGCGACGATATGCCCAACAGTGTTTGGACGCTTGCAAGCGTTGAAGTGTCCGATGGAGTAGGGGGAGACGGGGCCGATCAAATGCTCACTTCCTTCGAGTATGAAGAGGGCTATTTTGATCGCCATGAAAGAGAGTTTTTTGGTTTTAAACGTATAAAAACAAACGAACACGATACCCGTGATAGCAATTCAATTTACAGGACCCGCGTTCAATTGTTTGCAAATGCCAATTTTTATGAAAAGGGGTTGATACTGGCTGAGCACCTGCAGGATTCAAGCGGTAAAAAATTTAATGAAACACTGTATTCGTATGAATTAAAAAATGTCCAAACCGGTGCTGATCTGCCACCCGGTTCTGAATTCTCTGATAGAGAGGAAGCTTTCCCTGCATTGACGGAGACCAGGATGCTGATCTACGAAGGGCAACCGGTAGCTGCTAAAACAACAAGAACGCAGTACAGTTATGATCCCGCAGGCAATATACTGTCGCAAACGGATTTTGGAGGGGCTGGTGATATGGATGATCGTACTACAGATATTACCTACCACGCAGTTCAGGACCTGTATCTGTTAAATATTCCTAAATCGGTTTTGGTGTCAAATGGAACGCAGATATTCCGTAAAAGGGAGCAAGATATAATTGCCACCTCGGGAGACATCACTGAAATCAGAAGTTTTTCAGCGCCGGGTCTGGCCTCCATACACAATATGGAGTACGACATCTACGGTAATGTAGTGAAGATGACCAGGCCGAAAAATGCGGATGGTCAACGACTGAGTTACCTCTACGAATACGATCCGGATGTAAACAAATTTATCACAAGAATTGAAGATAGTTATGGTTCTGTCTCCACCTGGGTCTATGATCCACGGTTTGGCAAGCCTCTCACGGTTACTGATCAAAACAATCAACAAACGATATATACGCTTGACAATTTAGGCAGGATTGCTACTATAGCGGGACCAAAGGAGTTGGCTGCCGGTGTGCCTTTCACTATTGCATTTGAGTATCACCCGGGCGCCACAGTGCCCTGGGCAATGACTCGTCATTATGATGAAGATAATCCGGGCAACTTCATCGAAACGGTGACGTTTATGGATGGATTGATGCGGCCGCTGCAAATTAAGAAAGACGGTGCCCTGTTCACTTCACCCGGGGCACCGGATGTGGAGGTTATGCTTGTCTCGGGAGCTGCGACTTATGATGCCTTTGGAAGAAATGTTGAATTATTTTATCCTGTTACAGAAGCAAAGGGCAATGAAGGGGTTTATAACAATACCCGTGATAGCGTGGCACCCACTGCTACAGCGTATGATATACTTGACAGGGAGGTGAAAAAAGTCCGGCCCGATGGAACCACATTACTTACCGGGTATGGATTTGGAAACGATCGTGCCGGTATTATTCAATGTCGAAAGCTGGTGACCGATGGCAATGGCATCAGGGAGGAAACATTTACCGACGTGCGGAGTCGCATGACTTCAATCAGGAGGATATTTTCCCAGGGAAATGATATCTGGACCAGTTATGAGTATAACGCCATCGATGAACTTAGAAAAACTGTCAATGATAAAGGCGACTCCACCGTCAGTGAATTTGATTGGCTTGGGAGAAAGGTTGCCCTTCGGCACCCGGATGCCGGAAAAACTTCATTTGAATATGATGCAGCAGGGCAGTTGATCAAAAAGAAAACAGCTAACCTGCAAAACACGACGAGGAGCATAAGATATATTTATGATCGTGAACGCCTGGTAAAGATCATTTATCCATATAACCAGGAAAATAATGTGAAGTATCATTATGGCGCCGCCAATTCCCCTTATAATCGCACAGGCCGTATTAAAGTACAGGAGGACGCGACAGGAAGCCAGGAATTTTTCTATGATGCTTTGGGTAATATCGTTAAAACTGTCCGAACGATCGTATTGCCACATCATGGCTGGCGAACCTATAAGACCCGCTGGAGCTATGACTCATGGAACAGGATACAGGAAATTGTTTATCCTGACGGCGAAGAATTATCCTATGCGTATAATAAAGGGGGAATGCTGGCCACCATGCAGGGAAGGCAAGACAACCGAACATACCAATATATTCGTCAAACTGGCTATGACAAATTTGAAAAACGGGTTTATCTGAAGTATGGGAATGGCACCGAAACATTTGTTGCATACGAAACCGATAGAAGAAGGTTGAGTAAAGTAAAGGCCGAAACCTCAACGAACCGCGAGATGATGGATATCCTGTATACCTATGATAATGAGAATAACATTACCAAACTCATTAACGACGCCGACCCGCCCAATCACCGCCAGATGGGTGGGAAAAGCGAGTATAACTTTGTTTATGATGATCTCTATCGCCTGACAAATGCAACTGGTTATTTCAGTGGCAGGAAAAAGCATCGGTTTAATTTTTCGATGCTGTATGGCAGTAACGGCAATATTCTCAAAAAAGAGCAGCTTCATGAAACCAGGGGAAGCAATTCTTATCACTGGCATACCGAGGATGAAACAAGCTATTCGGAAATTTATAAGTATGATGCCCAGCAACCCCACGCCCCTGACAAAATCGGGCAACGGCAATACAGGCATGATGCAAATGGCAACCAGATCGCCTGGTTTACCCATTCTCATCATCATCATGGCCACTCCAGGATCATCAGGTGGGATGAGGAAAACAGGATAAGTTCTATTACAGATAATGGTGCGTTGGTCAGTTATACCTATGATGCGGACGGGGAGCGGATATTAAAGAGCAGCGGCGGCGGGCATCATCGTGTTAATGTCAATGGTGAGCCTGCTGCAAGAGGAAATGGTCGGGGTAATTATACTATTTACGTCAATCAATGGTTTGTTGTTGAGGGCAAAAAGGTTACCAAACATTTTTTTGCCGATAGCTTGCGCATACTGATCAGGGAGGGTGATGATGACGATGATGACCATCATCATGACAAGGCATCGCAGGAAGTAGCCGGTCAAACTGCGGATGTCAAAGTTGACTATGCACAAAAGGAAAATGATGCCAAGTCCATGCTTTCCCGATTATACCTCGAGTCTGATATTGAAGATCCTGAAAAGGAAGATCTGGATGATTCGAAATTGTTACCAACTGCATCAAAGAGCACGCCTGCAAACACGAACGAGCAAGGCAAGGGTGGGAATAACAATCACTACCGCGAACCCGACCAGTATTATTTTCATCTTGACCATTTGAAGAATACATCTTTTATTACGGATGGAAAGGGAGAGGTGATTCAGCATATCGAATACTTCCCGTTTGGGGAGATCTTTGTCGAGGAACGAAACGATGATGCGACGAATTACCTGTTTAATAGCAAGGAAACTGATGAGGAAACAGGGTTGCACTATTATGGAGCGAGGTATTATGATAGCCGGACCTCGGTATGGCAATCGGCAGACCCAAGAAAAGAGGAATTCCCTGGATGGAGTCCTTATTGTTTTTCCCTGCAAAACCCCATTAATTATAATGATCCGGATGGCCGGGCACCTGTGACTGCAGTCAATCGTAAGGATGCAGGTTCGTTTGTAAAGGTTGCTGTCGATTATTTCGAAGATCGTTCGGGTACGGCCACCACCTACAGCTTTGCTCATCTCACGAATCGAGTATTTTGGTCCGGTGGGCCTGAAGCGATGACGGCAGCAAAGACCTTTGCGGAAAAAAATAATTCAATAACGCTTGAAATGACTTTTGAGGGGCAAAACCTTGAGGCGATCACCGCGAAGCTGGGAGATAACGGTGTTGGTTTTAGTATAACGGAGAATTTCTGGAAAAAAATCTCTTCAGGTTATGCGCATGGGGCTACGGGTGAAGTAAATGTGTTCAGGAAAGAGAAACTGCGGGAAGGCAATATCTGGGAAGGGCAGGAGCAGAAGATATTAGACGCAAAAGGGAAGAAGTATACGCAGCATCTGGTACCAGAAGCAGTAAAAGCACCAACCCCACCAAAAGTAAAGGAGGATAATAATCCATAGCGGCAAATTCGGTTGCTTCGGATCTCTTCTGGTTTGCAAGTAGCTCAGTCAACTTTATTTGTGCTGCCTAAAAACAAAAATCCCCCTGGAAACTGGTATGTTCCAGGGGGATTTTCGGAATTATCTCCGATTTATTTTTTCTTGCGATTGTCAAATATGTTATACCGCAAGTATAACTGTACTGCCTGGTTTTTATCCTTTACAGGTAACACTGTATTGCCTGATTTGGTATTTATGTAATTATTAAGACCAATATTGTACTTAACACCGATATTAAATCTTTTCCAGCTGTAGTTCACATCAAATAGTGCCCTCCAGTCTGAACTGCGTAAACTCCGGGAAACAGTATCAACCTGTGTAAGAGCTGCGACAGGAGTACCAGGGGTGGTTCCAGTACCGTTACCGTTACCGTTACCGTTGCCATTGCCGTTACCATTGCCATTGCCGTTACCATTACCATTCCCGTTGCCGTTACCATTTCCGTTACCATTGCCATTTCCGTTACTCTTAGCCTTGCCATTGTTTGATTTTACTTTCACATCCTTTTGAGATGCTGTCTTAACCCAGCCGTTAGCACCGTTTTCCCATACAGCAACTTCATCAGTGAAGATGCTCCTTTTTAAATGAGAGTATTGAATACCGGTACCAATCGTCAGGTTTGGCAGGGGCCTGAAATGTATAGAAACAGGGATATTAAGGTAATAGAGTTTATTCAGCCATACGGCATTTTCCTCTTTCTTATTCGGGTCAATATCTGTATAGGCAGCAGAAAGCTTATGATTAGAAGTGTACTGGGGTGAACTAAACTGGAACTCAGTTTCAACATACCATTTTTTGTTAAAATGATACTGCGCATACACTGAAGGAAGGAAATCTATCAATGTATTCTTTTTCCCGTTTATGTTCACAGTGCTCATTTCCTGCCGGCTTACAGGCTGATTATAATTTATCGAGGCTCCGGCCACCCAACCCTTGTTTTTCTTTGAACGTTTAGACAGACCGGCAACGGAACTATCTTTTACAGGTTCAGTTGTTAAAGAAATTTCATTTAAAGGACTTTCATTCTTCAGCTTTGCATCACCGATCTGAATTTCCTCTTTTGTAAGTTCAGTTTCTTTATCTTTTTGAAGCGCAACTGTTTTGGACGGAGTTATATTATTTGCAGCTCCTTGTTTATTTCCTGGCTCGACAGTTACATTATAAGACGGGGAGATGCCGGTTTTTCCCGTAGTTGCAGTACTTACCCGGATATCCTGTTCGGCGGATTTGTCTTTTCCTGTTTGAGCATCTGGTAGTTTGACAGTATTTGTATTAGCTGCCGACCCTGCTTTATCCGACGATTGCTGAGTATTCTTAGAAATGTTTTTGCTTTCTATTACAGCAGCTGGTAGTTTGACAGTACTAGTATTAGCTGCCGACCCTGCTTTATCCGTCGATTGCTGAGTGCCCTTAAAAATATTTTTAGTTATTGTTCCGGGTGCATCAGGTTCAAAGCCGCTTGCTGTATTACCTGCTCCTGGCAATAATTGTTTATTTTCCGGCTGGCGGTAATCTGATGGAAGTGGTGGGTAATTTTTTGTCTCCCCGGTATTTTGCCCCGGTAATATATCATCTTCGTTCTTTCTTATCTTATTTTCTTCCAGGGATTCTTCTTTGTTTGTGGAGTATGCAAACTGGCTACTGTCATTTTCATTCTTTATAGCTATACTTCTCGTTAGTAAATTATTTTGAGAATAGTAAATGCAGGCATATAGAACTAACACTACAGTTGAAATTGCCAACTGCAGGGATAATGAGCCGAGCCAGAAGAATCCTTTTCGCTTCTTTTCCTGCGGCATTTCTTTATCCAGGACATCCTTCATGTCAGGCCATCCTGAATTCATGTCCGGAAATGAAAGTTCACTGAACTTGTCATTTAGTATTCGGCCATATGTTTTATTCCTGTTCATTATGCTATCGCCCTGGTTTTTATCAATTTTGCCAACTGGTTTTTAGCTTCACTTAAATGCCATTTACTGGTCCCATCACTTATATTCAGAAGTTTTCCTATTTCTTTATGATTATACCCCTCTATTACATACAGGTTAAACACCATAGCTGTATTTTGAGGTAATTGTTTCAAAAAACTCATTATTTCTTCTCCCGATTTATCAACCAGGACATTTGCCTGGATTTCGGGTTCCGTTGCCTCTGTCCACTCCACTTCCTGTGTCAGCGGGCTCTTTTTTCTTAAAAAATCTATTGCGGTTCTCACCATAATTGTGTGTATCCAGGTAAATAAAGCAGATTTTGTTTCATCAAAACTGCCAATGTTCTGGAATACTTTCAGAAATCCTGTATGCAATACCTCTACCGCATCCTCCTGGTTCCGGACATACCGGGTGCAAAGTGCGATCATGGGGCGGTAGTATTGCTTATAAAGCGCTTCCTGTGACCGGCGGTCATTAGAAACACAGCCTTGGGTAAGCTGCCTATCGCTTATAGCATTTTTAGGTATGGACATTTTCGAAGGGTTCGGATTTTTACTATTCGGCCCAGCCGAAAGCAAGAACAAACCTATTGTCAATTTCCTGAAAATGCAACCGTGTTTTCCCGGAAAAACCACTATTAATATCAAAGAGCTTATCAATCAATCGTCAAGGGATCAATAGATTCCAGTAGTAAATTTACCTGCTTACCATAATCTGTAGCCAGCCTTAAGGCTGGCTACAGACATTACCTCGCCTGAGGAGTAAGTTGTTGGACAATAGAGGATGGTTTCTCCAGAGTACAATTGGACTTTGGTTTTTCTTTCGGACAGGATTTCAATCGTTGGTTTTCATAAGAATTGGACAAAGAGTATCAATGACGGATCACTGTATTCATAGGTATGGATTAAAACGGGTATAAAAAAAACAGTTTGAATTAAGTCATTGACGATTTTTCATAATTGGATTCTTACGGAACTTGGATATTTGGTTTTTTCATAGTCGGATTCCTACTGAACCCGGACGTTTGGTCTTTCACGATTTGGATTCTGGTTTTTCAAAGAACATCAGCCATAAGGTCTTTCATAAGTTTGGATATCTGCTTTGTAGGATACTGGCTCTATTAAGTTATACGCTGGCTTATCAGCAGGGGTTGGTAAAACTCAGAGGCTTTTAGGAAAATAAATACAACCTGCTGTTGTAGTTGCCTATTACATAGATGTATTTTTTGCAATACTGTATTTAGGAGCTCCAGGGTGACCTCATATAATGAATAGGAAAGCAAAAGGATCGGGTGAAGGACGAAAAAATACGAATCCCAAATGGTGAACTGAGATGTTCCGGGTTTATAATAAGTTGATTCGATATACTCATCGACAGGGAGGGTCTCCCGTCCGGTCCGCAAAAAGCCCTCTGTAAGAGGGCTTTTTTGTTACAAATGTTTTCTTCTTTTATTGATCTTTATCTCACTCTTGTTTCGGAATTCTTTTATTTAATTGCCTGGCTAATGCTGCAGAAGGTTTGTTCTCGAGGCTATTCAGGTAAGTGATCTTGCCATGGCTGATCCGCCAGTTGTCACAATACAGCATCGAATCTCTTTTACCATACGCATCACGCCATTTATTCCATGTCCATGCAATGACCCATTCCTGGTCCTGGTCTTTGTTATAGAGAGATATTAATGAAAAGGGTATATTGGATGTTTCTTTATATCCATGCCGCCATTTGTGAAAAGTGGTTTCAATATTTTTACTGGTAGTTATCCGGCGGCTTCCATCCGGCAGGTCATATACTGCTGAATCTGCAAAATAGGATGCCATCTCTGTTGTGTTGCTGGCATCCCATGCTGCATATACATTTAGTATCAATTTGGTTCTTTCGGGGTCTCCCATTTCCCAATTATTGAAAACAACATATCCCGGTAATTCGGGCAAAGTCTTTGTTTCGGGGATCACTTTAGCGGTAGTTGTACCTGTGTCTGCGCTTTCTGGCGGAGGAGTTTCGGTTTTATTATTGCAGGCTGTGACTGCAACAAGCAATGCACACAAAGGAATAAGTTTTAACATATCTCAGGTTTTATGGTTATTCAAATGATCAAATAATGATCCTGGTTAAATATTTCTGTATTGAAGATCGGTAAAAAATATAATATGATATCATTGAGTTTATTCATTTTCTTCACTTTTTGAAGTTATCATTCAATCAGGCCACCAGGAGCACCCATAATACTGCGAGCAAAGGCCCAAGCAGGCCGACCACAATTCCTCCTATTCTGAAATCAGTGATCTTCAAAAACCCTGTACTGTGTGCAATGGCATTAGGAGGCGTAGAGACCGGGAGGAACAAAGCAGCAGAAGAAGCAAGCCCGATGATGATCGCAACCTGGATCTCAAAACCGGGAAGGATGGCTATCCCGAGCGGGATCAAAACAGTACTGATGGCAGTATTGCTCATCACGTTTGAGAAAGCCATGGTCATATAAGCTAATATAAAAATGAGAATAACATAATGAACCTTAAAGTTGCGCATTTGCTGTGCATAGTGTTCCAGTAAACCGGAATTCTGCAGCGCTATTCCAAGTGACAACCCTCCGGCTACCAGTAATAGCGTATCCCATGGAAGACCCTGCACATCCTTGCTTTTTAAAACACCCGTAAGAGTAAGGAAAACAAGCGGCACGGCAGAAACAGCTCCGACCTTAATTCCGTGGATGGAAGTTGTCAGCCATAATAAAATGGTTGCGATGATGATGATTAAAACAATTACCCGCTGGGTTTTATCTTCTTTTGTTGTTTCGGATTGATTGTTATGCAGGAAATCAAGTGAGATCGGAGTTTTGTCTTTTATGAATAAACGGATCAATACGATGCAACTGATCACGGTAAGTGTAATGGCAATGGGTAAACCATAGATCATCCAGTCAAGAAATGACACATTAATACCAATATTTTCCAAAGCTCCCACGGCTATAAGGTTTGGCGGGCTTCCAATGATGGTGCCCATGCCGCCTGTTGTTGCTGCAATAGGAACACCCAGCAGTAATGCTTTTGTCACACCGGATTTATTCCCAAGTGATTTCAACAATGGCAGTATGGATGCGATCACCATAGCTGTTGCGGCCGTATTTGACATCAGCATGGAAGCCACCATCGTAGTAGCCATTAATCCTATCAGCAGGTTTCTCGGGTTGGTTCCTGAAATTTTCAGGGTGAACCTGAATAATGCTTCATCCAGCCTGGTTTTCGTCATGGCCGATGCGAGGAAAAAACCTCCCAGCATGAGCCAGACCACACTGCTGGAAAAAGTGGTTACATATTTTGAAATATCCTCTGGTTTTGCATTGAGATTTTTATTCCCAAGCATGAAAACAAGATAGGCGATAATAAAAATGCTGACTGAAAAAGGAGGGACTGCTTCTGAAAACCAGAGACCCATTGCAAAAAATAAAAGGAAAAGAACATAAACCTGTGTAGTAGTAAATGAAGGCTCCTTTATTAAGAATGTTAATAGTAATGCCACCATTAAAGAAAGCAGGAACCTGGTAAGGGATTTGTTTTTGTCCCCAAAGATTTTCAAATTACCAATCATGCAAATAAAATTAAGTCTATAAATAACAATCCGTGCATTCAACAACTCATCCCTCAGTATAAAAATAAACTACATAATTGTAAATTGAATACGGCTTTCAAAGAATTGAACTTTTCCTTTCATACCATACCTGTCCAGGACACCATAACCATAAATAAGTTCAAACCGGATGACTCTCGTCATATACCAGTTGATCATTGGAGTGACCCGCCACATCTGGCCTCCCTTTATATTCCCGCTATTTAAATTGAGTGTAGAAACAAAAACCACAGCTTCAATTTCTCCTGCTCCTCCTTTAAATACTGATTTTTTTACAGGCACGAATCCAAAAATACTTCCTACAGTCTTGTAAGGACGTGTGGCACCGGTGATGGAGTAACTGATCATAATATTGCCCCCGGAGAATTTATGATCATCACCGTTGTCGTTATAAAAATTATGCGTAATAATTTCGGAACCGATAGTAAAACGTTTATTTGTGTAGAATATCTCTCCTCCGATATGACTTGAATGATCGGTTGCAAAAGAACCCGTATTGATAAGCTGAGGTGTATTATTCGATTCAGGTCTTGACTTTAAAGTCATTTTTCCATCAAGGGGTTTTGCATATCGAAGACTGGTAGCAATATGAAGTGTTTCTTTCTTTTCCGGGTTATTGACCGGCAACCAGCCAATACGGGCTACGTATTGCCATGAAAAAGTTGAAAAGCCCTGGCCTTTGGACATGAAATCATTAAAATATCCCAGGTTCCAGAATATTTTGGATTTTGGTAACATGCCAAACCATTTGATACCATCCGCTAAAATGGGAATGACATCTAATGCCATCTGTCGTTCATATCCCCAGGGCGAGTGGCCATTCATCACTTTTATCATGGAGAAACCTTCTTTTGTACGACCGACAAAAATGTGCCCTTTCATTTCAGGTACACCGATGGTTATTCCGGATTCACGCATCATCCAGACTTTTTCATTACCATCATACATGTAAGCAAATTTCCATGCAATAGTTCTTTTTACAGTAGTCAGCACACCACTGCCCAGTATCCGGAAATCTCTTGTTTGTACAGTTGGATCTATTTTGAGGTTCGCAGAATCCATTTGTTTTTTGAAAACATCGTCCTGGACAAACGTAGAAGCGTCAAGAATATAACCAGCCCCTATTCTAAAAGTTGAATAAGGTCCATTGAATTCGTTGGGAGGTAATTTTTTAGAAATTGAGTCCTGACTTCGTTTTTCAAGGGATAATCCTTCTGTGCCATCGGGAACAATTTTCTTTTCCTGTTGGCAAATGGAAACAAAAGGTAACAGCAAAAACGCTGCTGCCAGCAAAGATGCCGGCAGCAACGTTTTGTGAAGATCATTTCTATTTTTAATTGCCAGGACTTGCATAGTTAGTTTCTCAGGTTATTAATTTACTTAAGCTCCTTTTGCCCGGTTAACACTAATGGATCCATTAGTTTCTTAAGCTGGTCCTCAGTCAGCAACTTCTTCTCCCGTATCAATTCAAGGATTCCCTTGCCGCTTTGGAGGGCTTCTTTTGCGAGTTCTGTTGTTTTTTCATATCCAAGAATAGGATTGAGCGCCGTTACGATCCCCACCGTAGTTTCCATATAACGTTTTAAAACAGCTTCATTAGCTGTAATGCCATCTATACAGTTTTTACGGAATAAAGGCATTAGCTTATAAAAAAGTGCCTGTGATTCAAAGATAGCAGTAGCAACTACAGGTTCATAGGCATTTAGTTGCAGGAGGCCATCACGTGATGCTACTGCAACTGTTGCATCGTTACCGATAACTTTATAACATACCTGGTTCATTACCTCGGGCATTACAGGATTTACTTTACCCGGCATAATGGAAGACCCGGGTTGAAGTGCAGGTAAATTGATCTCAAAAATACCGTTACGTGGACCTGATGTAAGAAAGATCAAATCACTGCTTATCTTAGAAAGAGTAATAGCAAAGTTTTTTAATGCAGCGGAATACATGACAAACGCCTGCATGCTGCTGGTGGCAGCAATCAGGTCTTTAGCCAGGACCATTGGCTTGCCGGTAATTTTTGCCAATTGAACTGCACATTTTTCGGCATACCCGGGAGTTGCAGTTAAACCGGTACCAATGGCCGTAGCACCCATATTCTCTTCGTATAAATAGGCTTCGCTTTTACGGAGAGCTTCAATTGCAGCTTCGATCTGGAATCCAAAGGCGTGAAATTCCTGTCCAAGGGTCATTGGCACAGCATCCTGCCCTTCTGTGCGGCCCATCTTCAGCAGGTTTTTGAATTCTTCCCCTTTTTTGTGGAAAGCCTGCGCAAGCAACTCCGCTTCTTTTATCACTTTGTCATTATGCAATAACAAGGCAACATGAATTGCGGTTGGATACACATCGTTTGTTGACTGACCCATGTTCAGATCATCATGGGGTTCAATAAACTGGTACTCTCCTTTTTTCTTGCCCATCTTTTCAAGGGCAATATTCGCCAGCACTTCGCAGGAATTCATGTTAGCAGATGTGCCTGCTCCACCTTGGTACATATCGGTCAGAAACTGGTCATGATATTTTCCATCTATTACATCCTGGCAGGCTTTCTCAATGGCGTCCAATTTTTCTTTCTTCATTCTTCCAACTTCCGTGTTGGCGCGGGCAGCAGCCATCTTTACCATAGCATAAGCCCTTACATAGTCAGGATAAAAATTTGTTTTTACTCCACTGATCTGGAAATTTTCCAGGGCCCGAAGTGTTTGTACTCCATAGTAAGCATCAAAAGGAATTTCCTTTTTACCCAGCAGGTCGTGTTCAGTCCGGGTTTTTTGTGCCTGTGCATTCTGAAAGCTAATGAGCAACAGGAACGGCAATAGTTTAATGAGTTTTATCTTGTTCATATTGTTTGATTTTATTTTTTGTGTAAATAAACACAGTTGAGATAAACAGCGCCCAAGTCATATAACCCGGGCGCTGTTAAATGCAAAACATGATCCCAGATTAATATTTGAAGAAAAATTCCTGGAGTTGTTTTTTATCTTTTGTCTTTGTCAGGCCCAGCATCAATAATATCCTGGCTTTTTGAGGAGTCAGGTCATCAGAAACAATGGTACCCAATTGCTCATCATTGATCTCATCATGAAGCACCACCCTGCCGGAAGGAGTGCGGCTGGCACGACAAACAACAATACCGGCAGCTACAGCTCTTTTCACCGCATCCATATAAGCTTTGTTGAAATTTCCATTTCCCACACCAGCGATCACAATTCCATCAACTTTTTTACTGATCAGCAGGTCTAACTGGTCAGATGGCGCATCAGCATACATGTAAACAATATCCACTCTTGGTAATTTCGTATCGTTTGTAATTACAACCGGGCTTTTTGGCTTTACTTCCCGCTCAGAACTTGAATAATATTCTACCCTGCCATCATAAGCCTGGCCAACGGGGCCTGTATTAGGAGATCCAAAAGCATTTGTTTTTGTGGTGCTCAGTTTCATCACATCTCTTGCATCAAATATTCCTTCATTAAAGCTTACCAATACGCCCCGGCCTTTGCTCTTGGGATTGATCGCAATAGTAATTGCATCATACAGATTTTTGGGTCCGTCTGCACTGATCGCTGTTGCCGGACGCATAGAGCCGGTCAATACAACCGGTATATCGGTCGTAAGGGCCAGGTCCAGAAAATAAGCGGTTTCTTCCTGTGTATCGGTACCATGCGTTATCACAATACCATCCGCTTCCTTATTCTTGGCAATTGCATTGATACGTACAGCCAGTTTTTTCCAGATATCAGTGGTCATATCCTGGCTGCCCACAGAGGCAACTTGTTCACCGGTAATAGTGGCGATCTTTTTTACAGTAGGTATTGAACCTATTAGATCATCAATGGGGATCTTTCCTGCTTCATAACCAGCCCTGTCAGCCGCAGCACCTGCCCCGGCAATGGTTCCTCCTGTTGCTAAAATGATAACTCTTGGCAATTGTGCCTGAACCTGTGTGATCAGGATAATTGCTGCTAAAATTGAAAGTATCTTTTTCATGATTTTGTATTTTTTAGTTTTGAATTTACTTGATTGGTTCCTGCATTAGCGGGGGCCACGGCTGCCCGGGTTTATGTTAGTAATGTTCGTTCCCTTATTTATAAAATGCCTGTGAAAAATTGTATTTGAAAGAAAACTGCACCTTGGTAATGGAAGTGCTCCAGCCATCTGAGAAATTTTCACGGTCGCCCCACTGAAATTCTATCCCGCACATCGCATTCTTTACCGGGTAATACATCAGGTTGCCGACGATGTATTGTCCTTTCTTGAAAGCATCGCCGTTCTGCGCATCCGAGTTTTCAATATCTATCATCGAATAACCAAGGGCGGTGCTGAATTTTTCATTCCAGTTATGATCAATGAATGCTGTTATACCTGTTACCGGAAGAGCAACACCTACCACTGGCGTCACAGGATTACCGGGATTGTTTTTGATCCCTACATCAACCGGGGCATCATTCATATAGTTTTGCACGCCTTCTCCGTAAAGGGCCGCACCCCGGAAAGTTGTTGATTTGCCCAGCTTCAGGTTGGTACTCAGGTTCAGTCCCCAGCCCAATGCATCGCCGGTAAGATCATACGGATCGTTGCCCTGGTCTTCCCATTTTATACTGCGCACGATACCGGCCAGCTCTACATAACCAAACTTG
>DATDIX010000217.1:0-3172 GCA_036520835.1 Chitinophagaceae bacterium | reverse complement strand
GGTAACGTTAATGGAGTTCGGCGAGTACGAAAATGAGGATTGTGCGAAGGCGAACGAAGTAGTTAAGCAATTGCTCGAAGAATATGAAGGGAAAATACGATTCAATTTCCGGCATTTTCCGCTTACCCGTATTCACCAGCGCAGTTTAAAAGCCGGCGAGGCTGCAGTGGCCGCCGCCCAGGAAGGTAAATTCTGGGAAATGCATAATGTGTTATTCAATAACCGCCGTAACCTCGGTACTACCAGCTTAAAACTTCATTCGAAAGAAGCCGGTGTCAATAACAAGAAATTCCTTGATGACCTGGTAAATGGGGTCTATGGATGGCAGGTGCAGGATGACCTGAAAGAAGGTCTTGACAGGGGAGTTAAGGATCTGCCTGCATTTTTCATCAACGATGAACCCTTTAGCGGCAAACCGACCTTTGCTAATCTTAGTGCGGCAATTGATGCTGCCCTGAAGAAAAGCAAAAGAAAAGCTACGGCAAAACAAAGAGCTTAATTGTTCTTTACTGATAAAAAATTAGCCTCCGGGATCTGTTCCGGGGGCTTTTTATTTTGGCAGGCTAACCCCGTCATGGTAAAATAAAAAGGAGTGCAATCTGATTGCACTCCTTTTTTATCTGTAATAACTCTTTTTGTGGAGATAATTACCAGCGGCTGTTAGAATTAGAATAAGAAGGCTTTCTGTCGCTTCTTTCTTCTTTTGGTTTAGCCACCATTACTTTGATAGCACGACCTTCTACCATACCACCGTCCAGTTCAGCAATAGCTTTCTGGGCAGCTGCATCATCAGGCATTTCTACAAAACCGAAACCTTTGCTGCGGTTAGTGTATTTGTCCATAATTACTTTGGCAGAAGAAACTTCGCCATACTCCTGGAAAAAACCTCTTAAGTCGTCATCCTGTACGGAATAGCTTAAATTAGAAACATAAATGTTCATTCGTAAAATAAATTGATAAATAAAAAATACTTGAGAAAAACGCACAGAAGAAGACTGACTAACAGCACATTAAACGTAGCAGAAAAAATCACTCACTTACAGATGCAGAAGAACTCAAATTGACGGTGCGAAGGTAAGGGTTATAATCTACAATCAGGGGTTTATTTTAAATATAATACGTTAAAAGAACAGTTCTTTCAACGTATTATATAAGATTGTAAGATAGCAATAAGCTGTTATCAGCCTTTTACCAGTTTGCCCGATGATACAAGTTTTTTCTTCCCATCCACCACCTGGTAGATATAAGTGGCTGCTGGCAGGTTGCCCAGTTGAATATTCGTTTTCATGTTTACGATCAGTTGCTGCCTGATCATTTTACCATTAAGGTCATAAAGTGTGAAAACCGTTCCCACGGCTGGCTGCCCGCTCATTTCAAGAATAATATCGCTCAGGAAAGGGTTAGGGAAAGTTCTGACCTGTGTAGTCACTACTTTGCTTTTGACGGTAAGGCTGTTTGCATCGTTTTTTTCTATGCTTACAAATTGTTCCGGTGCAGTAAGCGCTTTATCCGGGTCATTTACCAATACCAGGTCATCTTCTTCCCACAAGTCATTTTGCGAAGTGGTATGTATGATAATGGAAGCATCTGCATTAACCGTAGGTTGAAAATTTCTATGCAATGCATTTATTTTTACAGGCAGTTCTTCCAGGTCAACAAATTTGTCGCCGGCAGACCGTCTTATATATCGCCATATTGAAACTTCGTTATCGGGATTCTCAAAACTGAAATAATAGGAAAGACCGTCTTTGCTGAATTGACCGGGCCCTGGGTCTGATCCTTCCGGTATGGGTAATTCACCTGCTTCCTGGTATTCTGTTTCTGAAACCCTCCTGTATATTTTTACGATCTCATTTTTGTCAGCAGATGACATCACGATTATCTCATTGCCATCAGGGGAAATGGCGGGACCGAAATGATATTTTTCAATAATGCCTTTTACCCGAACGGGTTCACTAAATTCATGCTGCAGGCTTTTTCTTTTTGAAATATACATTTTGCCTGAGTTTACCATGCAAAGCGTCAGTTCATCCGCAGTCAGGGAACCGGCATAATACCCGTCTGTGAGATGTTTGCTTAATACAACGGGCTCTCCAAACGGATCAGTCACATTCTTTCTTGTACTGATAAAGAAACGACCATGTCCGCCTTCCCGGTTCGAGGTAAAATATAATCTCAACCCGTCACCCGAAAGAAATGGGTAAGCATCGGCAACACCCGGTTTATTGACCAATTTTGTCAGGGGGCTATCAAACTTCTGTGGTTTGGCCGTAACCTTCTCTTTGCTGATATCTGTAGTCTCCTGGCTAGTGGAAAATAATGCTGAAGCCAGCAAAGAAATGCTGAGAATAAGGCAGGGAAGTGGTCGCATGACTTTTAGTTTTGTGTAATGAATTTACCGAAAGCGGCATGGATACGGCAATAAGATGCTGTTAAATTTTATTTACATAAACCTGGCGGGACTATTTTTTATGAGCAGGAGACTATATCAGTTTGTTTTTTCAGGCGATTCTACGTTGAACATATTCGTGCTTTCCTCTTTTTTACGGATGCCAAAATTGTAACGGAGATTGATGCCAAAACGCCTCGTATCACCCATCCGGGAACCCGATGCATCAATAGACCCCTGGTTCATGGTGAAATCATTTCTCAGGGTCCAGAAAATATCATTTGCACTTAACGTGACTGTGAGCTTTTGCTTCAGGAACTGGCGGTTGATACTTGCATTCAGTGTGCCGAATGTGCTGAGCTCATAAAACTGCAATTGTCCGTTGAACCGGACAAAGCCATTCAGAGTGAACTGCGATAGTTTACCGAGCTTCAGGCTATGATAGGTGAAGAGTGTCCAACTCCCTCTTTTGAAGTCCAGGGGCTCATTCTCATAAAAACCCTGGTAAAAGTTATGATTGTACTGGGCGCCCAGCACAAAAAAATATTTTTTACCCGGGGGAATGGCGCCCATCCCGCGGAGATAAAACTCCTTGTTGGTACCTAAGTTATCATATGTTTTAACGGCCTGCGCCAGGCTGCTGTCGGCCTGGTAAACAACACTGGTAAAAATATCCTTTGTTTGGTTCAGCCCTATCGCCAGGATAGGCATTTCATTCACGCTGATGTTTGCCTCATAGTTATTATTGAATTGCGGACGCAATGATGGATTGCCCATTTCAGA
>DATDIX010000216.1:0-2230 GCA_036520835.1 Chitinophagaceae bacterium | reverse complement strand
CCGGACACTCTTAAAAAGATTGACACTCCTGCGAATAAATAAATGATTCCTTTTCTGAGAATAAAAACCTCCCGTTAACCCGGGAGGTTTTTTTATTTGAACCAGTTCAGCTTTAAGTTGTTGTTACAGGCAAGAGCGACACGGACAAATTATCGTAAATTGCTGGAGAACGGAGCCGGAAAGATATTTCATGTTCCAGACTTTTTCATTTGATCTCCGGCCTAATACATCAGACCTCATTATTATGAAAGGTTTCCATTTTACCCGGTTTGACCCCGATAGTGAAGGCAAAAGCAGGTTCGAGCAATTGCTTGACCTTTTTATGCAACTACTTACCTATACCAGCGGGGATGCAGGCGAAGCCATGCAATGGCTGAATGAACTGGATAAGAAATATGAACTGACCGATGATGAATATGGCATGGGTGATTTTATAGATGAGATGAAAGAAAAAGGATACATCACGGAAGATAACCAGCAAGGACAGATAAAGATCACGCCGAAAACAGAACAGGGTATCCGCAAAAAAAGCTTAGAAGAGATCTTTGGCAAGCTGAAAAAAACAAAACAGGGCGATCACCATAGTTTCAAACCCGGGCAGGGTGATGAACAGAATCCTGAAACAAGACAGTTCCAGTTTGGGGATATGCTGGAACAAATTGATTTTACCGAATCTATCCGTAATGCACAGATCAATCATGGCATTGACAGTTTCAATATGCAGGAAGATGACCTGAGCATACGGGAAACAGATTTCAAAGCACAAACCTCTACCGTCCTGATGATCGATATCTCCCACTCCATGATATTATACGGCGAGGATCGCATCACACCTGCTAAAAAAGTGGCGATGGCGCTGAGCGAGTTAATCACGACCAAGTATCCCAAAGACACTTTGGATATTGTCGTATTCGGCAATGATGCCTGGCCGGTCGAGATAAAAGACCTTCCATATTTACAGGTAGGACCTTACCATACCAATACAGTTGCAGGACTGGAATTAGCGATGGATATATTACGCAGAAGAAAAAACCCAAACAAGCAGATATTCATGATCACAGATGGTAAGCCCACCTGTTTGAAGATTGGAAAACGCTATTATAAAAACAGCTTCGGGCTTGACAGGAAAGTCACCAGCCGTTGTATGAATTTAGCGGCGCAATGTAAAAAGCTTAAAATACCGATCACTACGTTTATGGTCGCTACCGATCCTTACCTGCAGCGGTTTGTACAGGAGTTTACAGAGACGAATAATGGAAAAGCCTTTTTTGCATCATTAGACAAACTTGGAGCATTTATTTTTAAAGACTTTGAAAGCGGGAAAAGAAAAACGGTTTATTAGTCAGAACCATGATTTGGGGGTGATTAAAAGATTTTGAAGAAAATGGCAGAGTATAAATTCAAAGAAATTACTGAAAAGATCATTGGTTCATCAATGAAAGTTCATGCAGCTTTGGGAAATGGCTTCCAGGAAGTAATATATCAAAGGGCTTTAGAAATTGAAATGGCAGAAGCAGGGCTAAAATTTGCCAGAGAGTTTAATATGCCGGTACATTATAAAGGAAGGCAAATTGGCGAGAGAAGAGTTGATTTTTTTGTTGAAGAAAAGATCATGGTTGAACTAAAAGCAATCATTCAACTGGAAAAAGTCCATCTTGCACAGGCCAAAAATTATCTTGAAGCATATAATATGCAAGTTGGCCTGCTGATAAATTTTGGCAGTATTAGTCTCGAATTTAAAAGACTGGAGAATTTCAAGTACGTTTCATCTAACATTCCTGTTAATCAATAAATCCACCCAAATCGGGGTTCAGACAATGAACATCAAAAAAATAAAAACCCTCGGCGAATTAAAAGCTTCCGGCTACAGGCCCAAAAGCATCAAAGATGAGCTACGCCAAAACCTGATCGCCAAATTACAGGCGAAAGAAATTACATTTCCCGGCATTGTAGGTTATGATGACAGCGTAATACCTGATGTAGAAAGAGCATTGCTCAGTAAACACAATATCCTGTTTCTCGGTCTCCGCGGCCAGGCCAAAACGAGAATGGCCCGGCAGATGGTTGACCTGCTGGATGAATACATCCCTGTTATTTCCGGCAGCGATATCAATGATGATCCTGTCAAACCGGTTTCAAAATATGCACTCGACCAGTTAGCGGCGCATGGTGATGAAACACCCATTCACTGGATACACCGCACAGAACGTTATGGTGAAAAATTAGCTAC
>DATDIX010000215.1:0-6397 GCA_036520835.1 Chitinophagaceae bacterium | reverse complement strand
CTATCGTAAAGGATGGGCAAACCACGTTGAAAAATGCTACTATGGTTATCCGTAAAGGGAAGATCATAGCAGTCGGCGCTGGCGTCACGGTACCCAAAGACGCTGTGACGGTTGATTGCAGCGGTAAATTCATTTATCCTTCCTTTATTGATATCTATGCTGACTATGGTACAGGAACAGCACAGCCTGCAGGACCGGGAGGTTTTGGTGGCGGGCAGTTCAATCCCGGCCAGCAACCACAATTAGCATCGGGTACAAAAGGTGCTTATGGCTGGAACGAAGCAATAAGAACTACGGCTGATGCGTATAAAGTTTTTACAGTGGATGATGCCAAAGCAAAACCTTTGCGTGAAGCCGGATTTGGTACGGTGCTTTCTCATGTAAGAGATGGTATTGCCCGGGGTACAGGCGCTGTAGTAACATTGGCCAATGAAAAAGAGAACCTGATTATCCTGAAAGAAAAAGCCTCAGCTCATTATTCATTCAGTAAGGGCACGTCAAGACAGAGTTATCCCGGTTCCATGATGGGAATGATCGCCCTGCTGAGACAATCTTACCTGGATGCACAATGGTATAAGACCAAACCTGCCGGGGAAGGGCTGAATCTGACACTACAGGCATGGAATGATATACAGGGATTGCCGCAGATATTTGAGGCTAACAGCAAATGGAATGACCTGCGTGCTGACAGGATCGGAGATGAATTTGGTGTTCAGTATATCATTAAAGCCGGTCAGGATGAATACCAGCGCATCAAGGAAATAAAAGCAACCAATGCGACCTATATTCTCCCGCTTAACTATCCACAGGCACAGGATGTGGAAGATCCTAATGAAGCAAGATTTGTATCACTCACTGATATGAAGCAATGGGAGCTGGCCCCGACCAATGCTGCTGCATTTGAAAAAGCAGCCATCCCATTTTGTTTAACTACATCTGATCTTCGTAATGTGAGCCAGTTCTGGACCAACCTGCGTAAAGCCATGGATTACGGTCTTAGTGAAGCAAAAGCAATGGAGGCATTGACAAAAACACCGGCTACTCTCTTAGGCGTATATGACCAGGTAGGAAGTATTGACGCCGGCAAATGGGCCAACTTCTTAATTACATCTGGTTCGCCGTTCAATGAGAAAACAAGTATCTACCAGAACTGGGTACAGGGAATGAAATATATCGTTAAAGATGAAGCAGCCGCAAATATTGCCGGTACTTATAACCTGAAAGTGAATGCACCATCCAGCGTTGAAAATTATACACTGGATGTAAAGAGCAGCAGTTCCCTTACTATGTTTGGAAAAGATACCTTGAACAGCAGATTCACTTTTGACGGTAAGATGGTAAAACTGAGTTATGCACCAATGATGCGCAGGCAAAGGCCCCCGGCAACGACTCAGCCGGAAGGTGGTGCAAGACCCGGTGGATTTGGCAGGGGAGCAGGTGGCGGTGAAGCAACTTTACCGGCAAGCGCCACACGCCTCAGCGGTGTAAGCAATGGCAAAGAATGGAATGGGACAGGCACTGACTCACTGGGAAATTCATTTACATGGACGGCAGTATTTGAAAAAGCCGCAGAAATAAAACCTGATACAATCAAAAAGAAAGAAGCGCCTGTAGTCGGTAAGGTCATTTATCCATTTGAACCATTCGGATGGGAAGAAGGACAAGCGCCGAAGCAGGAGACCATTCTTATAAAAAATGCAACAGTATGGACAAATGAAGCGGAAGGCGTTTTGCAAAATGCAGATGTATTAATCAAGAACGGGAAAATAGCAGGTGTTGGAAAAAATTTATCTGACGCTTCTGCCAAAGTAATAGACGGTACAGGTAAACATGTTACACCGGGTGTAATTGATGAACATTCACATATTGCAGCTTCATCCATTAATGAAGGCGGGCAAAGCGTGACATCGGAAGTTCGTATTGCTGATAACCTCAATCCCGATGATATCAATATCTATCGCCAGTTGAGCGGCGGGGTTACTACTTCTCACATTTTACACGGATCGGCGAATGTGATAGGAGGCCAGACTCAGTTGATTAAATTACGCTGGGGTGCCAATGATGATGAGCTGAAATTCAAAGGCTGGCCGGGCCAGATAAAATTTGCTTTGGGTGAGAATGTAAAACGTTCCCCGTTTGCGGTAGGTAATAGTTCTAATAATAACCGTTATCCTGATACGAGAATGGGAGTGGAGCAGGTACTGGTAGATGCATTTACCCGGGCCAAGGATTATGAAAAAGGATGGAAAGAGTATAATGCCAATAAGGATAAAAAAGGAGCCGTAGTAGTAGCTCCCCGCCGTGACCTTGAATTGGAAGCATTGGTAGAGATCCTGAACAATAAACGTTCGATCACCTGCCACTCTTATGTGCAAAGCGAAATAAACAGTGCAATGGAAGTAGCGAACCGGATGGGATATAAAGTAAATACATTCACACACATATTGGAAGGGTATAAAGTAGCAGATAAAATGAAAGAGCATGGCGCTAATGCTTCTACCTTCTCCGACTGGTGGGCTTATAAAATGGAAGTGCAGGATGCTATTCCTTATAATGCGGCTATCATGAAAAAAGTAGGATTGAATGTGGCGATCAATTCGGATGATGCAGAAATGGCCCGTCGCCTGAACCAGGAAGCGGCCAAGAGTGTAAAGTACGGCGGCCTCAGTGAAGAAGAATGTTTGAAGATGGTAACGATCAACCCGGCCAAAATGCTGAAAGTAGATGATAAGGTCGGCAGCCTGAAAGTTGGAAAAGATGGTGACGTAGTATTATGGAGTGATCACCCGCTGAGTATTTATGCCAAAGCTTTATACACGATCGTTGACGGGACCATTTATTTTGACCGGATGAAGGATGAAGAGTTGAGAAAACTGGTGGATGTGGAAAGGAACAGGCTGATCAAAAAAATGAATGGAGAAAAACGCAGCGGTGCCGCGGTGATACCTGCACAACCCACTTACCAGGTTATGCATACTTGTAGCGAGCATAACCACAGTCATGGATTATTGACTATTGATGCAGATGATATTTCTAATGATTAAAATTTCAACAATGAAAAAGATATTCTTAAGCCTTGTATCAATTTGTTTCCTGTTGGGCATAAAAGCACAGGAAACAGTTTACCCGGCCCCGGCGCAAACGGTCACTACTGTTATTATCAATGCTACCGTGCACAAAGGCAACGGTGAGGTCATTGAAAACGCATCCATTGTTATTACAGATGGCAAAATAGCAGCGGTAGGAAAGAACATTCCGTTGCCAGCCGGCGCTACTACGGTAGATGCAAAGGGCAAGCAGGTATATCCCGGGCTCATCCTGCCAATCAGCAATCTCGGTTTGGTGGAAACATCAAGCATAAGAGCTACGACAGATATACAGGAGATTGGTGATCTGAATCCTAATGTCCGTTCTATTGTTGCCTACAATACAGATTCCAAGGTTATCAATACGCTTCGCTCCAACGGCATCCTGCTGGCGAACATTGTACCGCAGGGCGGTTTGATCAGCGGAACATCTTCCGTTGTGCAACTGGATGCATGGAATTGGGAAGACGCAGCGTACAAAACAGATGAAGGGATTCATTTCAGGATGCCTTCCCTGATGCCACGTCCCCGTTTCGGTGGATTTGGTGGTGGAGGTGGCGGCAGGCAACAGGGCGCAGAAACTGACCCGGTAAAGGAAGGTCTTGAAAGAATTGAGATGATCAAAGGTTTTTTCAAAGAAGCAAAAGCCTATGCTGCTGTGCCGACGCATGAAGAAACAAACCTCAAATTAGAATCCGTTCGCGGTTTGTTTGAAAAGAAACAAAAATTCTATGTACATGCCAATACGGTAAAACAAATGCTGGTAGCGCTGGATTTTGTAAAAGAATTTGGGTTTGATGTGGTGATTGTCGGCGGCAGCGACAGCTGGCAGATCGCTGACCTTTTAAAACAAAACAATGTTTCCGTGATATTGGGTCAGCCGCATAGCCTGCCAACAGCGGAGGATGATGATGTAGACCAGCCCTACAAAACAGCAGCGATGCTTCAGAAAGCAGGAGTGCTGTTTTCCATCAATGATGATGATGGCCAGACCCGCGGCCGCAATCTCGCATTCAATGCCGGCACAGCGGCTGCTTACGGATTGACCAAAGAGGAAGCGATCCAGGCCATTACACTCAATGCTGCAAAGATCCTGGGCGTCAGCGACAGAACAGGAAGCATCGAAGTGGGTAAAGATGCCAATATCATTATCAGCGAAGGCGATATACTGGATATGAAAACCAGTGTCATTACAGATGCTTTTATCCAGGGAAGAAAGATAGACCTGAATGACAAACACAAACAACTGAATGAACGGTTCAATCAGAAATATAAACTAAAGCCATTCTGAGTAAAGGCATAAACAGCGTTAATAAAAAAGGTCCTGCTGCAGCGGGACCTTTTTTATTAAATCAACGATCTTCCGGTTGACCGAATCAGCTTACTTTTTTTTATAATTTATCTTCATCAACGGTAAAGAGGCGGGTACCTGCAGTAAGAAAAAACTGCATCTGGCAATTTATCTCTTTGCGATCGCCGTTTTTTCTTTCAATTCTTTTAAAAACTTCTTATCAATAACATAGTATTCTTTTTCTTTATCATATAACAGGGATTCCAGCGGCAGGTTCGCATATTCGGTCACCCTGCCCCGCGGCCCTTCGATGGAAAAATCAACCAGTATGGTTTCCGTTTTCCGATTCAGGTACACGAATTCATATTTATTTCTTTCCGGCGCTATCCTGTATTTGTCCTTGTTTACCTTCAATACCACGTTATATACCTTCAGCCGGGGAAAATAAATTTTCTGTGTTCCCGTGCTCAGAATATAGCGGTGGGCGGCGCTGTCATACGGGAATGCGCTCAATAACTGGTTACCAAAACCCTTAATACGCCGCCTGCCGTTATATAGGGCAAAACTGATGGCCAGCCCGTTCAATTTATCTTTTAAGAACAACAGGCTGTGCGTGGAATCATTGACCTTACGCGGCATATATACACTGTTCAATCCTTTCAGTTCTGCCGTCAGGTTCTTAATACCGGCATCCGCCAGCAAAAGCCTGGTGCTGTCGGTATCAAAGCAATCGGGGTCCACTTTGAAATCAAAATTGATGCACTCGCAAAAATTATCCATCCATATCCGTATGTATTGCTGGCCGCCGATCATCTCGGGATACAATTGCTTTGTTTCTTCCTGCCATATCCTTTTTCCTCTTTCAGCAACGGCATTAAAGAACTTTACTTTTTCGATCGGGCATTTTGTTTTGAATGGAATGGGGACTTTGATCAGTATGGGAGAATCCAGTTTGCAGGGATTCAGCCGTTCACCGCAGATGATCAGCACTGATGATAATATCTCACCTCTCGTCGTATTGTTGAACAAATTGTTTTGCCGCATCTCAACTGTATTCGTGATCAGTTGAAAATCCATGCCTGATCCTGATTCAAAATTAGCCGCCATATAATCCGGCAAACTACCCGGCCGGTAGGTGATGATAAACCCGTTGTCCAATGTTTTGGTCACGGATTTCATCGGGTCTTCGACGGGTTTGGGTTTTATCCTTGCATAGCGGTAACCAATGATCATTGTCCGCCGGTTCAGGGCACGGCCATTATCGGAGCTGTTGTCTGCCGCCGGCATAGTTTCTCCGAAATACCGCGTGGATACCGCGTTGCGGTCAATATTTTTTGCGGCCAGGTAACGGAACACTTCCCCGGACCTTTTTTTTGACAGTTCAAGATTGTAATCTTCTTCTTCGGTCTCATCGGTGTAGCCGTTGATGGTTACCCGGTCCCAGCCGTGTAGCAGGAAACTGTCAAGCCGTTGCTGGTCCGGTTTTGAAATGCTGAACTGGTCCGGTCTGTAAAAGATGATGAGTGAATCTGTTTTTTGTGCGTAAGAAATTAGTGCGCAGCAGGAAGCTACGAGCAGGTGGATTGGCTTGTGCATGGTTTGTGTTTTGCTGATAACGCATACTGCACGGTTTTACACTAAAAAATTTTCTTAAAATTGGTTTTACCCCTGCGCCGTATGTAAGGCTTCACGCATTATTTATTATTTCATAGTCCGTTGCATGGAAGCATTGTGACAACGATATGGCCGCCGGCAGCGGAACACCCGGGAATTATTTTACCATACCTGTTTCCCAGCGCAGCAATACACCGGCTACTGATTTACTCACCCTGGTTTGCAAAAGTTCAGCAAACTCAGCATCGCCCAGTTTGTTTTGCTCAGCCCGTAAGACATTCCATAAACGCTGAAAAACAGCTTTGCCATCTGCATCATAGATTGCCGCGGCTGCTGCATGCCAGCGGCATTGATACCACCCGTAGTTCTGCGGGTATTTTTGCCCGATCTCTGCATATCTTTCTTC
>DATDIX010000214.1:0-23058 GCA_036520835.1 Chitinophagaceae bacterium | reverse complement strand
TAATAAAAATTATATCGCCCCGGTCAATGAAACAGATAATGTGATCTTTCTGCCTTTCAATGATCAGGGTGCCCTGGAAACCTGTTTCAAAGAAAATGGTAAGAACATATCATCCGTCATCATAGAAGGCATACAGGGTGTAGGCGGTATCAATGTAGCTGATGATTCCTTTCTGCGCAAGATCCGTTCGCTTTGCGATGAATACGGCGCTGTTTACATTGCAGACAGTGTACAATGTGGTTATGGAAGAAGCGGGAAATTTTTCAGTCATGATTTTGCCGGGGTGAATGCAGACATTTATACGATGGCCAAAGGTATGGGCAACGGCTTCCCGGTTGCCGGCATCATCATAGCACCGCATATAAAACCCAAACATTTTATGTTGGGCACCACTTTTGGCGGCAATCACCTGGCCTGTGCCGCTGCTTTAGCTGTACTGGAAATAATAGAAGAGGAAAAACTGATGGGTAATGCCGTGATGGTAGGCAAATACCTGAAGGACCAGTTGGAAGAGATACCCGAATTTAAAAATGTAAGGGGCCGCGGGCTGATGATCGGGTTTGACCTGCCTGAAGAATTAAAGGACCTGAAGAAAAATCTGTTATGGAACCAAAAAATATTTACAGGTGAAGCCAAACCGAATGTAATACGATTGCTTCCATCGCTGGCACTTAAGAAAAGAGATGCGGAGGATTTTATTGATGCTCTTAAAGAAGAAGTTGAAAAGATACTGACGGGAGAAAAAGTGCATGGCTAAAGCATGGCGATGACGAAAAATAAAGATGACGTTACTAATTCTGTAAAATAAAACTGGCTATAAAGTTGAAACAATTCATTTCAGTCAATGATGTCACCAATATTGATGCCCTGGTTCAAAAAGCACTGGCCTATAAAGCGGATCGTTTTAAGGACAGGACTCTCGGCGCCAATAAGCGGATCGGGTGCCTGTTCCTGAATCCGAGCATGCGTACAAGGCTAAGCACACAAGTAGCTGCGCAAAACCTCGGAATGGAAACCATCATCTTCAATGTTGGCAGCGAAGGATGGGCGTTGGAATTTGAAGAAGAAGCGATCATGAGCGGCAACTCGGTAGAACATGTGAAAGATGCAGCGCCTGTAATGGGTAAATATTTTGATATTCTCGCCATCCGGACCTTCCCTTCCTTAAAGAACAGGGAAGATGATTACAGCGAATTGTACATAAAACAATTCATCAAATATGCCGGGATACCGGTAGTCAGCTTAGAAAGCGCCACCCTGCACCCATTGCAATCCCTTACTGATATTGTCACAATACAGGAATCTCTCAATAACTCCCCGGAATTTATCCTGCAAAAAGCGGGAGGGGCTGGGGGCAAACCAAAGATCGTAATGACCTGGGCCCCGCATGTAAAACCTTTGCCTCAATGTGTGGCCAATAGCTTTTCACAATGGATCAATGCCTGGGGCAAAGCCGACTTCGTGATCACTCACCCGGAAGACTATGAATTGAATGAACAGTTTACCAAAGGAGCAACGATCACCCATAACCAGGATGAAGCGTTAAAAGACGCAGACTTTGTATACGTAAAGAACTGGAGCACCTATACCGATTACGGAAGGATCTATTGCAATGACCCTAAGTGGATGCTGACCAATAAAAAACTGCAACTGACCAGCAATGCCAAAGTGATGCATTGCCTGCCGGTGAGAAGAAATGTGGAACTGAGTGACGAAATACTGGATGGACCCAACAGCCTGGTGACGCAGGAAGCAGCTAACAGGGTCTGGGCAGCGCAGGCTGTATTGTCCGAAATACTGAAAACCCCTATCCCCTAAAGGGGTTGTTTATAAAAAGCGTTTATGAAAGAAGAGCTTTATGTTATCAAAATAGGTGGAAACATTATAGATGATGATGAGAAACTAACCGTTTTTTTAAAATCGTTTGCTGCTCTTAATACTCCTCTTCAGAGCTTGCCCCATCACAAGGGGGGGGCGGGGGTAAAAAAAAATTCTCGTACATGGCGGGGGCAAACTGGCTACCCGCCTGGCAGAAAAATTGGGAGTAGAGCAACAGGTTGTTGATGGAAGAAGGATCACTGATGCAGAAACACTGAAGATCGTAACCATGGTATATGCCGGGTATATCAATAAAAATATTGTTGCCAGGTTGCAGGCAAATGATTGCAATGCCATCGGGCTTTGTGGCGCTGATGGAGATGCAATATTGGCCCACAAGAGAAAACATCCTGTTATGGACTATGGCTTTGTCGGCGATGTTGATGCTATCAATACTGTTTTACTGAAAAGCCTGCTCGAACAAAATATAGCGATTGTATTTGCCCCCATTACACATGATCAACAGGGACAATTATTAAACACCAATGCTGATACCATCGCACAGGAAGTGGCCAAAGGCATGAGCCGTGAATACAATGTGAGCCTGGTTTATTCGTTCGAGAAAAGCGGCGTTTTGCTGGATGCGAATGACGATGCTACCGTGATCCGGGAGATCAATCCTGCCTATTACCAGCAATTAAAAGCCAAACAAAAAATATTTGCCGGTATGATACCCAAACTGGATAATGCATTTACAGCGTTGAACAGCGGCGTAAAAAAAGTGATCATCGGCAAAGCGGAAAACCTGGAGCAACTGGTCATTGGAAGTTCCGGCACAACTATTATCGCCTCCCCAAACCCCTCCGAAGGAGGGGCTTAAAACCCTGAAGTATGAACGATTCTGCAAATAACCAGCATCTTCCTAAAGTCTCTCCGCCAACTGGCGGAGGAGATTTAGAGGGGGCTGCTATTGATCTTTTAAAAGAGCTGATCGCTACTCCTTCATTCAGCAAAGAAGAGGATGAAACAGCGGGTATCCTTTGTCGTTTTATCGGCGCCCGTGGTATTGTACATTCAAGAGTCGGGAACAACGTATATGCCCTGAATAAAAACTATGATGCCAGTAAGCCCAGCATCTTATTAAACTCCCATCATGATACCGTAAAGCCTAATAAGGGTTATACGTTCGACCCCTTTAGCCCGTTTGAAAAAGATGGAAAAATATTTGGCCTGGGTAGTAATGATGCAGGTGGTTGCCTGGTATCCTTGCTCGCCGTTTTCCTTTATTTCTATGACAGGCAGGATACAAAGTATAATGTAATTTTTGCTGCCAGTGCAGAAGAAGAAATAAGCGGTGTGAATGGTATAGAACTGGTTTTGCCTTATCTCGGAAAAATTGATTGCGGCATTGTTGGAGAACCTACTAAACTGGAAATGGCTGTAGCGGAAAGGGGATTGATGGTCATAGATTGCACGGCCGAAGGCAAATCAGGTCATGCCGCCAGGAATGAAGGAGAAAATGCTTTATATAAAGCTGTGGATGATATCAACTGGATACGTGGTTATAAATTCGAAAAGGTAAGCCCGCTGCTGGGTGAGTCGAGATTAACGGTTACCATTATCGGCACAGAAAACCAGCAACACAATGTAGTGCCTTCCCAATGCAAATTTGTCATTGATGTGCGGGTAAATGAATTATATACGTTTGAAGAGATCTTAGATGCTTTACAAAATAATCTGAAAAGTAAGTTCAAGCCACGTACTACCCGGATGAAGTCAACATCAATCTCATTGGATCATCCGCTGGTAAAAGCAGGCATAACTTTAGGCAGGGGGTATTATGGCTCACCCACTACGTCTGATAAAGCGTTGATGCCTTTTCCTACCCTGAAAATGGGGCCCGGCGACAGTGCAAGAAGTCATACTGCTGATGAGTATATTTATATTGATGAAATAAAAGATGGGATTCAGACGTATATTAACTTATTGGAAAAGCTGGTTTAGTTGCCGGTTACCTGTTTCCTGTTACCAGATCCTTAGTGCAAGAAACCTGTCTTTGTTGAAAATCAGATAACATGAAAAGCTACAAAGATCTTGAAATTTACAAGGAATCAAAACGATTGGCAATAGAAATACATAAACTGTCTTTGACTTTACCTAAGTTTGAATTATACGAGGAGGGCGGGCAGATAAGACGCTCCTCAAAAGCAGTTACGATTGCAATAGTAGAAGGTTATGGAAGAAAGAGGTATAAAGCTGATTTTATCCGTTTCCTGGTTTACTCACAGTCGGAATGTGATGAAACAATTGAACATCTTCATCTTTTGTTTGAGACAGGATCACTAACAGATAAAGATCTTTATAACAGGCTTTTTAATGAATACGATATATTAAGCAAGAAAATAAATAAGTTCATCCAGTGGGTTGAAGAAAACTGGAATGACTTCCCGGATAACAGTACCGGGAACAGGTAACAGGTAACCGGAAACATCTTAATTATGAAACTCTGGCAAAAAGATAAAGCATCATTAAAGGAAGTAGAGACATTCACTGTCGGTAAAGACAGGGAAATGGATATGTACCTCGCTGCTTTTGATGTGCTCGGCTCCCTGGCCCATATACAAATGCTGCAATCTATCGGGCTTCTTACTAAAAATGAACTGCCGCGATTACAGACAGAACTGAAAAGTATTTATCACCAGGTAAAAGCCGGAGACTTCAAATTACAGGACGATGTCGAGGATATTCATTCCCAGATAGAATTACTGCTTACACAAAGACTGGGTGATGTCGGTAAAAAGATCCACGCTGCCCGCAGCCGCAATGACCAGGTATTGGTAGATATAAAACTTTTTTTACGAAACGAAATAGAAGAACTGGTAAAAGCCATCCAACCTTTCTTTGACCTGCTGCAATCACAAAGTGAAAAATACCAGGATCATTTGTTACCCGGTTATACACACCTGCAACTGGCCATGCCCTCCTCTTTTGGCCTCTGGTTTGGCGCCTATGCTGAAAGCCTGGTGGATGATACCATCACGTTGAAAGCAGCTTATGATGTGGTGAATAAAAACCCGCTTGGTTCAGCGGCCGGATATGGTTCTTCCTTCCCTATCAACAGAACACTCACCACAAAACTTCTTGGATTTGATGACCTGAACTATAATGTAGTATATGCCCAGATGGGAAGAGGTAAAGCTGAGAGAATTACTGCTATGGCTTTGGCTAATGTGGCTGATACATTGAGCCGTTTATCCATGGATGCCTGTTTATACCTGAACCAGAATTTCAGTTTTATCAGTTTCCCGGCAGAACTGACAACCGGCAGCAGCATTATGCCGCATAAGAAAAACCCGGATGTATTCGAGCTCATCCGTTCGCATTGTAACCGTATCAAAGCATTGCCCAACGAGATCATGCTGATGACGACCAATCTTCCTTCCGGCTATCATCGTGACCTGCAACTATTGAAAGAACATTTATTTCCCGCATTTAAAACCCTAAAAGATTGTATCGGGATGGCCGGGCTGATGTTATCTAATATTGAGATCAAAAAAGACATCCTGGCTGATGAGCAGTACAAATACCTTTTCAGCGTGGAAGAAGTGAATAAACTCGTTTTACAGGGGATGCCTTTCCGGGATGCTTATAAGAAAGTTGGCATAGATATAGAAGCTGGAAAGTTTTCGTACTCGGGAACGGTCAGTCATACACACGAAGGCAGTATCGGCCATCTCTGTAATGCAGAAATAAAGCAACAGATGCAAAAAGTCTTCGCTGGTTTTCCTTTTAAAGCTGTAGAACAAGCTTTAACAAAACTTGTTCAGTAGTTCCTGATTCTTCCAGTTTTTATAAACAATACTTTACATATATTGCTTCGTAAAGTTTTGTTCACATGTTTAAAAAGTTCCTGCTTTTTATATTTGCTGCTACGCTGGCCATTTCCCTGAACGCACAGTTACCCGGCGATGAAGATCCGGGATGCCGGCAAAAGTGTTTTTTTGGAAGTTCAACTCACCGGGAACAGCAGGTGACATTTTTCCAATACCCCTCTATGAACAAGTATGATGTCAAGTATGTAAAAATTGACATCGCTGTTGAGGCCAACAACCGGTCAATAGACGGCACTTCACTGACAAAGGCCAAAGCCATACAAAGCCTGGATACATTTATTGTCGAATTAAAAAATAACATGACTGTAGATTCGGTCTTCATTAATGGCGTAAAAAAGAGTTTCACCCGTAATAGTGATCATGTACAGGTAGCCCTCTCCTCTGCTATACCTGCGGGCTCCATGATAGATGCCCTTTTTTATTACAAAGGGATCGCCGGCAATAATGGAGTTTTTGCCGGCACTGTAACCAGCAATGGCCTGGTCTATACTGCCAGCCTTTCAGAAAGTTACCAGGCAAGGGAATGGTGGCCGGCAAAACAATTGTTAGGGGATAAAATTGATTCGGCTGATATATGGATCACCACAAGCAATACCAATAAAGCAGGAGCAAATGGATTGCTGAAAGCGATAGTGGATAAACCAAATAACAAAAAACAATACCAGTGGAGCACCCGCTACCCGACTGCTTATTACCTGCTGAGTTTTGCCGTAGGCAATTACATGGAGTATAAGATCTATGCAAAACCTGCAGCGATGGCCCCTGATTCTATCCTGGTGCAGAACTATATTGTTGACAACGCTACTTATTTCAATACCAATAAAGCCAATATAGATAAAACGCCTGCCTTTATTGAAAAAATGAGTGAGCTCTATGGTCTTTATCCTTTCAAGAATGAAAAGTATGGACATGCCCATGCCAGTATCGGTGGCGGTATGGAACACCAGACCATGACCACGACGAGCAGCTTTGGCGCAACACTGATCGCCCATGAACTGGGTCATCAATGGTTTGGTGATAATGTGACCTGCGCTACCTGGAACCATATCTGGATCAATGAAGGGTTTGCCAGTTACAGTGAATACCTGATGATAGAGAAACTGCCTGCACTTTTTACAACCTCCCCGGCAATGCATATGCAAAACGTGCATAACGATGTACTGGCCTCTCTAAACGGCAGTGTATATGTTCCCGATGCTTCGTTATTTGACGAAAACAGGATCTTCAGCAGCCGGTTTACTTACAATAAAGGCTCTGCGATCATTCATACGCTTCGTTTTGAAATGCAGGATGACAATAAGTTCTTTCAAACACTCAGAACATTCCAGCAACAATTCAAAGATTCGGTGGCAACCGCTGATGATTTTAAAACAGTAGCTGAAACAGTATGCGGCAGAAGCTTTACTGATTTTTTTAACCAATGGTATTACGGGCAAGGTTATCCTACTTTCAATATTGACTGTTCAAAACCCGGTGATAGTATACTATTAAAAGTAAATCAAACGGTAAGTGCTCCCGGCATTACTCCTTTCTTCAAAGGGCTTTATGAGTTTACTATAAACACGGCACAGGGAGATACTACCGTAAAGGTGAACTTGTCAGTCAATGACCAGTCATTCAAATTCAGATCGAACAGGATGCCAACCGGGGTAGTAGTTGATCCCAACAACTGGGTATTGAATAAAACAGGTTCTGTCATTACTGCAACAAATGATATTGATGTAAGCAATGATATAAAGTTATTCCCCAATCCTTCATCCGGCTTAGTTTACCTGCAATACCCGATGAACTGGTTTGACAACTTTCAGGTGTATGATGTAGCAGGAAAGCTTTTACAGAAACAAACTATTAGCCGGGGATCTGTCCAGAAAACGATCAATACTTCTATGTTGCCGGGAATTTATTTTATCCGGTTGAATGGAAAAGGAAAGTTGGGTGTGAAGAAACTGGTTATTGTACAGTAACAGCTACGACCTGTTTCTCAGGCGAGCCTCACAGCGCAGATAGGTGATAAGGGAGACTCGCCGCAATACGAACAACACCGGGTCCACGACCAACGCACAAGGCCCGAAGTGAGACTCGGTTGGGAAAAGAAGCCACCTGTGTTCCGTTGGAACACATGGTGGGTAGAATGAAAATATGAATTGGGGGTTAACGTGTCCCATAGGGACACCTGGTGCTGAATCCAAAATTGATCATTTGCACAATACGTTCCTGCGGAACGATCTCATCATTCGTTTTCTTTGTCACCCATGAATTGTCCCGATGGGACAAAAGAAGGCTGGTAAATACTGAATAGAGTTGTTGCAGTACAAGAGCGTCCATGGCAAATCACAAACCATATTTATCGATCAAATAAATGATCGCTGCCATATTCACCGCCCCAAGTTCGAGTTCTCTTTTATTTACCGCTTCAAATACATCGTTCCTTGCATGATGAATATCGAAGTAACGCTGCGAATCGGGATTTAAACTCCCTGTCGGTGTGCCGAGTGAACGGTTCAGCGGACCAATATCAGCGCCGCCACCACCCCTGGCAAATTCAGTACACCCATAAGGAGCGATCAGTTCTTTCCAGGCCAGTACTTTTTTAAATTGCTCATCAGACACGGTAAATCCTAAACTTCTTGGAGTAAATCCGCCGGCATCACTTTCGATGGCGAAAACATGTTTCTCATTCTTTGCTTTGGCTTCTTCTGCGTATTTGTTACCGCCACGCAAACCATTTTCTTCATTGGCAAATAGCACAAAGCGGATCGTTCTTTTGGGTTTATACCCGACAGCTTTCAATGCACGAAGTACTTCGATCGTTTGCACACAGCCTGCACCATCATCATGGGCGCCCTCACAATTGTCCCAGCTATCGAGGTGGCCTCCAATTGTAATTATTTCATCAGGGAATTCAGTTCCTTTTAATTCACCGATCACATTATGGCCGATAGTGTCGGGCAAAAAATGCCCGTTTGTTTTTAACTGAACATTCATCTTTCCCTTCTTTAAAGTAAGATCCAGCCAATCTGCATCCCTCAGCCCGATGGCAACAGCCGGGATCTTTGGGTACAATGAATCATATCGTGTTGCTCCTGTATGCGGGTTATTATCCGCACTATGGCTCATGCTTCTTACAATGACGGCAACGGCTCCATACATAGCTGCCCGGCTGGGTCCCTGCCCTCTGTATTTTGATGCATCCCGGTAAGAATGAAAAGTATTGACATAAGTAGGGTCGAATTTATAATTATAAAAAACGATCTTCCCTTTTACCAGTTCCTTCTTTGCTTCGAGGTCTTCGAATGAATTAACCAATAACACTTCTGCTTTTATTCCTTTCGGACCCGTACCTATCGAATTCCCGAGAGCGACAACATCCAATGCTTTGGGATTAACAGAACCGGCTATTGCTTTATCATTTCCGCCCCTTACCCAATGCGGCACCATACATTCCTGCAACCATGACTTATCAGCCCCGCTTTCCTGCATCACTTTAAAACCCCATTGTTCTGCTTTCACCATTCCCCGTGAACCAGCCAGGCGTCCACCGATCTTTTTTGTCAGGTGACGAAGGTTTTCATAGGCCCTGCTGCGGGTCAGTATTTCATCAGCAATGCGCCGTATCATCAGCGAATCTTCCTGCTGGGCAAATACCGTAAAAGGGAGAATAAAGGAGACTGCGCCTAAAAAGATTCTTCTCATGCGTCCGAATTTTGATAAAGTTAACGGATAGGAAGAAAATGAAAACAAAGATTTAAGATAAACGGCAAACCTTCATCGGTCAAAACTGTTACCTTAGGGTGTTCATATGAACGCCTATTTATTTTATGCGAATCGGAATTGTTTGCTATCCCACATTTGGCGGAAGCGGGGTATTAGCTACTGAATTGGGAAAAGCCCTTGCTCAAAAAGGCCACCTGGTACATTTTATCACTTACCAGCAACCGGTCAGGCTGAATGGTTTTATCCCGAATATTTTTTACCATGAGGTACAGGTACCTACTTATCCCTTGTTTGATTACCCGCCTTACGAAACAGCGCTGGCCAGTACGATGGTGGATGTGATCAAGAATAATAACCTGGACCTGCTCCATGTGCATTATGCCATACCCCATGCCTCGGCAGCTTATATGGCAAAAAAAATATTAGAACAGGAAGGAAAACATATTCCCGTTATCACCACGTTACACGGAACAGATATCACATTGGTTGGCCGGGACAAGACCTATGCACCCGTTGTAGCTTTTTCCATTAATCAAAGCGATGCTATAACGGCTGTTTCAAATAATCTCCGCGATGAGACCTATAAAACATTTACCATTGAAAAAGAGATCGAGGTCATTTACAACTTCGTGGATGTACAGCGCTTCAGCCGCAAACCGATAGATGCTTTCAGGAAAGTGATAGCCCCGGGTGGTGAGAGGATATTACTGCATGCTTCCAACTTCAGGAAAATAAAACGTGTGCAGGATATTGTGAAAATATTCTACGAGGTACAAAAAAAGCTGCCTTCAAAATTATTGTTTGTGGGTGACGGTCCTGAAAGGCAGTCTGCCGAAGAACTGGCCCGTTCGTTAGGCATCGGTGATGAAATGCGGTTTGTCGGCAAACAGGAGCAAATGGAAGACATCCTGGCGATCGCTGATCTTTTCCTGCTGACCTCGGAATACGAAAGTTTTGGCCTGGCTGCATTGGAAGCAATGGCAGCGGGTGTGCCCGTCATATCTACCAATGCCGGTGGTTTGGGCGAAATAAATATAGATGGGGAGACAGGCTATATGGCTGATGTGGGAGATATACTGACGATGAGCAGGCAGGCATTGGATATATTACAGAATGATGAAACGCTGAAGGGTTTTAAGAAAAGGGCGGCTGCTCATGCAAAGAAATTTGATATTGCCAATATAGTTCCCATATATGAAAAGTTATATGAACGCTTCTTATAAATTAAAAAGTCCCGTTGAAGGGACTTTTTAATTTATGTAGTTTATTATTTATTTGCGTAACCAGATTTCCGGGTTCACATTATTCTTTTCTATCATCAGCATAAAGTCAACCTGCCCCCCGGACCCATCCTGTGCTTCTCCCACTTTGCCGATCACCTGGCCAGTTTTTACTACCGTTCCTTTACTTACGCTTACACCGGAAAGGTTACTGTAAGAAGTAAAATATTTTCCATGACGGATCACAACGGCAACCCCATCGCCATAATTATGAATAGCTGCAACTTCACCGTCAAAAACTGCTTTAACAGATCCGCCGACATTGGGAGTAGCTATAGTGACACCCGGATTATTATCACGGAGTGTCGTGCCTTCTATGGTATAAGGGCCAAAGTGAATACTGACGAAACCATTATCAACCGGCCATGGCAATTTTCCGCGGTTTAATTCAAACTTACTGTTCAATGCCACATCGCTTGCATTAAGATCAAGATAACTGGCCGGTCTTTTTACAACCGGTTTTGAAGTTGTTGCAGTAGTAGCCGGGTTTGTTACAGGATTAGTAGCAGCCACTTCATTCTTTTTTGCTTCTGCCGCTATCCTTTCTGCTTCTTTCCTCGCAGCTTCTATCTCCCTCCGGATAATTGCAGCTATCGCATTCTGTATCTCCCGGTCACGTTTCTTCTTGGCAGTTATTTGTTTCTGCAGTTCCTTCTCCTGTGATTTTAACCCTGTAACTACTACATCCTTTTCTTTACGCTGCACATCCAGCACAGTTCTTTCCTTCACTTCCGTTTTCAGGGCTACATTTTTTTGCTCTTTTCTTCCCAGTTGCTGTTGCTGCCGTTTAGCGATCAGTTGCTGTGTTTCTAAAATAGTATTCACCTGTTTTTCCCGGTAAGTACGGTAGCTTTTTAAATAAGCGACCCTCCGGATAGCGTCATTAAAACTGCCGGCGGAAAAAATAAAGTTGACATAATTATAATTGCTGCGGTTCTTATAGGCATACACGATACTCCGTGCATATTGCGCTTTTAATGTGTCCACCTGTCTTTGTAAGCGATATATCTCGAGGTTGCTGAGGTAAATATCATCATCTATCATCTTCAGCTCCCGGTTGATACTGTTGATATATCGTTCCTGCAGGCTGATCTTTTTCTTCAGCATGTTCAGCTGACCGAGGGATTGTTTTTTCTGGCCTTTTACCTGATCATACATCCCCTGTATCTGCTTCAGTTCATTCTGTATCTCCTGTCTTTCCTTTTCGAGCTGGGTCTTGTCCGTAAGGGGCTGAGCTGATAATACAGAGGCTACGCCGGTAGCCAAAAGGATGATGAGCAGGTGTTTTTTCGGCATGGTTCATTATTTATGTAAATGAATAAAACAGGGTGCGGGAATAAAGAGTTATAACGGATTAAGGCAAAATAAATTTTATTCCGATCAGTTCGATTTATAAGTTTTGGGCACGGAGAAAGGGAAGCTTAACGTTTCATTAAAACTATAGGACTTGAAATCCAGCTTAATGTCCAGCTTTGTTTTTTCTGAAACGGCTATTTTTCGTTTGGTTGAAAAATTAGGCCCCTTTTTAGTTTCATAGTCATTGTAATCGAGGTCACAGGTACGGTTCCGGTTGATGTCAATATCATCCAGTTTGCTGCGATGCATCACTCCTTCATTCAATGTAATAAGATGCTTGAACCAATCACCTACACACAAAAGAGAGATCATACCCGGGGCTTTTGTATATGAGACAATATTGCCATCCATAAAAACAGGATTTCCTATAATGAGATCCTGCAAAGAAGGCAGGTCAAGAGGCAGACCAGTGACCTCCTGTATATAGGCAACGCTTCTCCCGGTATATATCTTATCCAGTTTATTAATGATCCTTATTGAATCCGTTGTAATAAAAGCCCTTAATCCTTCAATACCGAAAAGACCGGTGACCGATATCCAGATTACGCTATCCTTGTACATGCGAAGGGTAGCATTCACATTCTCTTTCTTTCCATCACCGCCTACATAATCGACATCAACTTTTGCCTGGAAAGTTTTAAAATTGATTTGTTGCGCCTGGAGCTTGCTGAAATTTTCACGAATAATGGCAGCAGAGTCTTCACCCGGTTTTACAGGGGGTGCAGCAATGGCCGCAGTATCTTTTTTTGAAATAGCGGTCTGGATCTTTCTTGTGGAATGGCAAGAACTAAAAAAAAGAGCGGCAGCTATAACTATAACGAATAGTCTCATCATTTTTTGCTTATTGTTTCCCTGTATGACCAAACCCGCCTGCATTTCTTTCAGTAGTCTCCAGTTCTTCCGCCAGTTTCCATACAGCTTTTTCTACTTTCTGGATCACCAGTTGCGCTATCCGGTCACCCGGGTTAATGACCTGTTCTTCCTTTGAAAGGTTGATTAAAATAATCTTAATTTCTCCGCGGTAATCAGCGTCAATGGTACCGGGAGTATTTAAACAGGTAATGCCTTGTTTAACCGCCAGGCCGCTTCTCGGCCGCACCTGTATCTCGTACCCATCCGGAAGTTCAACAAAAAGACCAGTAGGTATTAACGCCCGTTCCAATGGCAGTAGTATTTCCGGCTTATGCAGAAAAGCCCTTATATCCATGCCGGATGAGCCTGCTGTTGCATAGGCAGGCAGGTCATTGGTTGATTTATTGATGATCCTTACTTCGATGGCTGGCATGGGCGCAAAGATAGGCTGGTTGTTTAAAGTTTAAGGTCTGAGGTTTAAGGTTTTTCATAGCAGAATCTTTTCGTCTTGAACGTTAGACTTTATTCAGCAATACAGTAGCATAGGCCACCAGCCCTTCTTCTCTTCCGACAAATCCTAATTGCTCCGTTGTTGTTGCTTTGACAGAAACATCCTTAATTGTTATTCCGGCAATGCCGGCTATTGCCTCCTGCATTTGTTCTACATAGGGCCTGATCTTCGGCGCCTGCAGGCAAAGGGTACTGTCAATATTTACTACTGTGTATCCTTCTTTTTTTATCAATTCAATCGTTTTCTGCAAAAGGATCTTACTGTCAATATTTTTATATGTTTGATCAGTATCGGGAAAATGAATGCCTATATCGCCAAGACCCAATGCCCCGAGTAGTGCATCACAAATGGCATGCAATAACACATCTGCATCACTATGCCCTACGGCTCCTTTATGGTAAGGAATCTTTATACCCCCTATCCAGAGTTCACGGCCTTCAGCCAGTTTGTGAAAATCAACACCTGATCCGATACGATAAGACATATCCTGAGTTTATTTGCAAATATCAAAATAAAAAGCGTCCGGCCTGAGGCGGGACGCTTTTCTATAAAAATTTACACAGAATATTAATTACTGTCACCACCACCACTGCTGCCATCGAGGTCGAACAGTACGGAGAAACGTAATGTATTTGAAAGAGGATTGCGGCTTACTCCACTGCCTGAAGGTATCAGGTAAGAAAAATTCAATCCGAAGATGTTGTATTTCATACCAAGGCCGGCTGTGAAATAGCGGCGGTTACCTTTTGTTGCATCTTCCCAGAAGTATCCTGTACGAAGAGCAAACTGGTTGTTATACCAGTATTCAGCGCCGATAGAAACCTGGAACTCTTTCATTTCTTCGCTAAAGCCATTAGGTGCATCACCAAATGAACTGAACCAGCTTCCTACTACGCTTTTCTTCCTGTAGTCAGATATTGCATTGGGATCGCTAAGGTCTGTCGGAGGCGTAGGAACCAACAGTTTGTTTACATCAACTCCGAAGGTGATCTTATTCTGTTCGTTGAAATTCTTTGTCCAGGTAGTCCCAAATCCCAGGTTGGCGGGAATGAAATCTTTCATGTCCGCATTATCCGTGTAAGAAACTTTTGCGCCAAGGTTGGTCAAAGCTGCCCCAATTGCAAACCCGCTTCCGGCTTCATTCTTTCCATCATAATAAAACCCGATATCACCGGCAACAGAGCTACCTACTTTGTAAGTAGTACTTCCGCTGGTAACGCCACCACCTGTAAGATTTGAATTGATATACCTGAGGGCAACGCCAATACCCACTTTATTGGAAAGTTTACGTGAATAACCAACATCAAAACTAAATTCTCTTGGTTTGGCAGATCCCCAATCGTTACCCAAACCATCAGTAAACTGGATATTGCCAAGGCTGAAATAACGCAATGATAAATTGAGAGCCTGGTTGTCAGCAAATTTATAATACCCGGCTACTGAGGCAAGGTAAACATCGTTTACCAGGTCTTTTAACCACGGAGTATAGGTGGCAACAATGCCGCCTTTGGATTCATTGAAAGCTACTTTACCGATATTCCAGAAGCCTGAACTGGCATCAGCCGAAGTGGCAAGGCCGATATCACCCATACCGCCAGAACGGGCATCAGGTGAAATGCGCAAAAAAGGAACAGCTGTAGTGACGACATTGATTTCATCCACCTGTGCTTTTATGGATGAGGATACGCCGCAAAAAAGCATGATCCCGGCAGTTAGTTTTAAAGCAGTTGTTCTCATTAGAAAGTGTTTAGTTATTGCTGTGTAAATAGTTGCGTTTTGGTAAAATGAGCGGCTAAAGTATTGAATTTTACCCAAAACTAAAAAATCACCAATTTCTCGATTTTTTCTTTTTTTAGTTTGCCGGGAGCAGTTACAGAAAGCTTATAAAGGTAAACCCCTCTGCCAACTTTATCCCCGTATTCATCTCTACCGTCCCATTCCAGTTCATTTGAACGGTTTCCGGGGGTATTTATTGTCTTTTGGATCATTTTTATTACCCTGCCGCTAAGCGTAAATACCTGTACCCTAACCTGCAGATCCTGACCGGGTTTATTATGCTCAAACCAGAATTGTGTTTTGGTGGTAAACGGGTTAGGATAATTGAGAATATGACTCAGCTCAAGTTCTTCGTCTTTAGCCACGGTAAAATCAAGAATTGACTCGTTGGAATTGTTAAGGACATCCCAGGCTTTTATCTTAAGGCTATGGGGGCCTGGTTCCAGTTCAGGAAGCTGAAAACGGACCACTCCCTGCTGGTAACTGTCAAGGTCACCCTGATAAAAGTCGTTGAGAATGAAGAATTGGCGGTTATCATTATCCAGTGTAGCTACAATATCGTGTCCAATACCCGTACCGACGGTATTGATGCCCGATGAGTCAGACAGTTTCAGGATCAGCACAGGGTTTTCGTTAGTGATTCCGCCGTTGGCAAAACTTTCATCATTGAGGTAAGGCCTGATGCTGGGGCCCTGATTGTCGCCATCAATGCTGTTGCCGGCGCCGCCAATAATCAGGTTAGTGAAAAAACCATTCCCATCCGCTGACCCATTATCGGCATACAAACTAAGTTTGCCATTACCGTATTGGTAATTGATGTCTTTGGGCACTTTAAAAGAAAAAGAAAAGCGACCGTTCGTGACAGATGCTTTCCCTTTAAACAGAATATTGGTTTGTGTACTGAAACTGGTGGGTGAACTGGTTGGGTCATTGGCCAGCGTGTTGACATTTTGAGGCTTGTCAAAAACGGCAGGATACACATTGCCATTGAACGAAGTCAGTAAATTGCCCTGCACATCCGTTACTTCACCTTCAATAACCACTTTTTCTTTTGAACTTAATGTATCAGCCTGCACAGCCGGTATCCCATTTACTTTTGTAGCCCTTACTTTTAATACAGGGTAAGCAATTGTCAAAGCCGGGTCGCCAAGCAAAGTAAATTTTCGGTTATTGGTCACATCACCTGAGGTCTGGTAAGTATAATTCTTGGCTTCTTTTACAGCATCTCCCAGGCTTTTATATTTTCCATTTGCATCAGGCTGCAATGCAAACTGTAAATAGTTATTGTTCATGATGCGGTTACTAAAGGCAAACACTACCCTCGTTGTGGTCATCAAAGCAATAGCACCCGTTTTGGGTCTGAGTAAAACATTTTCTCCCAGTGAATTTAACTGCGGAATATCATAAGGGGCAAAATCACAGGTAGCTGTAATGAAAAGTGGAAGCCGGTACGGATTATTCCAGTTATTCACCACGTCCAGGTCGAGGATAATTTCTTCGGCTAATCTCCTGGGGCCGCCATGCCCGGTAAAATTCCAGATCAGGGTGCCATTATAGACCTGGTTATTGATGGCCTGGTTTGCCTGCGGGTAGCTGCTGCCACCAGAGCCGCTTTGCTGCTGAAAGGCGTCCAGGTAAATTTTTTCCTGGTTGAAAACCGGCCCCGTGGTATTAGCAGTATTGGTAATTATTTCTGCATCCTGCAAATGAAGGTTGAGGTCTTCATCATCCGCAATAAAAGTGAGGGCATTTCTCCAGGGCCCAAAACTTTCCTGCGAGAAATAAGCCTCCACCTTATCAACAAAATTCTTTGCTTCATCCATGTTCTTTGCCGGCACCCGGCCAATACCGATATCGAGATAGTTGATGATAGCGCCGGAATTGATATCCTCGTTGTCGTCTAAAAAACCATAAAAATCATCAGAAGCATAGGTGGCTAATGGATCTAAAGAAAAATTATTTTCCCAGGCGGGTACAAAATTGGTATTGCCGGCGATCCTGTCTTTATAATCATAAGAGGCATCACCAAACAGTAATAGATATTTCAATTTGTCAGCAGGTATATTCCCATATTTATCATGATACATTTTTACAAAATCACGCAAAGCCACCGGGTCAGGACTACCGCCGCCAAACTCATTGAATATTTGTTGAGTCGTTACTACTAAACTTCTATAACCGTTTCGCTGTTGGTGAAATTGAGCTAGTCGCTGCGCCTGCGACAGAAAAGGAGGATGCACGATAATAATATAATCTGCCACTGGAGTATTATGCAGGTTTTGAGCGGCTACTGTTCCCGCTGCAACCGGCGCTAATAAATTATCTGGATTGAAAGCAGCATATTCCCGTAGCCTGTTACAATTATTTACAAACCGAAACTGGTTAGCAGCAAAGTTTCCCTGCATACGTACAGGATTCAAAGGATCTGTTACGTCCCATACCTGCGTATTCGTTGTTGCATTGCTTACTGCAAACTCACCTATATTGTTTCCGACACTTGACCAGTCACGGAATAATAACTGGTTTGTTCCATTCAAAGACAGGTTCCTCCTTGCAAATATTTCAAACCAATCTAACCATCCCTGTGCATTAAAACTTCCGGGATTGTAAGTATAGCTGACTGTAAAATTGCTTTGCGGCGCAGTGGTCGTGGCAATAGCTGTTGCCTGTTGTGCAAACAGATCGAACTGACTTGTCCCGACCGGTAAAATAGCTACCTGCCCCACCAGGCTATTATTGACCCTGACATCAAAGCTACTCGCAGCCCCTACTGACCGGGCAATACAATTGCTTTGTACCATCATTGCAGAAGCATTTACAATATCCGGAATGCTTACATTAAAACTTCTTGATAAAGACCTGCCGGGCAGATCAGAAAATTCTTCGCCATACCAATGCTTACCGCTCAAAAGAAAGTTTACGGTATCCAGTTCATGAAAATATCTTTCAGAGAAACTGCTGATCGTAATATTCGGTGAAGAAACGAGGGGTGCATTAAGAATCCTTTTTCCATTGACTCCAATTGATAAAAAATAATACGCCCTGTCACTGTAAATATTTTTCTTATGTGAGAACCGCTGGTTCAGTGAATCTTTTATCCATTGATCAGGTCCGGCAGCATAAAAAAGAATATAATCGCTACCGTTCAATACCCCATCACCCCCGTCAACTACCAGGATGGAATTTTCCTGCAGGTCATCCATCCATGGCCCTGCATTAGCCTCTACCAGCATTTGCCCTCCATTTCCAAAAAGCCTGATTGAAGTAGAGGCAAGATTTGAAGTATTGACGCCAAGGCCATTAAGAAAAGCCAGGTCGATTTTGTGGACACCTGCTTCCTTTACGGAAAGCTTATACCAACTCCCCGAAGCCAAAACTGAAGACGGCCTGTAAGTACGTTGTGCTGTGGCAGATATTACCATCATTAATACACCAGCAGTAATTACCATTATTTTTTTCAACAGCATGACCACAAAAATCCGGTTTCTTGACCAGAGCATCAAAAACTAATGATCGGATACAATAACTAACTGCCGAAGTTTCAACCGATACCGAAGCAGGCGGGTATTCCCCCGGTAGAAGCACGTATTAAAAAAAGTATTTGTGCTAAAAGACTTTTTAGGTAAAGTATATATATTCGCAATTCCGGTTATTAATTCTGAACCAGGGTGCAATATTTTTACCTAAACCGGCGTTAAATTTATTCCAATTCATAGGTTTATGAAAAAAACAATGATAGTGAAAAACTTAGTAATCCTTTTAGCCGCCGTAGTGCTGCTTGCTTCCTGCAAGGGCAAAGGCCTGTTCGGTAAGAAAAAGACCGAAAAATCCGACGTAACAGGCTGGAACTACAATGACAAAAACATGGGTGGGTTCCAGGTAGCCAAATCCAAAGACCAGGGCACAGGCCCGGGCCTGGTGTTTGTGCAGGGTGGTACCTTCACCATGGGCCAAACCGAAGAAGACGTAATGAGTGAATGGAACAATATTCCACGCCGTGTGTCTATTCCTTCATTTTACATAGATCGTACGGAAGTAGCCAACCTTCATTACAGGGAGTACCTGTTCTGGCTGCAGAAAGTATTTGATCCGTCTGATCCAGTCAACGTTCCTATCATTGAAGGTGCATTACCCGATACCCTTGTCTGGAGAAGCGAGTTAAGCTATAATGAGCCGCTGGTTGAATATTATTTCCGCCACCCCGGTTTCAATTATTATCCTGTAGTAGGTGTCACCTGGAGACAAGCGAGTGACTTTTGTCTCTGGAGAAGCGACAGGGTAAATGAAGGCATTCTGTTGAAAAATCAGTTTATCAATAAACAAGGTTTACAAGGACAGCAGGGTAGTAATAATTTCACTACCAAATCATACCTGCTTGATCTTTACCAAACGGCCCCGGGAAAAGGTGCTACTTCTAAAAAAAGCTCGTTAAAAACTTCTACCGGTCAGCCACGTACAAAGGTAAGCATGGAGGATGGCATCCTGTTGCCTGATTACCGCCTGCCCTTTGAAGCTGAGTGGGAATATGCCGCTTATGGTTTGATCAATCAAAACCCCCGCCCAAGTACAAAAGAAGGCAAACGTGGTGAAGAGTTACAATCGAACAAACAAATATATCCCTGGTCACAAAACGTAAATGGATTGCGTGATACACGTCACGGAACCTGGCAGGGTCAGTTCCTCGCTAACTTCAAACGCGGATCAGGTGATAATGCCGGTATTGCCGGTGGTTTGAACGACCGTGCTTTCTATACTGCAGAAGTAAAATCATTCTTCCCTAACGGTTTCGGTTTATATAATATGGCCGGTAACGTAAATGAGTGGGTACAGGATGTATTCAGACCGCTTTCCTCAATGGATTATGATGATAACCCTGCACCTATGCGTGGTAACGTTTATATGAAATTGTATAAAGACCCTACCACCGGTGAAGCACAGATCAATGATACTACTGGCCGGGTGAAGATGGTTCAGGTAACAGATGCTGAAAGCGCTAAACGCCGCAACTACCAGCGTGGTAATGTGATCAACTATCTCGATGGAGATACAGTATCACAGGCACAATACGGGTATGGAATCACTACCCTGGTAAGTGATAAATCAAGAGTGTATAAAGGTGGTAGCTGGAATGACCGTGCCTACTGGCTCAGCCCGAGTACACGCCGTTTCCTGGAAGAAGACCAGTCTTTAAGTACTTTAGGTTTCCGTTGTGCTATGGATCGTATGGGAAGCCCTGAAGGAAATGGCCGCAAAGTAGGTCAGCAATTCCCGACAAAAAGACAAAAGCGATAATTCTATTTCTAAATACTTTAACCCCGGCAGGTAGCCGGGGTTTTTTATTTGCCTATCCCTTATACTTTTGCAGTATGCAGACCGAACAATTGTATACCATCTACCGGCAATATCCTTCCGTGCAGACCGATACCCGGAAACTGAAACAGGGTGATATCTTTTTTGCATTAAAAGGAGACAACTTTAACGGCAACACATTTGTGAAACAGGCTCTTGATGCGGGAGCCACTTATGCTGTCATTGATGAAAAGAAATATGAGATCCCCGGCAAGACCTTCCTGGTTGATGACGTATTGACTGCTTTGCAGCAATTGGCCAAACATCATCGTGAACAATTCAGTATCCCGTTCATTGCCATTACCGGGAGTAATGGTAAAACAACAACCAAGGAATTGATCCATGTTGTTCTTTCATCCACTTTCAAAACCTATACTACGGAAGGTAATCTTAATAATCATATTGGCACCCCCCTCACTATTTTAAAAATAAAGAGTGACGCCGAAGTAGCCGTGATAGAAATGGGCGCCAATCATATCGGTGAAATAGCGGGTTATTGTAAATATGCTTTGCCCACTCATGGGCTGATCACCAATTGTGGTAAAGCCCATCTCGAGGGATTTGGAAGTATGGAAGGAGTTAGAAAAGGAAAAGGTGAATTGTTTGATCACTTACGGGCATTAAAAGACGGAACTGCCTTCGTGATGTGGGACTACGATTACCTGCATCACATGAGCAAAGGGATCACCAATATCATTAAATACGGAACAAATGCTGATGCAAGCATTACAGGCAGGGTAAAACAAAGCGAGCCATTCCTGGAAGTAAAAATAACAACAGGAAGCCCCTTCAGTATTAAAACACAATTGGTAGGTGAATACAACCTTCCGAATGTACTGGCCGCAGTAGCTGCCGGGATAGCGTTTAAGGTACCTCCTGAAAAAATAAAAACAGCTATTGAAAATTATACTCCTTCCAACAGCCGCTCACAATTAGTAACAAAAGGAACGAATAAAATTATACTGGATGCTTATAACGCCAACCCCAGCAGCATGAAACTGGCGATCGAGAACTTTTCCAAACTTCATGCTGATAACAAAGTACTGATGCTTGGGGCAATGGCAGAGCTGGGAAAAGAAAGCCTGGATGAACATAGAGCTATTGCAGACCTTATCAAACAATATACATGGAAAGAGGTAGCGCTGGTTGGTGGTGATTTTTTGAAAATTAATCACCCCTTTCTGCGGTTTCAAAATGCCACTGAAGCAAACAAGTGGTGGAAACAACAACAGTTTACCCATACTCATTTCCTGGTAAAAGGCAGCCGAAGTATGCAAATGGAAAAAGTTTTAGAAGACTAACTTTACTGCATGAACTGGAAACAACTCTTCCCTCAGTTTGAACCCGAACTTATAGACCTTATAGAAAAGAATGCGGTAGAACGATCATTCAGAACGGGTGAAGTGATCATGCGTACGGGGCAATATATCAAATCAACTGTTCTTGTCCTGGAAGGGCAAATAAAAATATACAGGGAAAATGCGGATGGTGGTGAATTCCTGATGTATTATCTCGGACCGGGACAGGCCTGTGCAGTATCCATGATCTGCGCCATTCAGTCCCAGACCAGCGAGATCATGGCGCAGGCTGAAGAAGACACGGAAGTATTGATGATCCCCATCCAACTGATGGATGACATGATGAATAAATATAAAAGCTGGTACCAGTTCGTCATTCAAACCTACCGGGGCCGCTTTGATGAATTGCTTTCCGTGGTGGATAATATTGCTTTCAGAAATATGGATGAACGCCTAGAGTTTTACCTGAAACGCTATGCCGGTAAATCAGGAAAAAAAACGATCGAACTTTCGCACCAGCAGATAGCAGACGACCTGAATAGTTCCCGGGAAGTAATCTCCCGGTTGCTGAAAAAAATGGAACAGCAGAAGCTGGTCAAACTATATCGTAATATGATCGAACTTGTTTAATGCAGTCAGCGCTGTGATTTCTGTCACATTGTGAAAAGAACCTTTCGGCTAATCTTGCAAAAAAACGAAATGGAAATTATTGGTTATATCGCATCCATACTGATCGGTGTTTCATTAGGCCTGGTAGGCAGCGGCGGCTCTATACTTACTGTACCTGTACTGGTTTACCTGATGAATACAGATCCATTACTTGCCACCACCAGCTCTCTTTTTATTGTTGGTGCTACAAGTCTCGTCGGTGGTTTAAGGGCTTATTCCAAAAAAATAGTTGACTTCAAAGCTGTAACTGAATTTGGTATCCCTTCGATCTTTTCTATTTTCATTACAAGACATTACCTGCTGCCCGCCATCCCCGATTCTCTTATCATTGGTAATATACCGGTTTCAAAAGGAGTGCTCCTGATGATCATTTTTGCCATTCTCATGCTGGCTGCATCCTTTTCAATGATCCGGGGCAAGTATATTGAATCGCAAGCAGGGGAAACAGAAAAAGAGCGCCACAATTCGGCATTGCCACTTATTTTACTGGGATTATTTGTTGGCGTGGTAACTGGTTTACTGGGAGCAGGCGGTGGTTTCCT
>DATDIX010000213.1:0-2527 GCA_036520835.1 Chitinophagaceae bacterium | reverse complement strand
TAACAACATAATTCTTTACCGGCTTCAGACCATCGGGGCTATTTACTTTTCCGGGATAGATATTTGGCCCGCTTACCAGCCGGAGGCCAGTAAAGTAAGGCAGATTGAAACCGTCGTTTCCTTCAATATTCTCTAATGTATACTGTACAAAAAAGGATTCTCCCACTTCGACCGTTGATTTTTGTACGATCGTTTTAAAGATCACCTGTGCTGTTGCATTAATACAAACGATAAGCAGGCTTAAAAGTAAAATTATTTTACAAGGGAATTTTTGCATCAGCTGTAAAAGTAATAAGCTGTAGGCAAGGATTAAGCTAAATAGTATAAATGGGTTAAAACTATTACAGTTGGGAACTGTTATTTACACTCCTTTAGGGGCGGGGGTCTACAGATCTCCCAATTGTGGTCTCAGGATAATATCTTCCACGCAGGCCTGCGGTGAAAGCTGGGAAGCAGCATAAATTAGTTTGGCTACATCTCCCGCTTCCATGATGCGTTTGGAAGAATTATCATAATCTCCCCAGGAGTCGGTCATCACAGCCCCGGGAAGAACAGATGTTACTTTAATACCATGCGGTTTCATTTCTTCCCGCAGGTTTTTACTAAAACCATATAATGCAAACTTGCTGATACTATAGGCGCCGCCATTATCATAGGCCTGTAGGGCGGCGGTCGAACACATATTGAAAATGTGACCGGCTTTTTTTTGCATCATGGCCGGCAGCAATACCCTTGTCAGGTGGTAAGCGCTGTACAAATTTGTTTCGATATGTTTTTCCAGTGCCCCCTCGGGTTCATTATGTACACTGCCGGGTTCAAACAGGCCTGCATTATTGACAAGTATACCCGGTGTGCCAAAACTTAAACACCATTTTCCAAATTCCTTTGTCTCTTCTTTTTTACTGAGGTCAAAAGGTTTTGCCTTTATTGTTATCGCCGGAAACCTTGTCATCAGGTCTTCTGTAGCCTTATACAGGGCCACCCCGTTACGGGAGCTGAGATAAAGATCATACCCGTTGGCAGCAAATACTTCAGCGATGGCTTTGCCGATACCTCTTGATGCACCTGTGATGATGACATTCATACCCCCCGCCCCCAAAGGGGTGTTATTAGCACTCATATATGAAATTTAGTTCTGTAATTTGCAAACTTAATCATGAATAAGAAAGAATGTCTGTAATAAAAAAGAATGTTCTGCCTCCCTCTTCAGGGGCGGGGAGTAAATACCGTCACCTTTTTTTCGACCTTGACCACACCCTCTGGGATTTTGAAGCCAATGCCCGGGCGACACTAACTGAATTATATGATGCCATGAAGCTGAAAGAAAGGGGGGTGTATGATTTTGAGCTTTTTTACAGGAATTATCTTGCTCATAATGATAAGCTATGGGAACGATACCGCAATGGCTATATCAAACAGGAGGTATTGCGGGTAAAAAGAATGTGGCTGGCTTTGCTGGATTTTAAAATAGCGGATGATAAACTGGCCAACGAAATGAATATCCGGTTCCTGGACCTGCTGCCGACCCGGACCTTATTATTTCCCTATACCAAAGAGTCCCTTCAATACCTGGCGGATAAGAATTACCAGTTGCACCTTATCACCAATGGTTTTGAAAAAACGCAACATAGTAAACTGAAATATTCTGGCCTTGATGTTTTCTTCCGGGAAGTGATCACCTCTGAAGGATCCAATAGTTTAAAACCTAATAAGGAGATATTTGAATTTGCATTTCAGAAAGCAAAAGCAAAGCCGGGGGAAAGCATTATGATCGGGGATACAATAGACGTGGATATTCTCGGCGCTGTTAATGCCGGTATTGACCAGGTACATGTCAACCACCTGACCAAAGAGCCGGTGCCTGTGATTGATCAAAAGTTGCCTACCTATACTGTTTATTCGCTGAAAGAACTGGAGAATATTTTTTAATGGGCGTTGAACCGGTGATTTTCTGCATTGGCAAATCAGCACATTGGCTTATTTGCACATTATCTTACCAGGTAGCGATCACCGTCACACCACCCTGCGGCTTATCGCCGATCTTTACATGGATCTTTGCATCTAAGGGCAACAGCATATCAACCCTTGAGCCGAATTTGATAAAGCCCATTTCATCCGCCTGTTTTACTTTCTGGGCTGATTTCAGGTAGTTGATGATGCGTTTGGCTAAAGCGCCGGCAATTTGTTTGACCAGTATTTCTTTCCCGTCTTTCCTGTACACTACCGTGTGCCTTTCATTTTCGGTAGATGATTTGGGATGCCAGGCTACCAGGTATTTTCCTTTGTGGTACTGGCTATAGGCTACTTCGCCGCTGATGGGGTTGCGGTTCACATGCACATTCAACGGGCTCATAAAGATGGAGACCTGTATGCGGCGGTCGGTAAAATATTCATCGGCCTGCACTTCTTCAATCACCACCACCTTACCATCAGCCGGGGCGATAATGGCATTTTCCTGTATCGTCAGTTTTCTTTTTGGAATGCGGAAAAAAGAGATGATAAAAAAGAAGAGACCAAGGGTAACGAT
>DATDIX010000212.1:0-3661 GCA_036520835.1 Chitinophagaceae bacterium | reverse complement strand
AAAGACCGGGCCGTACCGGCCTTCTTCTTTTTTAAAATAACCTTCTTTTGGAATAGCAAGAGCGGCCGGTGCAGACCACCTGTTTTCAAAAGTTTCAGCCATGATATTTGATTTAAATAAATTTAAGAAAATGCGATTCCTTTCTCTGACGAGTGTTCCCGGAAGCTACCGGAGGAGACTCGGGGGATGAAACTGTCTTCAATTTTTAAGCTCGCAATAATTTTTTAATTGTAATAAGGATCTTGAAGTGTCCGAATTGAATTTTTTCCTCATAAAAAGGTTGAACATCCACTTCACCGGCAAACTAAAAGCCGGGTGGCATTCTAAGGTGAGGTTGGTTTTGCCAGCCCTTTCCTCTACTATGTAATCAAAAGTCATCGGTTGTTCAAGAAATGTTTCAGAAAGCCGGATACTGCGTTCACCAAACTCCACCGCACTCGTCTGAAAGGTGCATTTTTCATGTGGCGAAGCACATTCAAAACTTGTGCAGATTTTATTCATCCGGTTGAGTGATTCCTCTTTTACCTTCACCACCTTCAAACCTGTCATCCATTGCACCCGCTGATTAAGATCAATCAGTGCGTCATAAACAATGTCCAGGGGAGAATTGATTTCCAGCCTGAAAACTATAGGAGTTTTTGATCTGTGGATTTTAACTAAAGGCAGTTCTGGTTCCGGGATCATAGAATAGTAGGGGAGCAAAGAGGCATAGTGATACCCGACTTCCCCCACATCGTAATTTGCATTTCCTTTATTCCATTTCAGCCAATTTTCTGTATTGTCAATTCCTGGTTTTTCGCCGGTAATGCTATCCGTCAATAGTATATATTCCTTGTCCGGAACATCATTTTTCAGAAGCCGGTGCACTTTGATCACATCGGGTCCAAAAAGCTTTTCCCGGTTTTGAATTTTTTGAAAAGAAAGGGAGCCATAGTGGGCTACCGTTTTTAAAGTTAATCTGCCGGCCGTATTGCAGGCAGCGCAATTGCAGATACGTGATACGCCATATTTTTTTAAATGGCGGTGAAAAGCGATATACATATCCTTTGACTGCTCTACGATCTCTCTGGCAGAAGGAGGCTGACCCAGGCGGTAAAAAAATATTGCGTCCCCTTCAATCTCATTTACTTTTAGGTTCAACCGGTTTGATTCTATCAGGATTTCAAGCAACTCGGCAATTATCCTGTCATTATGTTGTATTTGCCGGTCATTTATAAATTGTGTAAACCCGCTGATGTCCGGGATAAAAAACAAAGCCTTTTGTGTATCAAAAGAGTTTTCCATTTGCATCAATCAAAAAGGCAAGTTACCAAGTTTTGAAATGAAATGTGATTCCTTCCTTTCCACGAATCTCCCCGACTGAATCTGGTAATAGCGAATATCTGATGCCATGGTGCGTGTCTCACGCACCGGGGACACTAACCCGGGCGGAAGGGACACGAACCCGGGCGGAGGAACTTTGAACGTCGAGCCCGGACTGCTGCTGATGCTTGTACATATCTGATGTTACATTGTCCTGCTCTGCTTTTGCAAATACTTTTGTTGTGCGTTCGTACTTATAGTTAATATTTCCTTTCAAAAGAATTGCCATTGAATCGGTATACGCCACTTGGCTCTTTTCCTCCAAACCACAATTCTCCTTGTTTGCTTTTATATATAAACCAAATGTGTTTACTCTCAAGTCCATCCTCTTTAGTAAAATTTTTCATAGAATTACCATCATATCTCCATGCACCAAATTCTACAGTCCCAAACCAAATATTTCCTGAACCATCCTCTCCAATGGAAAAAATTCTATCCAGAGAATTGCCTTTGGTGTCCTCCTTTTTCAGTTTTTGTTGTGCTGTGAAATCGATCACTTTTTTTCCATCATATTTAAGAACACCAATTCCATTATTACCAATCCAAAGATTCCCTTTGCTATCTTCCATTATGCTCCTGACATGCAAAGAACTGGTTTCTGTGTTTAGCCCAACGTAGTCATTATCTATTATTCTAAAATCGGAGCCATTATACCCTATTAACGCACCGTAGGTTCCAAACCAAAGGGTTCCATTTTTACCTTTGACAAAATCAGTTGAAATTGAATATTTATTCTCATGCTCCCCTGGTTTTAATATAATAGGAAATTTGCGATAGGAAAGCTTTTGCCCATCATATTGATACACTCCCGGATACTTTTCCAGTTTGTTGAAGCCAACAGTTGGATCGCTTTTAAACCAAAGATCACTACCAGTTAATTTCCATTTATTTATTGAATCATAATTTCTTTCCTTGTAAGTAGTTATTTTCTGCCCGTCATAAGTACTTAATCCTACCCCACATTCAAACCAGATGATACCATTTTTATCTTCATAAATATTCCTTACCTGGTTGTCACTTAATCCGTTTTCTGTTGTGAAATATTGGAACTCCCCATTACGAAGCAAACACGCACCTTCGTTGTAACTACCAAGCCAAATATTTCCTTTACTATCTTCTAAAATTGAACGAACGCCGGTTGTGTATTTCAACAATTTGCTGTCAGTTTTAGTCTGTACTATCTGATTTTCCTTATTTGATTGCCTTTGATTGATGCAGGAGTTTGTTACAATAATCAAAAATGTGCAGCAAAGGATAAATATGCTTTGCCTATCTGATTTTACTTTCATTCTGCCGGTATTTTTTTGCAGGACGCACAACACTTAAATATGTGCAATCTTCGTCATTTGCTTTATTAATTTTTTCCTGTTTATTCTACATCAGGGTTAATATACCAGCAAACTTTAGTCTTACTAACCCTATCTGCCACCTGCGGTAATTTTAAACAATGCATGAATGTCAACCTGAATTTTTCAACATCCACCCATGCTGGGTATGGCATAGATCACGTTGCCTGAAACAAATACAGCGAAGACCTTACCTTCTACAGCAGGAAGTAATAATTTCCATGTTTTTCCCTTGTCTGATGATCTGAAAATGCCGTCAGGATGAGTACAAATGAAGTTTTCACCAACCTGGATAATTGCAGTCATGAAGGTTTGCATACGAGGGCGATCATTCCAGGTCCGAAATATTGAATCAATAACAACTTTGTCCTGACGGCCGGCATCATCGGGCTGCCAGGTTTTACCGCCGTCGTAGGATGTACTTACCCCCCTGATATTCGCTGAAGTGGGAGTCAAAGCAGCAAATCCACCGTTGACCTGTTTTACATCGAAAACCACACCACCCTCACTGGTCACAAACTCCCAGTTTTCGCCATTATCAGTCGATCTTATTATCCTTCTCATGCTGACCGCCACCAGTACGCCATTCAACTCTGCCAAATTCCCATCCATGCCTTCAGTATGGACAGTTTTCCAGGTTTTTCCATTGTTAGCAGTTTTAAGAAGGCCTCTGGCGGTGAGGATGAAAATTTCACCTCCGGCAGTCTCAAAAACGCTGCGCATTCGTGACGCCTGAATATTTTCGAATATCGGCGACCATACACTCGTTCCGTTTGTTTTTTTCAAATTTACACCCCAGTAATTGTTGGCAAATATCCCGGACTTACCGGGGGCAATGCTGCTATGTTCGTCAGGGAAAATCTCTTTGGTCCAAAAAGGAGCTGTGGCATTTGGTGTACTGTGATAGAGTCCGTTTCCAACCCTTAAAAACAGCCCTTTATCATTTGCAAAGA
>DATDIX010000211.1:0-6125 GCA_036520835.1 Chitinophagaceae bacterium | reverse complement strand
ATTTCCCAAGGCAATAGCCCAGGGCCATTACCCCGATCCAGGGTATCACCGGGTAACCTACAAACAGGGTAAAATCTTTAAACTGGTAAAAATTGGCCTGGTGAAATAATGACCAGAGTATTGATGACAGATCATTTCCGGGTACACTAATATCATCTAACAGGTTGTGACCAAATACCATCGCTAAACTGATGAACAGTATCCATGGCAGGGGCAGATAAATAAGACCGGCTAAAGCGATCATGCTAATGCCCAGCGCCCATATCACTAGAAAATCTATTGAAGGCTGGGGAAAATTAAAATACCAGCCAAAGTTCACGACAGTGAATTCAAGAAATACCAACCACAGGCCTCTTGTCAGCAGGAACCTGGATAAAGCTTTTCTTCCTTTTCTTTCACCGACCAGGAAGGCTGATGTACCGGAAAGGAACATGAATACCGGGGCACAGAAATGAGTGATCCAGCGGGTGAAATAAAGAATGATATTAGTTTGTGACAGATCGGTAGGGTCAAAAACTACGGCGCCTGCATGAAAATAATCCCGTACATGATCCAGCGCCATGATGATCATGATCAGCCCTCTTAGCAGGTCAATGGATTCCACACGATAAACCGTTTTCGGAAGGGGGGCAGATGCTGAAGAAATGACGGTGCTCATATCAGAAGTTTGGTTGTTGGTTGCCGAAAATTCTTTTGAAGATACAAAAAGCGAAGAAGCTTAATAAAAACCGGTCATACCTGCTTGTTTTTTCCGACCTTTCTATAGCTAATCATTGCTTGCACTTTCAAAACTAAACATATGGAAGAGATAGTCAATTGCGCAGCCTATTCACAAGGACACCGTATTGCCGATGTTAAACTCAGTAATGTTCATGAAGTGCTGAAGGAAACCGATCAGTTTGTATGGATCGGGTTGCATGAGCCGTCGGAAGAAGTGCTTAACCAGGTGCAGGAGGAGTTTGGCCTGCATGATCTTGCCGTGGAAGATGCCCATCATGCTCACCAGCGCCCCAAGGTCGAACTATACAGTGATTCACTTTTTGTCGTGCTTCGTACTGCACAAAAAGGAGAGAAGCATACTATCGAATTCGGGGAAACGCATTTTTTTGTGGGACCTAATTTTATTGTAGTGGTGCGTCATGGCTCATCCGTTTCTTATAAAGAGGTAAGGGCCCGCTGTGAGACCATGCCCGAATTGTTGTGTAAAGGCCAGGGTTTTGTTTTATATGCCGTAATGGATTTTATTGTAGACAGGTATTTCCCGGTTGTGCATGAACTGGAACTGAAACTGGAATCAATAGAGGATAAAGTGTTCAAAGAAAAACCAAGCCGCGAAACAACTGAGCAGATATACAATTTAAAACGGGAGCTACTGGATGTGAAACGGGCCATATCACCCCTGGTGGATATCTGCAACCGGCTGATGCGGTTTGATATTAAGTGCATTTCACCCGAAACACAACCTTACTTCAGGGATGTATATGACCATGTTGTCCGCATTAATGAAATGGTGGATAATACAAGGGAATTATTGAATACCGCCCTTGAAGCTAATTTTTCGCTGATATCCATTTCACAGAGTGACGTTTCCAAAAAATTTGCCGGTTGGGCTGCCATCATTGCCGTACCAACAATGGTCGCTGGTTTTTACGGGATGAATTTTAAATTCATACCTGAATCAGAATGGCAATACGGCTTCTATGCCGTATTGCTGTTTACGATCGGAGCCTGCTGCATTCTTTATTTATTATTCAGGCGTTCAGGCTGGTTATAGATCAGATCCTCACTATCAATTAAAAATTCGGTTCATCAGCGCTGGGACCATAGCTGCCGGGTATAGGAACGTTCAGCAAACGAAGATAAACGCCTAACTGTGCCCGGTGATGAACTACCTGGCAGAATACGCCGCGTAATACTTCATCTTTAGGGGAAGTACTGTATATCTGTTCACCGCTACGCATTGTCCAGAAATCTTCTAATTGTTTGTCTTTACTTTTTGCCAGCGCTGCTTTTCCTTCAGCAAACGATTTTTCAAAAAAATCTACCAGTTCCCCATTGGTATTTACCATAACTGGCTTGTATTCCGTATTGGCAAAATCAAGTTCAGCCGTGTTAAGCACCATCGGTATCCAGGAAGGTATCTCCGCTACATGGGTAGCCAGTTGCCGGACGGTCATACTTTTTTCGTGGGGTTGCCAGTCAAACTTATCGGTTGGCACCCTTTCCAGCATTTTGCGGGTAGTGATGGCTTCTCTTTCCAGTTCCCTGGCGAATGATTGCATGAATGTCATAAAATTTGTTTTAATTGTTATGACACAAAGAAAAATACGGCCACTGACAACCCTATGGCAGCCTGTTTTCAAAAACGTAAAATTATTTTCTAATAGTTGACAGGAAGTTGCTTCATGTATTCGCTGACCGCAATATGAGAAGCATTTTTAAAAGGCATTTCCGTATTTTTCAACCGGCTGATACGGGATACTTTAAAATCGCGATAGTCTTTCCGGGCATGACACCAGGCGATCAGGTGCCAGCTAAATGCGTAAAATATAAGGCCGATAGGTTCCAGTTGCCTTTTGCTGACCTCTTCTTTCAGGTTTTTATATTCTATCTCAACGATCATCCGGGAAGCGATGGCGTTTTGTAAAATGGACAGGTATTCAACATTCAGCATCAGGTTAGGGTGCATCTGCATCCGGATACTGTCATCCAGTACTTCCAGTTTTTCCTTTTGAGAAGAACGTAATACAGCTTTTACTTTATTCAGCGCATTGGAATAATGGGACTGTATAGACTTATCGGCAAAGCCATAAACCAATGATTCCGATAATAAAAGTGCATTCGCTTCTTCCGTGGTCAATGAAACTGGAGGAAGGAAATAGCCCTGTACCACGAAGTAACCTTTTTGTGATTCAAAGCTGACGGGGATGCCCAGTTCAACCAGTGCTTTTACATCCCGGTAAACCGTGCGGATACTAATGTGAAATTTCTCTGCGATCTTTTCTGCCGGCACAAATTTCCTGGATTGCAGCAAGGTCAGAATGCCCAGTAATCGGTCAATGCGGTTCATGCTATAAAAGTAAACCGAATTAATTTACAGGCTTATTTATAAAATAACGTTTATTTACTGCACTGTATTTGATTTTTTCCACAGCCACAGGCCTGTCAGTGCCCTGAGAAGAGGTGTGAAAATGAGATTGAATTTTTCGGTGAATTGTTCTAAGAGGTGAATTTTCCAGAAATAATTACCCAGAAATAAAAAACTGACAATACCCGAAATAATGAGCATTGCTGAAAGTGCCTGACTGAATCCTTTTGTTTGAGCAAGGCTGAGACCATAGCAGAGCCCCCCTAAACCATAGGCAAAAATAAAAACACCAAATAAGGGTGCTGTAAGAAGTCCCGCATGAGTAAGAGTTATTCTTAACCCTTCTTTAATGGCCGGGTCTTCAGTCAAAAAATATTGCTCCCTTAAACCGTTTGTATAAAACAGTACGATCATTTGCCGGGCGATCTCCGCAATAGCAAAAACACAAAAGAACAGGAAACCCAAACCTGTGAAACCGGGTGTTTTTTTTATTTGCAATAATGCAAATCCCCACATGGAAGCGATCACCAATAAGCAATGGATGATCACCCACCAGCGGTTAATGAGGTATGTCTGATCCCGAAAGAGCAATATCCTTTCTTCAAAATCCGTTGGTGGATCAGGAAAATAAGCATGTATGCCAAGCGTGGTGACAACTGATAAAAAGCAGCATACGGATGCAAAGCGGATAAATTTTTGTTGAATGATCATACCGGTTGTTTTTTTACTTGTATAACCAAACTACTTTTTTCAATTTGCATCTGGAGCAGAATATTGCTAAAGGGTAGCTTTTGTAGAGAACCGGCCCGGAAAGATTATGGTTGGAAGTGATATCCCCGTTAAATTGTGATACCGGGCTTTTATATATCTTTTTCCATAATGATAAACTTCAACGGCTGCGTGGGGATCCCGAAACGGTCATCCTTTGGGAAAGGTTCTGTAATTCCTGTTTTGACATAACCCTGCCGTTCATACCATGCGATCAGTTCATGCCGGACTGATATCACCCGCATAAAAATGGAGCTGCAATTTTGTTGCTTTGCATGTTCTGTTGCTGCGTTCATTAATTGTTTGCCGATGCCTTTTGCCTGTAACAGCGGGGATACACTTAACATGCCGAGGTATAACCTGTTCTCTTTTTTCTGCAGGAATACACAACCTTCAATTTCGTTTTTTTCATTTACATATTTCAGGAAAAAGGCGCCGGGAGACCGCAGCAGTTTATTCAAAGTGCTTTCATCCGTTCTCAGGTCGCCTTTCAGCAGGTCGGCTTCGCTTGTCCATCCCTGCTTTGAAGCTTCACCACGATAGGTGCTGTTAAGTAAAGCGACCAGTGCGGGAATGTCATTTGGAGTAGCGGTAAGTACGGGCATAATAAGTATTTGGTTAAAGTTGAACCGGCCGGTTTTAAAATGTTATCAATAAAATTCAGTGCCAAAATTATTATTGCTGTTCCAAAGAACGGTCATCAGTTCATTACAATCTATCCCGGTATAAACAATAACAATAAAACAGGGGGCCGGTTCGGTCTTACCCTGCATTAGCAAAGAGTTGCTTTAGCCTTTCATGTTCCTGTTCTATATTCCGGGCAGCTTCTTTGGGGAAAGTAACGCTGTTGGGAAAAACGAACTCATCATCCGGCGAGGGGTCAAGTTTTGCTTTTAGTTCATCCCATTTTTGCATCCAGGCATCGTAATGCAATACGAGTGCCAGCGCATCTTTTTGCAGGCTTTCGGGCAAAAGCCATCCTTTTTCAATGATCAGCTCTCTTATCTTCTCATTATACTGCCGGAGGATCTTTGCAAACATAAAGGTCTTGCCACCCTGCAAATATTCCCTGTAAGCATTCCCGGATATTTCCAGGTTCATATGCAACTGGCCAATCAGTTCGAATTGCTGTCCGGTTAATGATCCGTTCATTGAGTTTACATGCATTTGAATGTTGAAGGTAAAGGATATGAGGAAATTAAAAAACAGGCAGCCGTGATGCAACCATTTTTATATGGGGCAAGTCAAGCACTGTATCACCACAACGATCAATTGCTTTTAGTGAGAAGATTTACAGCGATCATATTATTGATATCCTTTGTTGTCGCACAGTATGCAAAACAGGTCAGTTACCTGGAATGTATGTTTTCCAATAACTTTAAGGCACTGGCTGATAAATGCGACTGTGAGAAGATATTAAATGAGGATAAAGACGCTGCTGATCAATACCCGCTTCCTGTATCTCATAAGCATGTTCACCCGGATGAATCTTATTGTCTTCCCCAGGTAGTTCGTGAAATTTATTTCAGCACTGGTCATCTTACCCATATTGCTGCCGCCTGCACTAAGCTGAATGACGGCGTAAGTATTGAACCGGATCGTCCTCCGCAGTTTTGATTGAAAGGATCCCTTTATTTCATTGCACAGTTGCTGCATGCCGGAAGTTTATGAACCGGCATGAGTTGCTGTTTATTATTTATTCATTCATCAAAACGATCAACATGAAAAATATTTTTTTTATACTCTGCTTGCTGGCATCATCTGTCATTACAGTTGCCCAGCCGGCAGGAGTGAAGCCCGCTATCTTATACGGTATTGTTACAAAAGAAAATTTACTGGCCACCCCGTTTGACAAATGGTATGTTGCCAACTATGATTCTTACGAACCGAATAGCGCTGTTGTCAGCGCTTTAAAAAAATTAAAAACAAAAGATATAACTGTACAGGTATTCCTGGGTACATGGTGTGGCGACAGTAAAAGGGAAGTGCCCCGTTTTATGAAACTGCTGAATGAGCTTTCATTTCCACAGCAGCAAGTGCAGATCATTGGGCTTGGTGGTGGTGATTCTTTATACAAACAAAGCCCCGGGAACGAGGAAGCCGGCAAAGGAATTTTCCGGGTACCGGTCTTTATCTTTTACAGGAACGGGGTCGAAATAAACCGGATCAATGAGTATCCTGCATTTTCCCTGGAGAAAGATATGCTGGCGATACTGAGTAACCGGAACTACACGCCTAACTATAAAAGTTTTGAAACAATAAAGAACTG
>DATDIX010000210.1:0-2532 GCA_036520835.1 Chitinophagaceae bacterium | reverse complement strand
ACCGACTGGTATATCTGGTACCTAATAAAGCTCAGCAACAGAACCTGTCTGACGGCCGGCAAGTATAACATCAACTTCATTAACTTTACTCAGCAGCAGTCCGGGCTGAAGAATCACGGAATATCAGCACAACTTGTCCCGGCGAAGGCCAGGAGCAGAAAGCCCTTGCCATTAGCGGCTATTTAAACCTATATTACAATGAAACTTTCATTGACCCTGATCTTATTCATCCTGTTATTAGCAGCCTGCACGAAGAAGGATGGTATTGCCTTTACCAGTTATCTGACTTCAACAAAATTTAAAATAACATCCTATCCAAGAGTTTTCACCCAATCCGGTGAAATTACCGACAAGACAATCATCGATAACTACGTAAACAATTGGAGCGGCAATATTTTCTTCTTAACGGGTGACACAACTTTAACAGGGCCCGGAGACACCATCCTTTTTACTGCAAAGGACACAATATTAATTCCATCCCTTGGAGATCTGTGGGGTAAACGTGTCATTAAACAAAATGGGAATTATCTTTTTTTGTATATGACTGATACGCTCTCAATTGCTACCCGGTTCCCAAACGTTCTAAACAATATTGCCGACAATATCGGGATAGCAAAGCCGTATTATGGTAATTGCAATCCTCCTTTTGGCGGCCCATGTTCGTTTGTAATGTTATACGATGCGTTTGTCGCCCGGGGAAACAGGAAAAGCCTGGAATTCCCTTTACTGACATATAAGATAACCAGGCGAACCGGTAGTCTAAATGCAGGAATAGCCGTGCAAATTTCCAAAAACGTATTTGATCCGTCTGTTCTGAATCTTTTGGAAGCGGGAGATACTTTAGCCATCCAAACAGGTACACAAACCTATTCAAATAACAAGATCAGGTAAACAGCCGCCTCCGCCCTGGTTTGTGCCCGTAATAACCGGGTTGACCCGGGTGCGGATCTCCATGCAGCAGGCATCGAACAAAAAAACTTTAAGGTTTCTTTTAAAAATTAAATCTGTAACTATGTATCTGCAAAACCTGGTTATGAAAAGGCTTCTCCTTCTATTAACAGTACTATCATTTTCAAACTTTCTTTTTGCTTATCCTATTACTCCATGTCCTTTACGCAAACTCGTTGTTGAGAGTGAATATATCGTATGGGCAACTGTCCTGGATGCAGGCAGCCTGAAGCGCACTAAAAAAAATGAGCATGTCTGGGAGCGGGATTTTGCCCGTATAGTTATACATGAGATCTTGCAGGGGAAATTAAAATCGGATACTATACTCGTTTATTTCACTTCGGGCATGATCTGCCCGGCGCCAGGTGTGTTGTATGAAGAAGAGACCGCCCTGGTCTTCCTGGACAAACGGGAAAAAGAAGATGGTTATGAAATTCATGCGTTATCATACGGAGTAAAGCATGGCCTTTCCGAAACAGAGTATGCTATCTACAGAACACGAATAAAGGAAATGCAAACAATAATAAAGGACTATGACAAAAAAGAATGCACTGACGTGATCTTAGACTGGCTGGTAAAATGCGCTGCCGAAAAATGCACAAGATGGGAAGGGGTCTATGAATTATCACCTTCAAGTCATTTCATGTCTTATTATGATCATGGAGAAACTTTCCGGCGGGAAATTTATTTAAGCAGCCAGCAGCGAAAACAATTATTTGAAGTTTTACTGGCAATTGATACTTTAAGTTATGCTGATATGGGACTTGCAGACATTACCAGGGGGATTAATGATTCAGCACTACTGGAATTTCTTAAGGTCAAACTAACCCGGGTGGAAGGGCCATATTTTTGGGAAGCCAAAGATATTATGAGAAGGATCGCTGATCTGACTGATAACAACGAGCTAAGAAACATACTTAAAAAAGCGGATGACTTATATTCTGCTTACACGGATGAAGAGAAAGCAGAAGTAAAAAAAATATTGTCTGATTTTATAGATGCAATGAAAAAAGCCAGCCTAAAACGTAACCCAACGGCGTTTGGTGATGGCAATACATAAAAGCTTACCTTCTTCCCCGACGAGTCTCCTCCGGCAGTTTCCGGGAACAATTAGAAAACCAGTGGAGGGACTCGTCGAAAAATGATTGTTGGCCCGGGAATCATTAATTTGCTGATCATATATAAAGCGACGAGTCCCTTTCCGAATATTCTGCTTTTGCTGGATTCATTCGAGGAGACTCGTCGGGGAACGAAATAATCATAACAATGTTCAATTTTTCAATCCGGTTAACGAAGGTTTTATTAATAATTTACTTCTTTTCATTTTCTGTATCGTGCCGAACGAATGGACAAAAAGTACAGCGAAGAGATGTGGCAAATGTGCTTAACGCACTTGATAGCTTAGCTGAGACTCTTGAACCTCCTGCAAATAGTTTGGTTGCTTATTTTAAAAAAGTTAATATGATAGCAACTGAGGACAATGACTATAAGCTACAAAATGAACAAAGTGATTCGTTAACCCGATACTTTGATGCTTTAATACTAGTTTATGATCAGGCTGCACGGCATGTAACAGAAAATAAA
>DATDIX010000209.1:0-4890 GCA_036520835.1 Chitinophagaceae bacterium | reverse complement strand
CACGAATTCAAAAAAGATATTATTATTAATGATCAGCTGCATGCCTTTCGCATGCTCCCTTGTTTTATACCCGATAAACCCTTCGCTGGATAAATAATTCTCAATATAGACAATCGGCTTGCCCAATAATTTTTCAAATCCTTTTTTATAGGGTTCAAATGCTACGCCGCCGTGTACAAAGAAGCTGAAGTTGGGCCATATCTCGTGGATATTTTTTACTTTATAATGTTCAATCACCATTTCCATGCACATCTGGCACCAGGCAGGTACGCCAACAATATACCCGATGTCCCATTCTTTTGCATGTTCCACTATTTCATTCAGCTTTTGGTTCCAATCTGATAAAGCTGCAATACGACCACCCGGTTTATAAAAGGTCTGGAACCAAAAAGGTCTTTTCTTCGCTAATATGCCGCTCAGGTCTCCTGCATACCAACCTGCTTTCCCCTTTTTAAGATCAGTAGCGCCGCCCAGCATCAAAAATCCTTTGGTCATCGCTTTGCGGTTAACCTCTTCATAACTGAGTAAGCTAAGCAGCTGACGGAGATAGTTGATCGTATTGCTTCGTAATAGTTCCTTGGTAACAGGGATGTATTTACTTGCAGCTTCCGAGGTGCCGGAACTCAATGCATAATATTTTATTTTACCCGGCCAGGCTACATCGGGTACACCATCGAGTGTTTTCTTCCACCATTCTTCATATATCTTATTATAGTCATGGGTGGGTACCAGTTGCTGGAATTTTTTTCCGGGATGCTGGCTTAATAATATTTCATCAAACAGGTAGCGCTGCCCGAATTCTGTGAACCTTGCTTTTTTCAGTAATTTTTTCAGCACCCTGATCTGCTGCCTTCTTGGATCGTTTGGCGGGATGCGTAATGCCGCAGCAATAGCCCTGGGAAGTTTTATGTCAATAATCGTCGCCATTGATCTGTAAAAGTTGGTTTTTAAAATTACGCAATGTTATAGGAAAACAATGTGAATATAAAAGCGAAATAAATTTTTTCAGCTCCCGAGGTTCCTGTACACTTTTTTGATGAGCCTGAGATCGTTGGCTATCGTAAAATCACGGGCATACCAATGATCGAGCATTTGCAAACTTTCCGCGGGCAATGGCTGCCTGGTCGCTACGGGTATCCCATTACAGGCGATCACCCCTTTTCTCAGCTTTGGAAGGTTCTTCTCTTCGGCCGCATAGCCGATCCATGTTTTTTTCCTGATCAAAACAGTAAAGCAATTGACAAAAAAGGAAAATGGCTTTTTCACCAAAAACAAGTGTACCGGAAAAGTGATCAGCCCGGTAATTGCGATAGTAATATCCACCAATCTTTTTAGTCTCCGGTTATACGGGTCGCTCAGCCTAAAACCGTTTTCTTTGATAACAAATTCTCCTGCTGTATCTTTTGAATTACTGCCTACTATACTCTGGCTTCCGCTGGCATGAAATTTTATGGCTACCCCGTCGGGTAAAGCAGCAATAGCATCAATGATATTCTTAAAAGACAAAACACCTTCACAAAAGATCACTTCACGAAAAGGGATATTGCCTGAAAGTAATTGTATTTTATTCCAGTAACCGATACCGGAATCATCCTCTTCTGTTACCGCCACCCTCCCGAGTACTCTTTCCTGCAATCCTGCTTCCTTCATCAGTTGCAGCGTTCTTTCATATTCCTGTTGCGAGCCCACGATCAGCGTATTCGGGTTTTCATCTTTTCGGCTGCTCTCAATAACAGCAGCTTTCACAAGTACCCACCTCAATATACTTATCAGCAGGAAGGCTAACAAAGCGCCGAATAAAATGATCCCTCTTGAAAAACGATAATGCTCGGACAACAGCCCATATGCTGCCAGCAATACTATCGTTGCTATTAATGTAGAACTGACCAGTTCTGATCTTTTGTACCATCTGTCGTATAATCCCGCATAATAAGCTGTTGCCAGGTAAAAAACAGTAAAGGCGGGGAATGAGATCCATAATAGCTTGTCCTGGTATTGAATGTCAGGTCTTACATATTCATTCCACATATTCTTCATCAGCCAGAATGAGAACAGGATAAGTCCCGCGTCCATCAGTGGCAGGCCGACACTGCGGATAAAGTTCCCGATGGCCGTCATAGCAGCCCGGAACCAGATAGCAATGAATAGCGAGAAAACAAATGTTCCTGCTTTTGTTTTCCCATAATGTTTTTTTACAAAAATGCCCATCGCATTGTAAAAAAGATGAACATAGTTCAGGCTGCCTTTCTTTGTACTTTCTCCTTTGAAATGAATAATGCTGCTGCCGGAAAAATAATAATTCTTATATCCCGCTTTTTGTACCCGGTAGCTCAGGTCAATATCTTCGCCGTACATAAAAAAAGTTTCTTCAAAACCACCCACGCTGTCCAGTACATCTTTTTTTATCATCATAAAAGCCCCTGCCAGCACATCCACTTCATGATCTTTGTTCTCATCAAGGTGTCCCAAATGATATTTTGCAAATGTCTTTGACGTGGGGAATAACCTTGCTAACCCAAATAATTTGAATAAAGATGTTTTGGGTGAAGGGAAGGACCGTTTTGATTCCTTTAAGAATTGACCACTTCCGTCCAGCATTTTTATTCCCAGCGCCCCGGCATCCGGATGTGCATCAAAAAATGCCAGGCATTTTAAAAAACAATTCTCTGGCACGATCGTGTCGGGGTTAAGGAACAGGATATATTTTCCTGTTGCCAGTTTCATCCCCTGGTTACAGGCCTTTGCAAAACCAACATTCTCCTGGTTAACGATAAATTTTACTGCCGGGAAACGGGGTTGCAGGTGCCGAACGCTGTTATCGGCAGAGTTGTTATCAATCACAAATGTTTCAGCCTGTAGCAAAACAACTGCCTTTTGTACTGAACAAAGACATTGTTCCAGGAAATGATGGACATTATAATTGACTATGACGATGGATAATTGCATGTCTCCCGCTCCTTAAAGAGTTGTTCCTGATTTTTTCAAAAATAAATGTTCTCCGCTTGCAGTAAAGAATTTCTTTGTTATTCCCTTTTAGGGGTTCATTATCTTTGCCCATGCTTAAAAACACCCTGATAGAGGCAGTTGTGGCGGGGGCAGCAGAGCTCAGCCGTTTTTTCAATAACCCCTTTAAAATATCTCATAAAGAAGGAGTAAATAACCTGGTAACAGAAGCCGATCATGCCGCTGAGGCGGCAATACTGGAAGTGATCAAATCAAAATTTCCCGATCATTATATACTGAGTGAAGAAAAGGGGGCCATTGTCCAGGATTCTGAATATAAATGGATCATCGACCCGATCGACGGTACCGTAAATTTTGCACACGGTATTCCCTTGTGCTGCGTTTCCATTGCTATTGAGCAAAAGGGAGAGATCATCATGGGCGCTGTTTATAATCCCAACATGAATGAATCTTTTTTTGCAGAAAAAGGAAAGGGGGCTTTTTTGAATGATAAACCTATCCATGTAAGCCTGCAAACAGAAGTTTTAAGATCATGCCTGGTTACCGGCTTTCCCTATACTTATATCAATGCGGCAAACGGGCCATTGGAAATATTCGATCGCTTTATACGAAAAGGAGTGCCGGTGCGGCGACTGGGTTCGGCGGCCATTGATCTTTGCTGGGTCGCTGCCGGAAGGTTTGACGGATTTTACGAACACAAGCTGGAAGCCTGGGACAGCGCTGCCGGTTATTTAATGGTAGAAGAAGCCGGTGGCAGGGTAACGGATTTTAAAGGCAATAAGTTCTCCATTTACCAGCACCATACGCTGGCCACCAATGGAAAGATCCATGATGAAATGCTGAGAGTGATCAATGGCGGCGAACTATAAGTAATTTACCAATTCGCAGAAACTAAAAATGTTTTAATGGCAGAGAACAGCAGAACAGAAATAAACTCCTTAGGTGAGTTTGGTTTGATCGATCACCTTACCCGGAATATTGAACTGCAGAACGCATCCTCCATCGAAGGCGTGGGGGATGATGCAGCGGTGATAGATCATTTCGGCAAACAAACTGTCATTACCACCGACCTGTTGATCGAAGGCGTTCACTTTGACCTGGCATACACGCCTCTTAAACATCTTGGTTATAAAAGCGTAGTGGTGAACCTGAGCGACATCTATGCCATGAACGCCATACCCACCCAACTGGTGATTGCTCTCGGTATCAGTAATCGTTTCAGCCTCGAAGCTGTTGATGAATTTTATGAAGGCGTTTATGCCGCCTGTGAAAAGTATGGCGTTGACCTGGTGGGCGGAGATACTACATCTTCTCAGAAAGGATTTATTGTATCAGTTACTGCTATTGGTGAAGTGACCCCTGGTAAATATGTAAAAAGAAACACGGCAAAAAAGGGAGACCTGCTTTGTGTAAGCGGTGACCTGGGCGCTGCTTATGTGGGTTTACTTTTTTTGGAAAGAGAGAAAAAGATCTACCTGGAAAGCCCGGGAGTACAGCCCGACCTGGAGGGAGAATCGTATGTTATAGGAAGGCTGCTCAAACCCGAAGCAAGAAAAGACATTATTGAGTTTTTCGCAGAAAAGGAAATTGTACTCACCTCCATGATAGATGTGAGTGACGGGCTGAGTTCGGAAATATTGCATATCTGCAAGCAAAGCGGGCTTGGTTGTGTGCTGCACGAAGAAAAGATACCGGTGGCAGAAGCCATGAAACAGGCCGCTTTCAAATTCGAGATCGACCCTACCGCCTGTGCCCTGAGCGGCGGGGAGGATTACGAGCTTTTATTTACCATTCCGCAATCCGAGTACGATAAATTGGTCTTAAATGAAGAAATTAGTGTCATCGGGTATATGACAGAGGCCGAACAGGGCGTTAATATCATAACCAAAGGCGGCAGCAAACACCCGGTTACCGCCCAGGGCTGGA
>DATDIX010000208.1:0-2119 GCA_036520835.1 Chitinophagaceae bacterium | reverse complement strand
TGAGGTGTTTCTTACTATCTGCACTTGTTACTTCATCGCCTCCCAGTTTCTTACCGGTATCGGCTCCGGTTGTTTTACCCACTTCATCGCCGCCCAATTTTTTAAGTGTATCTTTTGAAGCAATTGAAGTATCAGGTGATTTTTTACCTGTTGTATCAACAACAGTTTTTGCGGCAGTATCAATAGCCGGAGTTTTTCCTCCCATCATGGCAAAGAAAGCTTCATCAGCTTTACCTACCTGCTGGCCTATATCAGGAAGACTGTACACCTCCCAGAATTGCAGGTTAGCAGAAGACTGCAAATATTTTCTTACTCTTTCTTTATCTTGTATTCCCGGTAATTCTACATTGATAATGCCCCTTGTCTTGTCAGGATTGATATTGGGCTGGGCCACACCAAACTGGTCAATACGGGTGGTCAATACACGCAGGTTATTATCAAAAGCCACTTCCGCCTGGCTATTGAGGTAATCTCTTACAGCCTGGTTACTTGAATTCAATGTGATCTTTCCGCCACTGGCAGCAGAAAATAAAGAAGCAAGCCGGCCACTCGGGTTCAGCTTTTCATATTCCTGTGCAAACAAAGTGACAAAATTGGCATCGCTGTTCGCTTTACGCTTGTCAGCGCTTTCAATTGCTTTTAAGAAAGTAATATCCCTGGAATTATTGGACAAAGTTTTGAGCAACCCTGTCATTTCTACTTCCATAGTCACGTTCATGCCACCCTGCAGGTCAAGACCCAAATTCAGTTCTTCTTCTTTGGCTTTCTGGTAGCTGATAGCCCCGGTAATACCATAAGTGAGGGTAACATCTTTCGATTCCTTTTTCAGGGTGTCTAATTTCGACAGGTAGATCTTATTCAGGAATTCCCTGTACACCTCCTGTGAATCTTTATTGCCGGGATATTTTTGCTCGACAGAAGGATAACTGACCTTCACAAAGCTATTCGCTTTGGCTTCTAATTTTTTTTCATGGCTACGGACAAACCATGTAAAAGAAAGCTGGTAGATGGAATAGACAATAAGCAGAATCGTAAAAAATCGAACCAAACCTTTCAGTTGCATACGTTGTTAGGATTTACATTTTTAGCCTTACTCGTTGCGCTTCAGCAGGGGCAAGACTTTACACATTTTTTAAAGGACGGCAAAGATAGGGTTTTCAGGCAGAAGTTTAAATAGCTTTTCCGGCCACTTAATTGTTCCCGGGGCAGTTTTTTACTTGTTTTTCAGAGAATTAAATGTAAAAAGAGCCAGACCAGTGAAGATAATGAAGACTACTGCAGCGACCAGGATTTTCCGGGGCATTCCGGTGACTGGGTCTCCGCCGGAAACATCTGCATAAATGATTGCCAGATCTGCGGCCAGCATACCTGTTTTTAACTGGTTGGCCAGTTTATTTGCTTCATCAGGAGTAAAGCGGGCTTGCAGGCTTATTCTACCTCCTTCATCAGGAGCAAAGATCTTCGGTGCAGTTATTACTACGCCATCCAAAGTAATAACCAGGTAGCGGCCGATATTTTCTTTTGTAATACCTGACCACTTTGCTTTCCCTTTCTTATTGAGGTAGAAAAGAACCTCTGGCCGGCCATTATCAAAGTTGAACCTGACAAACGCATTTTGGATATCATTGTTCTGGATCCTCGCTTTTTGGCCCCTTGTCCGGATCGCATATAAATAAAGGTCATCAGGTATATTCTGAATAATATTATCATCAGTTAATATACCATAACAGAACCTGAGGTCGGCAGGAAAGATTTTTAATAACGATGGTTGTCGTAATATATGGCTGAGAACGGCGGTATCCTTTTTACTTACTACGCCGACGGCTGCCGGAAATTCTATCCTGGCATCTGTTTCACTGGGCGCCAATGGAGACATAACGGTATATATACTTTGATCTTCATTGCCGGAAACCCTGCGGGTTACCATGTCGGCTGTTTCAAACAGGCCAGGGAGCTCATCCAATGTATACACTTCCATGAATTCTATCTTATTGTTCCGCGTAATAGTTTGGCGTACGAGTAAAGTGTCTTTAACATCGTCAACCTTTATCTCCATCCTGTTGTTACTTCGGGTTTTTATTACAGAGTTATAACCCAGATCAGTGATCCTTTGCTTGAT
>DATDIX010000207.1:0-7494 GCA_036520835.1 Chitinophagaceae bacterium | reverse complement strand
GTCGATGGAATCGACATGCACATAGTGAACCCAACTCCGTGGTCCCTGGATTGGTCGGCGAAGCATTCCACCGGCGATGCCAGGATTCCCGGCGTCTCCAGTCTGGATTCGGAAATAATCTATTCCCGGTGCCTGTTCAATCTTCCAATCAAACAATTCTCTGTAAAACTGCGCCAGGCCGTTCAGGTCCCCGGCGTATATTTCAAAATGTGTCACTGATGCGCTCATCGTTTATCTCGCTTTGTTTGATCCGCTGGTTCTCTGCCCCATGTGGGGCAGGAACCATGTCAGATCTTTATTGTAATGGGTGTTTTGCTTAATTCTTAGACGCGGCCGCTGGTTTTCGTGCCTCTGGCTGGGCTGTAGGCGGCGTCATGCAGTACGCCATTGGGTGCGAATCGGAAATCTGATGCACAAGCGATTTCTTTCCGTCGGTATCCCAAACCATGAAGCCCTTGTCGTCGTCTCCGCGGTTGGGCGACATACCCAGGTGCTTCAATGTCTCATCGACGCTGTCGTATGTCACTCCGATCTTCATGATCTCACGTGCTTCTTTTGCGGTTGCCACTTTGCGACCGAATCTCTGGCAAAGATCAACCGCTGCTTTAATCTGGTCTACTGATGTCATACGTTCACGCTTGCTGTTCCATAGATTGTCCTCGATACCAACCCGTACGTGCTGTCCCATAATGATTGCCATCGGCTGGGCAACTGCATTGATACGCATGCCCGCCCAGAACGTCACGATTGCACCCTGTGGCTGACGTTGGAGCCAATGCATCCAATCGAAAGGATTATGCCCGCATCCACCGCCGCCGTACATGGTGATGTTTGTATTCAAAGGTCCCATGTATGCACCGTGGCGGATCAACCGCTCTACGATCTCAAGTTGATGCACATGCGCCAGTGTGAAGTAGGGTTGAATTCCAGCCTTTTTCAAACGCTTCAAATGCTCCAGGTAAAAGGCCGGACCGGCGTCGGTATACATGCCGGCATAGGCGGCAATTACTTTTGGATCTTCCAGATGTGTTCCCTTCACGTCATCTGCTGTCCACATCTGCGTGATGTCGAACATGGAGGTGCCGATGGCGACGGTCACAGTCTCTGGCTTTGGGTGAATTTCCGCAAGCATGTGGCGTGTGTCGTAGTCCAGCCACTTGGCTTTAGCGCCATCACTTTTAGGTGAGAAAGCGATAGATCCGCCAACCTGGATGATCATCTCGGGCACGGCTTCAGTGAGGCGTTCCATCATGAAGTTGTAATGTTCAATGTCTGCCGAGAGGTGACCAGTTGCGGGGTTACGGACGTGGAGGTGTAAGAGCCTGGCGCCAGCATTGTAACAATCCACTGCTGATTGCACCTGTTCGTCCCAGGTTACCGGAATATCAGGTGCGTCGCCGGGAAGCCAGGTTGGCCCATAAGGCGCAGCGGTTATGATAAGAGGTTTCATATTTTCCGGATACAGGGCGTCGTCGGTAAAATGCATAACTCAAAGTTTATTGGTTAATGAAAAAATAATAAGTGCTTTATAGATTAGTTTCACTGATTTTTAATTGAATGGAGTTGCGTTGCAGGAAAAGCTACAGGAAGATGCCCGGATGATAATTCAGCAATAATTTGAAATCCTATTTTTCTGAAAATGGCGATCAATCTTATTATTTTGTTGCTCAGTTGTGTTCTAATTAATCCCAGGGCCGTGTAAAAATTGTTTTGCCATTGGTGGTCCTCATCCTCTTCTTCCGCATTTTTTTCCAGCCATTCTGTTATTAATCTCCTTAATATGACCTCATTTTCATCGATATTGAAATATGCCAGCAATTTCCTTACCTCCGCAGGTGAACAGTTATTGTCGAGGTATTTTCTAAATAGTTCCCGCATATTGTAATTTTATTCTGGCGATTTATTATAGTTAATACGCATCAGATAAAAATTACCTCTGCTCAGCTTTTTTTTATTTTTTAAACTGCCTTTCTTCTACAAAAAAAGAGGTGTAGAAACACCCCTTAACCAAAACTAACTGCTTATGAGAAAATATTTAATGACCCCTTACCCGGTTTATTTTGTCCGGAATTATCATAACTATTACGTACCAGATAAAAAAACCCTCTGCCCGGATTAATTATTTTTTTAAAAAAGAATTATCGGGGTAATGGAGATTGGAACAGGGAAGGTTGGATGTTGAATAGGAGGCGTGGATCCTGAGCGAGACCCTGCATTAACAATGACGACAAGCTTTTAATTGTTGTTTTTTACAAAGTTGTACTTAAATCCAAATAGCCAGGTTGCTCCATGAGGCAGGTATGTTATGGCGTTCTCATAATGATAATCATTCAAAATATTAGAGCCCTGTGCAAAAAAACGGAGATTAGGTAAGACCTGGTAATCTGCAAAGAAACCCACCCTGAAAACCGCCGGAGTTTCCACCTCATATGGCAACCAGGGGTCGGTATAAGGAGTACGACCGTAAGCAATATCCAAAAAATAAGTTCTATAATCCTGGGACTTTACGCCGTCCACTTCCGTCACATTTAATGAAACAGAACCCCCGTCATTTTTTCCGAATAATTTGAAAAAGCTATAAGTGAAATTCAGACCTGCAGTATGCTGAGGCAGGTTATACATTCTTGTGCCGGGGGCTTTGCCACTAAGTTGTGAGAGCAGGTGGCTGCCGGTAGTATCCTCAACAGTTGAATTCATGATAGAGAAAGTACCCTGCAGGCTGAAGCGTTTGATTGTATAGTTACCTGAAAATTCCCATCCGCGGTTTACTACCTGGGCCGCATTCACATTTTTGAATGCTGAGATACTGGTATCGGTTGGATCCGGTCCCAGGCCAATCTGGGTGATCATATTCTCAAGGATATTGTCGTAATAGACCACTTCAAATTCATATTTCCCTTTTTTGTCATAGAGCTCCAGGCCATAGTCGAATCCCTGCTGGCTCTGAGGCTTTATGTCGGGGTTGGCGTAAAGCACGGTGAAACCATTTGGTGGTTGACCAAACCTGTCGCTGTAAGAAGGTGCTGTAATTCCCTTGCCCCAGGAAATTCTCGGTTTGATGGTCAATGATCTTGTATCAAAATTGGTAGTGAGGCCAAGCCGCGGATTCAGTGCAGCTGTGAACAATTCATTTTTTTCATAACGCAATCCCATTGTCAGGTACACATTTTTATAGGAAGGGTTGAACTGTACAAATGCTCCATAATTTTTATTATCCGGATCTTTTTGATTTATAGTGGCGGAGGTGGCCCTTGTTAACACGTTCGAATATGAATAGTTCTTGAATTCCAGGCCACTCAATACGGTTGCTTTTAAATCATGTCCGTTATTGGGAATGGTTAATGTATTGAAATAACGAACAGTGGTAATATTGTTTTTTATTGTCTGGTATATTCTCTGCAGGGGGGTAATACCGTTACCAACAGGAACCTCGCCATGATTATTGGAGGTGTAACCTGCATCCAGTTTATTTACCCAGTTTTTAGTTGTGTTATGTGAAAGATTGATACCGGTAATATAAGTTTCGGTTAACCCATTTTTATTAGCCGACAAGGTTGGCCTGACTCTAAACCATTCATAAGCGGCAACACTTACACCGGGTGAGGGTGTTATAATGATATCCGTTCTCGGGTGTATCGCTGTATCAAAAATCGGATCTCTTGCATAACTGAAATTTCTTACGTTATAGCGGGCAATTGCATTCACCTGCAATTTTCCCAGGTCAAATTTTGCATCCAGGTAAAAGCCTTTATTCGTTTCACCTCCATCGGGGAAATAGGCCCCGACAGTTCTGTAACTTGCCCCCATTGTTAACGTTGCTTTTTGAAAGCCGGTTGAAAGTTCAAGATTATGCAATTGCTGAAAGGCATTTTTTTCAACCCATTTACTTTTATAGAAGCCGGCGCTGCTGGTAAAGTTTACATTCGTTTGATTTGCTCTTCCTTTTTTGGTAAATATTTGTACAATGCCCCCGTTGCTACCGGTACCGTATAGAGTCGATGCACCAGGGCCTCTCACTATTTCGATGCGATCAATATTAGTTTTATCCAATTGGCATAAATATCCTGATCCCCCGGCATATTCAATTCCATCAATATACACTGCTACAGGTGCGACAGAACTTGGATTTCCTGCTCCCCTGATGCTTAATGAAAGCAGGCCTGCGGGAGAACTTCCCTGTTCAAAATTGTTGGTACCGGGAACCCATCCCCTGAATACCTGGTCGATGGTATTAGAAGGTATTTTTTCAAGCGTTTTCGAATCAAGGACGGTTACAGATGTGGCATCCGCTTTTCTTTTTGATGCACTGAAATTTCCGCCTACGATCAATGATTCCATGGGTTTTATTTCCAGCTGCAATTCTATATTCAATTCAGCGCTTACAACATTTACTTCTTTGGTGGCATAACTTACCGATGAAAAAACCAGGATATCTTTTGGATCAGCTTTGATAGAAAATCTTCCATCTTTATCGCTGATCGTTCCCTGTTGTTTCCCCTTTACTGTCACGCTTACATCGCTGATCGGGTTACCGTAATCATCGGTAATATTTCCTTTCGCTTGTACAGCCTGTTGCGGGATCATTTCAGTGGGTGCATTAATTGATACCGGTTTTCTTGTAATAGTAACCGTTTTATCTTCCAGTGCCCAGGTAAGGGGCTGGTCTTTGAAGATCTCGTTTAGGGCAGTTTCTAATGAAGCATCCCTTAAGTTAACGGTTACTGGTTTTGCATCCAGCATCAATACCTCATCGTAAAAGAAGAGTATGCCGGTTTGCTTTTTAATGGCTGTAAATATTTTTTTCAGGGAAACATTCTTACCGGAGAAATTTACGGTTTGCGCATTTATTGAAACAGATACTTGTAACAACAAGGTTATTATTAGAAGTCTCTTCAACTTCATAGCGAATCAGGTTTGGTCTACTAAAGTTACATACTTAGGTTAACCAATTGATTTTTTTTTGCTATGTTGGGAGCAGGAATGAATGAGGCTTCCCGTTTGTTTATTTAAGGGAGATCTTATTTCGCGACAATAAGTTTTTTTCCCTCCATACGACAATACACGCCGTTCTTCTCCAACAGTTTGAATACCTGTGAAATACTAAGGTTCCGTTGCATCTCGCCGCTAAACTTCTTCCCTGGTATCGGACCTTCAAAAACAATGTCAACATCGTACCAGCGGGCCAGTTGCCGCAACACCATCTCCAGGTCAGCGCTGTCAAAGTTGAAAGTCCCGTTTTTCCAGGCAATAAACTGTTCTGCATTTGCCAGTTTATCTGTAATGATCTCACCATCAGACTTCAGCTGTGCCTGTTCACCCGGGCTAATAATGCGGGAATCACGCCGGATAAGCCCGGTAACTTTTACCTTCCCTTCAAGCAATGTTGTATTGATTGTTGGCTCATCACTATAAGCATTAATATTAAAATGAGTTCCTAACACCTCGACTTCAGCCTTATCGGCAATTTTCACTTTAAAAGGCATTGATGCATTTTTTGCCACTTCAAAATAGGCTTCACCCGTAACCTCCACTAGTCTTTCCGTACCGGTAAAAACTACGGGAAAATGAAGAGAGGATGCTGCATTCAGCCAAACTCTGGAACCATCAGAAAGTGTTAATTGGTATTGGCCACCCCTGGGAGTGGCAATACTATTGTACAGAGCATTCGTTGGTTTTTCATTAAATGATTTATAGGTCAGTTGACCATCAGTCACTCTTACTATGCTGGTGTTTCCCTGTTTAGCGATTGTGTCGTTTACTGCGGTTGTAAGGTCAACAGTGGAGCCATCGGCAAGGGTAAGAATAGCTTTATTTCCACCGGGGCCTATATCGTCAGTGCTAATCTTTTCGGTTTCTGCTATTTCCTGCTTATCTGTACCGGGCCTGCTGAGAGAATAGTAAATTGAGAAAACTCCAATCGCAAATATAACAGCAGCGGCTATTCGTATCCAGGGTCTTCTAAATAAAGGCACTATTTTTCCTTTCCCGGATTGCAGTTGTGGCTGAATACGGGCAAAGATATTATCAGTAGCAGGCTGCCACAGGCTTTCCTCAGTATCTGTTTCGATAGACTCGAGGCTATCATAAATTAACCCCCTGAGTTGTTCTTCATTCTCAGGATTATTAAAATAGGTAAACAATGTTCTCACCTCGTCGGGAGAGCATTGATTATCAAGGTACTTTTTAAATATTTCTTCCATACTGTTCTTATTCGAGCCTTTCTATTAACTAATACGGATGAAGCCTGAAAATGCTCTGCTTGATTTTAATTTTTTTAAAGAAATTATTTATGAAATCAGCCATAGTATCATAATCAAGCTCAACACCTTACCACTTCTTTCAAAATATGTACGAATTGATTTGGTTGCTTTTACGATATGATCACTGATGGTAGACACCGAAATATCCAGCAATTCGCCTACTTCTTTATAACTCTTACGCTCCAGTTTACAGAGCCTGAATACCTCCTGTCGTTGTGCAGGAAGCGTCTTGATGGCGTTTTCAAGCAACACTGATTTTTCCTCATCATCCATGAGTTCTTCAAGCAGCCTGTAATTGGAGGTCGATAATGCGATTAATTCTTTTTCAAATTCCTTATGACGTGCAGCTTTTCGAAAGAAATCATAGACTTTATTTTCTGCAATTTTAAAAAGAAAGGCCCGGAAAGATTTATCGGGATCAATCGAAGACCTGTATTCCCATATTTTCAAAAAAACATCCTGGAGTATTTCCTCTGTCTGAGGTTCTGATTTAAGCAATTTCAACAATTTGCCGTATAGTCCCGGACTGTATAACCGGTAGATTTTTTCAAATGCAAGTTCATCGCCCTGGAGCAACCGCATCAGCAGTTCCTTGTCTTGTTGCGTTGTATCAAACACTTCCAGTTAGTTTTTTATATATACGAAATTAGCTGAATACAATGAGATTACCCATTACTATCCTTCTCTTGCATCGTTTTGCTGTTAAAGGGGGTAAACCACGTTTTTGAGGATAGCCAGCTGCTTCTTTGTTATCATCTTGTTGTTTAGGTAAGATACCTGATCATGAAAATCAAAAACAAAACACTTTACCAAAATATATTTAAGAAAGCAGAGGTTTTTTGCGGATTGTTCGTATTGGATATGGTAAGAGTATTCAAAAGAAACACCCCTCAACGAAAAAAAACCTTAACAATAAAAAATTAAATCATGAAGCACATTTCCATTTTGGCCCTCGCAATTATTATGATTTCAGCTATGCCTGTAATTGCTTTGGCACAAGCAGACACTACCCGTGCAAAAAAGCCTGCAGACTCTTTAAGTTTAAAAAACGTTGCTGACAGTGCAACAAAGGTTATTGTTGATACCGTTGCAATAAAAGATACCATAGCAGTAAAGAAAGCTGATACCATGAGCATCGTAGCCACTCCGATGAACTGCTATAAGCAATGGCTGGATGTTTTCGCCGAACGTGGCGTTAAACCCATTACGGATGGAATGCAGGAAGTGGTAATTG
>DATDIX010000206.1:0-6182 GCA_036520835.1 Chitinophagaceae bacterium | reverse complement strand
CCATTGTCGTTGTCTCCTCCCTTCCATTATGTCCGCCGGCTTCAAACCCTTCCGCCACTACTGCATCGCATCCGGCTTCTTCCGCCTTAAGGGCAAATTTGCTGCTGCTGACCACATGCACCACCGTAATGCCCTTTTCCTTTAATACGTTGGTCCATGTCTTAGGGTTACCGGCCGAGGTAAAAACAATTTTCACCCCTTCCTCGATAATGATCTGTATGTGTTTATCAATATCAGGATAAAGTAAGGGTACGTTTACACCAAAGGAACGAGTGGTTGCGGATTTGCATTTCCGGATATGTTCTCTTAAGACATCAGGATACATGCTTCCGCTGCCTATCAGGCCGAGTCCGCCGGCATTGCTTACTGCACTGGCGAGACGCCAGCCGCTGGTCCAGATCATGCCGGCCTGGATAATGGGATGGTCAATGCTGAAAAGTTTCGTAACCCGGTTAGAAAAACCCCCTGTCCCCCTAAAGGGGTGACTTAGATCTGAGCTCTTTATCATTTTGCATATTTATGAATAAAAGTGTTATGCAAAAGAAATGAATTATAAAATAATGAGGTATAGCCAAACTCCCCTTTAGGGGCTGGGGGTTTTATCCCAGATCAATACTGGTATTATCCCCGATATTCAACTGCCTTGTTTCGCCGCGCAGATCTGTATCACTACCGATAACGGAGTCTTCGAGTACAATATCGTACAGATTGGAGAATGACCCGATGATGGAATTTCTTACGATGGAGTAGTTGACAATAGTATTTTCGCCAATAGTGACGTTAGGGCCAATGATAGAATTTTTTATATCGCAGCCATCGCCAATGCTTACCGGCGGGATGATCACGGTATTTTCAAAATGATATTCTTTACCATTCTGAGAAGCAAATTTTTTCAGCAGGGTTGAGTTGGATTCGAGCAGTGTTTCCTTTCTGCCGCAGTCAAACCAGCTTTCCACTTTGAATGGTTTGATCTTTACCCCTTTCTGCAGCATACAATCCAGTGCATCGGTCAGGCTGTATTCACCATGCGTACGCAATCCCTGGATAAAATTATTCTCCAGGCATTGAAACAACATTTCCGATTCCTTGATCTTGTAAATACCCACCAGCGCCATATTCGATTTAGGTATCTGTGGTTTTTCCACCACATGATCAATATACCCCTCATCATCCATTTCTGCCACGCCAAATTCACGGGGGTCGTCTACTTTTCTTACGCCCAGCATCGAATCAGGGCTGTTCACCACTTCCTTCACATCATACTCACAAATGGTATCTCCAAGCACCACATAAACTTCTTCATTATTTACGATGCCCCTTGCCAGGTTAATGGCATGACCGATCCCCTGCCTGTCTATCTGCTGCACATAATGCGCATGCAGGTCAGGATATTTGGCCTCTACATAATCCCTGATTTTATCGCCGAGATAACCTACAATAAAAACAAATTCATTGATACCTGCTTCCCGCAACTGGTCGATGATGATACTGAGTACCGTCTTGCCTGCCAGCGGAATGAGTGCCTTGGGTTGAGTATAACTATGTGGACGCAGCTTGGTGCCTGCTCCTGCTACTGGTATGATTGCCTTCATTGATTGTTAAAAAGCCCGTGAAAGTAGTGAATTTTCAATGAATAAAAATTTCTAAATAAATCACCTCACATTCTTTGCAGACTTATTTTTGCAAAAAAATCCCAAAGAGTTTAAAAAGTTTAAGAAGTTCAATATGTTTAAAGAGTTAACTCTTAATGCAAAAAACTCTTTTTACTCAAGCTTCCTGAACTTCTTAAACCTTTGAAACTTCTTAACCGCCTGAAACTTCATCATGCAAAAAGACACACTCGTTTTTGATCTCATCCGCAAAGAACTGGACCGCCAGCGCCAGGGTATCGAACTTATCGCTTCTGAAAATTTTACCTCCCTGCAGGTGATGGAGGCAATGGGCACTGTGCCTACCAATAAATATGCGGAAGGCTACCCCGGTAAAAGGTACTATGGCGGTTGTGAAGTAGTGGATGAAATAGAAACACTCGCCATAGAAAGGTTAAAGAAAATTTTCAACGCTTCCTGGGCAAATGTGCAGCCGCATAGTGGTGCGCAGGCCAATGCAGCCGTATTCCTTGCTTGTGTAAAACCGGGGGAAAAAGTGTTAGGCCTTGATCTCAGTATGGGTGGTCACTTAACACATGGAAGCCCCGCTAATTTCAGCGGCAAGAATTACCAGGCATTATTTTATGGAGTAAAAAAAGAAACAGGACTGGTTGATTATGATCACCTCGAAGCAACAGCGGTGAAAGAAAAACCAAAGATGATCATCTGCGGAGCTTCTGCTTACAGCCGCGACTGGGATTATAAACGCATACGTGAAGTAGCCGATAAGATCGGCGCTGTGATCATGGCTGACATCGCTCATCCTGCCGGGCTGATCGCAACCGGTTTATTGAATGATCCTTTTGAACATTGTCATATCATCACGTCCACTACACATAAAACATTACGTGGTCCCCGTGGCGGAATCATCATGCTTCGCCATGATTTTGAAAACCCCTGGGGCATCAAAGATCCAAAAGGAAATACCCGTACCATGAGCCAACTGCTTGACCTGGCAGTATTTCCCGGCACACAGGGCGGGCCATTGGAACATGTCATTGCCGCAAAAGCGATCGCTTTTGGTGAAATATTATCCGAAGATTTTAAAGCGTATGGCAAACAGGTCATCAGCAATGCGCAGGCGATGGCCAAAGCATTTGTCGCAAAAGGCTACCATCTTATCAGCAATGGAACAGATAATCATTTAATGCTGATCGACCTGAGGAATAAAAATATTACGGGCAAGAAAGCACAGGAAACATTGGACAAAGCCCATATTACACTCAATAAAAATTCTGTTCCTTTCGACGATAAGTCTCCTTTCGTTACATCAGGTATCCGTGTTGGTGTTCCTGCAGTTACCACCCGCGGCATGAAAGAGAAAGATGTAGAAGCTATCGTAGGCCTGATAGATAAAGTGCTGATGAATGCCGATGATGAAAAGATCATCAGCTCTGTGAAAGCTGAAGTAAAAGAATTTATGAACCGGTTCCCGCTTTACCCGGAATTAGGTTAGTCATTTAGCTTTCTTCATTTTATTTTCAGTCCAGCCAAAGCTGATAAACATGAATTAAATTCTGTTCAGTTTTTCATTTGCCCTGGAATTTATTCACACCTGAGAAAATACCACAAAAAGGGGGTCTCCGGTATTTCATTATGGTCTAATTTAGGATTCATCTTCCGGCCCTGTGCATTTCTTTTTCCGGCCCGTCAACAAAATCCTAAACTGCAATAATTTTTTATGAGAAGATCCCCTTTTCTCATGGTTGCTATCATAAGCATCTCCATGTCATTAAACGCACAATCATTCAGCATCAACACCGACGGCAGCATCGCCGACACCAGTGCGATCCTGGATGTAAAAAGCACGACGAAAGGCGTATTGGTACCGAGAATGACAAAGACAGAACGTAACCTGATCTATCAACCCGCTACCGGTTTGTTAATATTTCAGTCGGGACCTGACAGTACGGGCTTTCATTATTATAATGGAACAAGTTGGGTATGGTTGTCTAATGCATCCTCCGCAATGGGCTGGCTTATTACCGGCAATGCGGGTACAGATTCGACGATCAATTTTTTGGGAACGCTGGATTCCAAACCTATCATGCTCCGGTACAACAATACATGGATGGGACAGTTGAACCCGGGAATCGGTTCTTATTTTATCGGCAAAGGTTCCGGTTTATTTAACAATGAGATCAATTATAATGTAGCGATAGGCGACAGCGCTATGGCTAACAATACTACCGGCGGTGAAAATACCGCATTGGGTTACTATTCACAAAAAGGACAGGCTGGTTTAACAACCGGCGGCGCCAATACGAGTATCGGCGCCCGGTCATTGATGAATATTACTACCGGTGGACAAAATGTTGCCATGGGTCATTATGCGCTGGCATCTATGCGGGAAGGAAATATTAATGTGGTTTTGGGTCCCGGTGCTATGGAAGCTGCCACAAAAGGAAGTGGCAATATCGGGCTTGGTTTATGGGCGTTGAGATCAAATGACAGTGCCAGTAATAATATAGCAATAGGTACAAGCTCACTCTATCTGAATAAACGGGATAATAACACGGCGGTAGGATTTAATGCTGGTTATTACAACAGCTACCTGCAAACTAATTCAGAATTTGGCACTGAAAATACCTACCTGGGCTACCAAAGCGGACTCCATGCCAATACAGGCAATAAGAATGTTGCAATAGGTTATCATGCATTGCGGGGCCAGGGTTATTTTACTTCTGACGACCCGGGCAACGCTTTTTATAAAAGAAATGTGGCGATCGGTGATTCATCTATGACATATGCATACGGGAGCGATAATGTGGGTGTAGGTTATAAGACCTTATCAAAAATATCCAATGGAGGCCGGCATGTGGCCATCGGGAGCGGTGCACTCGGCAATACCACCGCTACTTATCCTAATACTGCGATTGGTTATTTAAGTATGGACAGTATGACTTCAACCGGGGCTAATACAGCGTTGGGTAGTTATTCACTAAGCAAAGCAACACAGGCGGTGAATAATACTGCAATCGGGAATGCAGCTATGTACGAAGCAGAGGGAATCGGTACCAACGTTAACAGCAATACAGCCGTAGGTAATGATGCATTGAGGCTGACCCGTTATTACGGGAATACTGCCATTGGCGCCAGTACCCTTCGGAACGACACATCCGGGGTATACAATACGGCAGTAGGGTATGTATCCATGAATCAGAACGTGAGCGGAACGGTTAATACTGCTGTTGGTGTTTCGAGCCTGCGAAATAACCTGACCGGTAATGGTAATACAGCTTTAGGTACCAATGCCATGTTCAATCATAAATACAATTACAACAATACCAGCGTAGGATATGAATCCATGTTCTATGATACAAGCGGTATTAATAATTCCGTGTTAGGCTGGAGGGCTTTGCGTTATTCTAAAAACCCTTTTGAGAATGTTGTTCTCGGTGTAGGCGCTCATGAATTTGCCGATTCGGCCAACCAGAATATAGCCATCGGCAGAGGGGCTATGATGGCAGCCGGCGGCGCTCAGAATACGGCTATCGGGATCTACGCATCAGGCAGTACCAATTTTGATATCAATAATACCTACCTGCTTACCCGCACCACGGCTATCGGCGCTTATGCCGGCTGGAGAAATATTGGCACTGCCAATACATTTGTGGGATGGAACAGCGGATCGGGCTATGGCACTGACACATTACGGGGGATCGAAAATACCGGGCTCGGCTCAGAAACTCTTACGTATACTACTTCCGGCAAAAGCAATACAGCGGTTGGGCTTGGTGCATTATATAATAACACGACCGGCAACGGCAATATCGGGGTGGGAACAAGAGCATTGGTAAATAGCACAACAGGCAACCATAATATTGCTATAGGGGACAGCGCCATGTATTTCAACGGCGGAAACGGCAATATTGGCATTGGTGCTTATTCAATGCTGAACAATGCCTCCACTGGCAGTTACAACAGCGCTGTTGGACACTATGCATTAGGATTCAATTTTAACGGCAATCGGAATACTGCCATCGGAGATAGCGCCTTGTCAAATAATAATAGCGGTTCGTATAATACCGGCGTTGGATACATGGCCAATACTTTAAGCTCAAATTACACTAATGCAACTGCTATCGGCGCTTATGCCCGTGCTGATGCCAGTAACAGCATGGTACTCGGAAGCATTAATGGAATAAATGGAGCTACGACCGATACGAAAGTAGGTGTCGGAACGACTACTCCTGATTCATTATTTTCTGTAGCAGATAGCTTCATGGTAAACAGAAGAGGGGAAGTACAATACAGGAATGGAGTGGACAATATGATGTATATGTTCCAGGGAGTAACATCAAATAATATAATGGTAGTGGCTCATAGCCCGGGCTTCACAAATTATGGCCTGCAATACCAGGATGCTACAGATCAATTCAATTTCATTGGTAATGGAATTACAAGAATGGCTATTGAACTGGGAACCGGCCAGGTAGGTATTGGTATGAATCCTACTACTCAATTGGAGTTAAGCCTTAATTCTGCACAAAAACCTATTTCAGGCACCTGGAATATTACTTCAGATCAAAG
>DATDIX010000205.1:0-8164 GCA_036520835.1 Chitinophagaceae bacterium | reverse complement strand
TATTTTTTGTATATTTAAAAGCAGGCGCCGGGTTTTCATCCGCTTCATTTTTCCTGCAGCGGGTGCAACAATATATGAGCTCATTAAATAAACAAGATCATACTGAAAAACATTTCAAACATTCCTGAATGAAATCCACATCTACAACATTAAAGGTCATTATCAGCGTCATTGCCCTGCTGGTATTTGCAGCCGGAATAGTATTAACGCTCCTGGGGATATACGATTTTATACACTCATTCTCTTTCCTCACTTCCGCTGATGAAGATTTCGTAGCAGGCCCCATGGCCGTTGGCCTGCTCAAGGCCGTTGATCTTTTCCTGGTCGCCATTGTATTGTTTGTATTCTCACTGGGGATCCTGATGCTTTTCAACGATAAGGCAGAAACTGCACTGCCTGTCAACCTGCCGGAATGGTTAAGAATAAAAAGCTTTGTGCAACTGAAAGTGATATTGTGGGAAGCCATCCTGACTACCCTTGTAATAAATTTTCTGGCCGGTCTTTCTGAAAAGAGAATGCAGGGTGTTGAAATGAGTGTTATTACCCTGATACTGCCCGGTGCAATCCTGTTGATCGCCTTAAGTCTTTATTTTCTGAAAAAAGGGGAAAAATAATTCCTGGGATCAGGGTTGCGTATCCCTTTTGATAAGCGGGACTTACTAACTTATGTTTTGACTATGCAGTAGCAATCATGGGCAAATGGATTATTCTTTAGTTTTAATGAAACGTTCTCACCAGTTTTTATTGAATGGAGTACAACCCAGGTCAACCAATTCTTCGGAGTTGCTGCTATAATTCCCAACCCACCGAAAAGACAATTACATAATCCGTTTCATTTCCCACGATAGCAGGCCTGTTATCATAGTTTAAGGTAATCCCCAGTTTAATATAAAAGTCGAGGGGCAGATCATACTTGGTATCAAAGGTAAAATCAGTACGCCACCTGCCTTTTTCTGTAAAACTCGGATAGACATAAATGTTACTCAGCAGGCTCAGGTCACCGATATCAAACAGGTTAAGCTCGGTGCCGAAATAACCTTCGAGACTGTTCCGGCCTTCTGTATCATTGGTAAAACTTTCATTATTAAAAGCCACCCCGGCTCCAAGACCCCAATATTTTTTATTCGTATGTACTACATATTTACCTGCTCCAAGTTTCCCGGTTGTTCTTAGTTTCAATGCCTGCTCGGTATTGGAAAGAAAATTCACCGAGGTATTCACATACCAGTCTTTTTGCAAAAAATATTTCAGGGCAATACCTCCTTCTGTTCGTTTGGTATTAGCCACACTGTCCTGCTTTGACCGGATATCATCGTAGAAAAAATCTATCTGCCATTTATCCGCCAGGTATCCAAACCTACTCCGTACGCTGTACTGCCGCAGGTTATTTGCACGGGTAATATTTATTCCCAGGTCGATATTGCCATAGGCCCGGCTCCAGAAATCTGATTTCAGCCCTTTCAGGTAAACCATTTCTTCCAGCATTGTTTCCGTTTTCTCCCCGTCTTCTCCTGTAATTTCAATTTTACTTCCTGATTCAACTGATTTAAATGTTCCGTTTATCCTGTTTCCATTCTTTAAAGTGATCAGGAACCTGCTCTTGGAATAAATTTCTTTTATACCGTCCCATTCAATGGTAAAGTCACTTTTCGAGTAACTCGTTTCAATGACCAGTACACCCTTGTCCATGGATTTGATCTCGCCAACAATTACATTTCCGTTTTTCAGCACCAGGGAATCCTTTTGCGCCTTTGCTATCATTCCAACAAGCAGGCAGGTCATTATGGCGAACATGAACTTACATGATGCGCTTACGGAGTTAAAAAAAAGGCGGGTAATTTTTTCCATGATGTAATTATTTTATGGTTCATAAAGGGGTACCAGGTATAACAAAACAAGTTTAAATGCGGTCAGGATCGTCTTGATTACACTAAATGGTTTTTCAGCAGATTTACAAGTCTGTTTCGTACAAAACAATTATAGATACCTGTTTACATTTACCATTTCCGGGTCTTTCATCTGGCTTTCGTCTATGAGAATATTTCCCCGAATGTCAATATTTTCAGGCAAAATCCATGAAACATGGGATTGATAATGGTACTGGCGGCATCCCGGAAGTTTTATAAAAGAAAAAGCCTGAACATTGTTCAGACTTTCAGTGATCCCGCTGGGACTTCCCCCCTTTCGGCGGGATAAACTTCTCGTCCAAATATCTTATAATAAAAAAGTCTGAATTACTTCAGACTTTCCGTGATCCCGCTGGGACTCGAACCCAGGGCCCCAACATTAAAAGTGTTGTGCTCTACCAACTGAGCTACGAGATCAACCTGCTTCCCATCGACAAAGGAACCCCTTCGTTTTTGGGAGTGCAAAAATACGGGCTCAGGGCTTTCATACCAAAAATTTCTCGTTCCCGGTTAAATATCTCTTTGTTGATTTGCAAAGGAATACACCCTGCTTTAAAATAATTGCTGTTTTTTAAAGTAGGTTTGCGTCAAACAAATTTTTGATGTCGTCCTATTTTAAAGATAAGGTGGTGATCGTGACCGGCGGAACCGATGGCATTGGCAAAGCCCTTGTCGAAGAATTGCTGAATGCCGGCGCCAAAGTGGCTACCTGTGGCCGCGATAATGATAAACTCTACCGTTTGCAATCGGCCTTCCCATCCTCTCCTCTTCATACCATGGTAGCCGACGTAAGTAACGAAAATGATTGCAGGCGTTTAATAGAAACCACTATCAAATTCTTTGGCGGCGTTGATATCCTGATCAACAATGCCGGCATTTCCATGAGGGCCTTGCTGAAAGAAGCCAGCCTTGATGTGATCCGCAAAGTGATGGAGATTAATTTTTTTGGCGCCGTCTATTGCACCAAATATGCGTTAAACTCGATCATTGAAAGAAAAGGAACGATCGTTGGCGTTTCTTCTATTGCCGGCTACCGCGGCCTGCCCGGCAGAAACGGTTATTCAGCTTCCAAGTTTGCATTGCAGGGCTGGCTGGAAGCTATCAGGACGGAACTGATGGAAGATGGCGTGCATGTAATGTGGGTATGCCCGGGTTTTACCGCTTCCAATATCCGTCATGCAGCCTTGAATAAAGACGGCGCTTCACAGGGCGAAAGCCCGATGGATGAAGGCAGCATGATGACGGCTGAAGAATGTGCTCATCATATTCTGCGGGCTGTACAGAAAAAGAAAAGAACATTGGTGATGACTTTTACCGGCAAACAAACCATTTTTTTGAATAAATTTTTCCCGGCTCTTGCGGACAAACTGGTGCATAAATTCTTTTTTAAAGATGGAAAGCTTGTTAAATAAAATCAGAAATTAAAAATGAGGAATAAGAAATCAGAAAGTTTAAGGCATTACCCTGTTTTCACTTTCTAATTTTTAATTTTAAATTCCTTATTTCTCATTACTAACTATGCCTTTGCTAACCCTTACTTCAGACATCGGCCACCAGGACTATCTTGTTGGTGCAGTAAAGGCGCAGTTATTACAGATCAACCCTGCCTTCAATATTGTTGACATTTCCCATAACATCTCTCCCTTTAATTACCCGCAGGCGGCTTATATATGCCGGAGCGCTATTAAGAGTTTTCCCGAATTCAGCTATCATATCATACTGGTCAACCTGTTTGAAAAAAAGCCGGAGCAACTGCTGCTGGCATTTCATAAGAACCAATACTTGCTTTGCGCCGACAATGGCCTGCTGAATATGATACTGGAAGAAACACCTGAAATGGTGATCGGCATACCGCTGGATAAAACAGCGACCAAGAATACGCTTTACTGCGCCGGTATCATGGGCAAAACAGTTAACCAACTGATACAGGGCGGATCGATAAAAAATATCGGCGTGGCCGATGCCGTCTACCGGGAAAAAAATCATTTACGGCCGCTGCTGGATAATAACTGGATCGAAGGACAGATCATCTTTATTGACAATTTTGAAAATGTCATTGTCAATATCACCCGTGAGCAATTTGAAGAACAACGCAAAGGCAGAAGTTTCCGTATCGTTTTTAAAAGAGATGAAGTGATCGACCGCATCAGCGAAACCTATGCCGATGTAAGCGAAGGGGAAAAACTGGCTCTTTTCAACAGCGCCGGTTACCTGGAGATAGCTATTAATAAAGGCAATGCAGCCGGTTTGTTTGGTCTAAAAGGCTTTTCAGAAAAATCAACACAGGTATCGGGTATTATGCAGACGCAACTTTTTTACCAAACGGTACGTGTTTATTTCGAATAAGACATTGATGAATTGAGGAATGGCGCCATTGGCCGAAAGAACAACCTGAACCTGCTGTACCTTCTTACTCCCGACTTCCGACTCCTGGCTCCCGACTCCTGGCTCCCGGATTCCGATCTCTGACCTCCGTCCTCATTATTAACGAATTGGCGGCCAGAAACTTCCCTCCGTGAACTGAAATCTCCTATTTTTGCGACTCCCGATCCTTTACTCTCCGATAAACCCAGAGCTCAGGATTACAGGGGCCATATCAAAATCATTTATTTATTATGAACTTCAGAAAAGTCAATAATCTTACCGGTTGGGCCGTATTCCTTATTGCGCTTGCTACCTACATGCTTACCCGTGAAGCCCGGGGAAGTTTTTGGGATACCGGCGAATTTATCGCCAGTGCTGACAAAGTGCAGTTACCCCACCCTCCCGGCGCACCTTTATTCGTACTCCTCGGCCGTTTCTTTATCATCCTTTTTGGTGATAAGGATATGACCGCTGCCAATGCCGTGAACTTTATGAGTGCACTGGCCAGCGCCGCTACCATATTATTTCTTTTCTGGAGCATTACCCATTTTGCCCGCAAAATGTTTGTAGCTGTTGGCGAACACCTGACCAGCCAGCAATTATTCACTACCATGGCAGCAGGTGTGGTGGGTGCTTTAGCCTATACCTTCAGCGATTCATTCTGGTTCAGCGCTGTGGAAGGTGAGGTGTATGCCTTATCCTCTTTCTTCACGGCACTGGTGTTCTGGGCCATGCTGAAATGGGAACATGCTGATGAACATGCAGGCAACGATATTGGCGCAAGGGCAAGGGCCGACCGCTGGATCATTTTCCTTTTCTTTATGATGGGTCTTTCTATCGGCGTTCACTTATTGAACCTCCTGAGTATCCCGGCCATTGTAATGATCTATTATTTCAGGAGATATTTCAAATATGAGCCTTATAAGAACGATGCTGATGTATTCAAAAAAGACCAGGTACTGATCTGGGATGCCATTGTTGCCGGCGGTATTGTGCTTTTGCTGGTCGTTGCCAATTTGCTGAACAGGGAAAATGACCTGGTAGGTATTGCCATGATCACGGGGTTCATAGGGATAATTGTCGCATTGGTAAGAATTTACTGGAAATACAAAGCGATACGTGAACTGATCAGCGCTTTTGTTATCGGCTGTCTTATTACAGGCGTCGTCCAGGTAGCCGTTATTCAATATTCCATGAAAGCAGCCGGTCTCTTTGATGTGTTCTTTGTGAACTCTTTGAAGATGCCATTCTTTTCTGGCTTTACTATTTACTTCCTTGCATTGGCAGCGGTCATCATCTGGGCGCTGCGTTTCAATGAAAAGAATATCACGAAAGCAAAACTTATCACCTGGTTCATTCTTTTCCTTGGCTTGTCCGCTTTACCCTTCTTTATAAGCCTGGGAGATGGCATAACTAAAGTGGCTAAATTTCTCTTAACAGCAGGTATTGCTACACTGGCAGGTTATTTTCTTAAACCTGCAGGTTTGCGGGTATTAAAACTGAGCCTGTGGTGTTATGCGTTTATCATGATCGGCTATTTCATGTACTTCACTGCCCTGATACGTTCTAACGCCAATCCAGCCATTGATATGAACAATGTTGATAATCCGATCAACCTTGTTTATTACCTGAGCCGTGAACAATATGGCAGTGCACCTATCGTATACGGACCGCACATCGGGGCAAGATATGCTGAAGACCCCAACAACCCCGGAAACATAGATTTTGAAGACGGTGAAATGAAGTATGTAAGAGGTAAAGACAGCTATATCCCGACCGGGATAGACAGGCAGCCTAAATTCAGAAGTTCCGACAAGCAACTTTTTCCCCGTATCTGGGACAGGAGCAACGATCAGAATCACCTCAACTTTTATATACAATGGCTGAACCTTCAACAAGTACCGGATGATGAAGGCCGGCAGATGTTTGCACCCACCTATGCAGATAATGCCGAATGGTTCTTTACCTACCAGATGAACCTGATGTACTGGCGTTACTTCATGTGGAATTTTGCCGGCAAACAAAACGATATCCAGGGCTTGGGAAATGTGCGGGATGGAAACTGGATCTCCGGTATTTCGATCATTGACAACAACCGCCTGGGCGACCAGGGTAAAATCCCGGACAGCTTAAAGAATAATAAAGCGAATAATAAATTGTACATGCTGCCCTTTATTCTTGGTATTGTTGGCTGCGTATACCAGTTCCTGCGAAACCGGAAAGACTGGTTCGTCAGTTTCCTGTTATTCTTTATGACAGGTATTGCCGTGGTAATATATCTTAACCAGCCGGGCAACCAGCCAAGGGAAAGGGACTATGCGTATGTAGGATCGTTCTATGCATTTGCTATCTGGATCGGGTTAGCTGTAGTGGCTTTTGTAAAAATGGCCCGTGATAAGACAGACAAAAAAGGTTTTTCCAATTTACTTATATATGGCTCCGTTTTGACCTTCCTGATCACAATCATGAGTTCATTGCGGGGAACACCTGTTGGCACTCTGCTCAGCGGTTTATTCATCACGGCTTTATTTGCTTTGTTTACTGCGGGTGTTACTTACCTGGTGAGGGCTATTTCGTCAGGTGGGCAAAACGGCGGATTGCTGAACATTTCAACAGCCGTTATTTGCCTCATTACCCCGGTACTTATGGCACAGCAGGAATGGGACGATCATGACAGGAGCAGTAAAACATTGGCGCCAGACCTTGCAAAAGACTACCTGGAAAGCTGTGCACCCAATGCCATCATCTTCACTTTTGGTGATAACGATACTTATCCTTTGTGGTATGCACAGGAAGTAGAAGGAGTAAGAAAAGATATACGCATCATCAATAACAGCTTGCTTGGAATTGACTGGTATATCAATCAGCTTCGTTATAAAGTGAACGATGCTGACCCGGTAGATGTGATATGGACACCGGAACAGATAGAAGGGCATAACCGGGAGTATTTCAGGTATCGCTTAGATCCCAATGCAGATAAAGATGCATTCTATCCATTGGAATATGTAATGGGCAACGAAGTGCTGGGCAGGCGGGTAGAAGACCCTGAAACGAAAAGAGATGTTGGCCCCACTTATTTCCCGGTTTCCCGTTTAAGTGTGGCAGTTGATTCAGTTGAAGTGCGGAAGAACGGAACCGTGAATCCCGACGACAATGTTTTGCCTCAAATGCTCATCGAACTGCCGCAAAGTAAACTGGAAGGTGGTATCTATCGTAATGATGTCATCATATTAAATATCATCGCTGCCAATAAATGGAAAAGACCCATTTACTTTACGGCTGCGATCGGTGATCTTGGTTTTGGCCAATACCTGCGCAAAGACGGCTTGTCTTATCGCCTCGTCCCGGTCGTTAATAAATTCCCCCAGAACAAATGGGAAATAGAAAGAAAGATCAGCGAATTAGAACAACTCCACAGGACCAATCTTGGCGGCACACAAATAAGGGATAATAATAACGCCGTCATCTTCGATAACCTGATGAATAAATTTGGGTTTGGTAATGCAGCGAAGAAAGGAGTTTATTTTGATGAAGAGAACCGCCGCCATCTTTTGAATATTCGTTCCATTTATGCAGAAGCCGCCGGTAACCTGGCCGATGAGGGAAGAATGGATGAAGCCAAAAAACTGCTGGAAAAAGCGGAGGCCGGCATTCTCCCGGAGAACCTGCCTTATGGCATGGTCAGCCGTTTCAACAGTCACAATCAAACAGGACTGATATACCTGGAAGCCTGCTATAAAGCCGGCAAAACAGAATTGGCTGAAAAAGTAAGAAAGGATGTGAGGAAAGACCTGGAGCAACAAAAGAAATACTACGCCTACCTGAAAGCAGAGAAACCGGAGTTTTATGGCGGTACGCTGGAAGGCACCGAGGTATTCCTGAATGAAGTGATG